>JARROD010000001.1:0-46985 GCA_037384225.1 Exilibacterium sp.
TTTCAGCCTCAGCGGCATGTTTGAGACAAGCTGAATAGGCCTTGCTGACCGATCTCAACCGGTCGGACTGAGCCATGGCGAGAGATACAGGCAATAAAGCAACAGTCACTACGGAACGCATTAACCATTTCATATTCATTACCTGTTTAGTGATACAAAATGCACTTGCAAAGTTTAAAACATTCCTTAAAGCACCTTCCATAAGAAAAACCCAAGCCCGAAAAAGTTTTCGCCAGCTATAGCGGGTTTTCGTGGCGTATTCGTATATAGCTACTACCGGTTTTCTGCCAAAAATAGGTAATAGTCAGACAACCGTTTTAAAAGGAAGATTCCAACGCCAAGCCTTTCATTTCATGGCCTAACTGCCATACCCACTTGGCAAAAATCTGCTTCAAGTTCTCGAATTACCGATAAAGGTGAGAATACGAAAAACAAGCCTCGTTCATGGTTTCGCCCGGATCGACTGGCACCTTTGGTGGACGAAGCGATGAACGAAGCCGAAAAACAATATCCTCCCAATAACGTGAGTATTAGCCATGATCAATAGCTTTAATAAACAAGCCGCTTTAATTGTACAGATTCCGCCTGTCGTTGCATCACAGGATACAGCACTAAATAAGGAGATTTAACCTATGAATAACAAGCACCTGGTCTCTTCTCTTTCGATTTTGGCGCTAGCCGGCAGTTTGAACACTACAGGCGTCCTTGCCCAAGACGATAGGGTGGAGTTGATGGAAGAAGTGATTACCACTGGCACCCGTACTACCGGTAGAACCGCCACTGAGTCGGCCGCCCCAGTAGATGTAGTAACCGGCGCGGACTTTGTCAATCAGGGCGATACGGATTTGAGCAATCTGCTGCGCAATATTGTGCCCTCTTATAATGTCAATACACAGCCGATCAGTGATGCAGCCTCAATCGTACGCCCGGCCAACCTGCGCGGACTGGCGCCGGATCACACCCTGGTGCTGGTCAACGGCAAACGCCGCCACCGCGCCGCCGTCATCTACTGGCTTGGCAATGGGGTTTCCGACGGTGCCCAGGGACCCGATATTTCGGCGATTCCTTCGATAGCGTTGAAACAAGCCGAGGTTTTGCGCGACGGCGCGGCAGCTCAATACGGTTCCGATGCCATCGCCGGTGTGATGAATTTTATTCTCAAAGATGACTCCGAAGGCGGTAGCCTGCAAGTACGCTATGGTGAGTTCTATGAAGGAGACGGGGAACTGGCGACAATTTCCGGTAACATAGGTATGCCTTTCACTGCCAGTGGTTTTGCCAACTTCAGCTTTGAATACGGGAACACTAATGCGACAGATCGCAGTATCCAACGCTCAGATGCGGCAAGGCTGATCGCCTCAGGCAACACAGATGTCGCCGATCCAGCTCAGGAATGGGGACAGCCAAAAATCAGAGATGAACTGAAGATGGTACTGAATCTGGGCCTGGACCTTGACCGTAGCAAAAACTTTTACGGGTTTGCCAATTATCAGGAAAAGAAAGTGGAGGGAGGCTTTTATTTCCGTAATCCCGATACCCGCAGTGGCGTTTTTGGCACCAAAATTGAAAACGACCCTAGTACTACGGCTGATGATCAGTACCAACGCCTTGTGGCAGATCTGAATCCGGACAATGGCGTACCCTGCCCTACAATGATTGCGGGTGATGCAGCCTCAAATGCCTTGTTGGCCCAAGTGATGGATAATAGCACCGCCATTGGCGCGGAGTGCTTTGTCTTTAATGAGCTCTTTCCCGGCGGATTTACTCCCAGGTTTGGTGGAAAATTAACTGACTTTGCCGGTGTCGCAGGCGTGAGGGGGGAAACCGCCTATGGTATGAGTTGGGATATCAGTGCCGGATTGGGCTACAATGATGTCGATTTTTTTATCCGCGATACTGTGAATGCATCATTAGGCCCTCAAACGCCGACGGAGTTTGATCCAGGCGCCTACACACAGTTCGACAAAAACTTCAACGTTGATGTGTCCTATCCACTGGCTGTGTCCTGGCTGGCGTCGGACCTGAATGTCGCCGGCGGTTTGGAATACCGTGAAGAGCAGTTTGAAATTACGGTTGGCGATCAGGCTTCCTTCGAAATTGGAGAGTACGCTGATCAAGGGTTTAGTGCCGCATCCAACGGCTTTCCCGGATTCGGCCCTCTGGCAGGGGGAGAATTCGACCGGGCCAATTTTGCCACGTATGTCGATGCCGAAGCCGATATTCTCGATAACTGGCTATTGGGGCTGGCGGTACGCTGGGAAGACTTTGAAGATTTTGGCAGTACGACTAACTATAAGTTAGCCACCAATGTCGCTCTCACCGATTTTGTCTCCCTGCGGGCTTCTTACAGTACCGGTTTCCGCGCACCGACACCGGGACAATCGAATGCGTTTAACGTATCAACCGAATTCGATGAGGCACTGGGAGACCTGGTTAACAATGGTACCATTCCGTCCATCAACCCGGTAGCCAGACTGCGTGGCGGTCAGGCGCTGGATGCAGAAAAGTCCAAAAATACAACCTTTGGACTGATCTTCAATTTTGATGCTGTCACATTTACAGTCGATTATTTCAAGATAAAATTAAAAGACCGGATCAGTCTGTCACAGCTTTTCGAACTGAACCAGACTGAAATCGATGATCTGGTAGCTTCCGGTGTCACCAGTGCGGCCAACCTGCAGAACTTTCGCTTTTTTACCAATGACTTCGATACCACTACCACCGGTGTCGATATCGTCGCTACCACTTCGGCAGACTGGCTGGGAGGCACGACTGACTTCAGCCTGGCCTATAACATGACTAAAACGGAAGTTGATTCTATTTTTGTTGACCCGAATGATGAGGGTAGTATTGAAGGAGCACTTAAGCGAACCAGACAGCTGGAAGAGGGGCTGCCGGAAACACGTTGGAATATCAGTGCCAATCACATGCTGGGTGACTGGCGTTTTCTCCTGCGCCTGAGCTACTACGATGAGTTCTATGATTCTGAAGATAACAGAACTTATGGCGATGAATTTATTGTCGATGCCGAAGTTGCCTACGATTTCAATACCAATTACTCCGTTACCATGGGCATGCAAAATCTCCTGGATGAGTACCCTGATGAAAACCCAACTGGTGCCGACGACAGTGGCCGCCGTTACAGCCAGTTTTCACCGAGCGGTTTTGGCGGTGGTTTCTGGTATATGCGGATGACTTACAACTTCGATTAATGTCAGTGCAGTTGGAGTTAATCCTGTGTTTAGGGTATTCGACAATTTAAAGACATTCACCCGTATTTGAACTGTGGCCTCGTTTATCGTTTCGTCCCCGGTGTTAGGGGCCGTGCACGAAATGATGAACGAGGCCTGAACTGTGCCGCACCGCGAAAAACGGAACCTAAGGGCCTGTAAAGGAATAACTTCCGGATTTTTGGGTTTCGAGGCGCCCGTCTGGTGTCGTTGCGAAAACGCCGGCTCACCCTAGGTAAGGATTAGAAAAATTGAACACGACCCTGAAAATGCGGCTATTGAAGGAGCGAAGCGGTCCTGGGCCGAAAATTTATGCAACGATAGGGTAAAGGAACGGGCACGGAATAACTTTCCGTTCCTAACAGGCGGGAACATTCAGCAATAACCGAATATTCCCGTGATAAGAGGCTTTTAGTAAAATAGCAAAACTTATTTAATTTTGCCTTCTTTATACATTACATGCTTGCGAACGACCGGATCATATTTTTTGATTTCCATTTTTTCGGGCATGTTGCGCTTGTTTTTAGTGGTAGTGTAAAAATGACCGGTACCAGCACTTGAGTTCAATCGGATCTTATCGCGCATTGTATGTTCTCCTGAATTTTAAGCTGTCGCTTACACACTCTCACCGCGGGCACGAAGGGTGTTCAGTACCTGTTCGATACCATGCTTGTCAATGACACGCATGCCTTTGGCGGAAACTCTCAGTTTCACAAAACGCTTTTCGGATTCCACCCAAAAGCGGTGGGTGTGTAGATTGGGCAAAAAACGGCGCTTTGTGTGGTTTTTTGCATGCGAAACATTGTTACCCGTTACCGGTCGCTTACCGGTAACCTGACAGACCTTGGACATCTTCTCGCCTCTTCAATACGTAGTCCACCGCCAACTGTTACAAACCGGATAAGCGGTGTAATTAATCAGATTCATTATCGCCTGGGGCGGTCCAGCCGCCCAGCCCGGAGGATCCCAGTAGCTCCCGCCCGGCAAAGAGCCGCGTGTTATACCAGAATCGCTATCAAACTTCAAACAAAACCTTAAAAATCTGGTTAAATCAACCCCCGTTCTGCAAATGAGACTATTTCATTATCCCCTATCACCATATGGTCGATAACCCGCACGTCGATTAGGTTGAGGGCTTCTTTCAGGTGTCTGGTAATACATTTGTCGGCTTGACTGGGCTCGGCGACGCCGGAAGGATGATTGTGTGCGAGTATTAAGGCGGCTGCGTTATGGGCCAGCGCCTGTTTGGCCACTTCCCTGGGGTAGACGCTGGCACTGTCTATCGTGCCGTAAAAAAGTTCTTCGAACGCCACCAGGCGGTGCTGGCTGTCGAGAAACAGGACCGCAAATACTTCCTGTTGACGGTGACGCAACTGTGCAGTCAAATAATCTCTCACCGTGCGGGGGTTAGTCAGAGCGCTGTCGCGGGTCATGGTTTCACTGAGGTGGCGCTTGGCCATCTCCAGCACCGCCTGGAGCTGGCAATATTTCGCCATCCCCAGCCCTCGTGCGCGGCAAAACCGGGTCTGATCCGACTCCAGTAACGATCGCAGACCGTCGAACTCTCGAAGTAAGTCCCGGGCCAGGTCTACCGCCGATTTGCCGACACATCCGGTACGCAGAAAAATAGCCAGCAACTCCGAATCGGACAGTGCAGGCGCGCCTTTAGACAGGAGCTTTTCCCGAGGCCGCTCGTCAACCGGCCAATGTTTGATTGCCATATTCAACTCTCCCTGTTTCACTTACCCAGAACATTGATCTCAAACGTTTTGGGTATCCATTAGCATCACAGTTTGAATATTAGTAGAGTTGAGGGAAAAATACGACAGATGGCGGATATACCCAAAGCGTTTGAGATTTAGGTGTATAGAGTGCGTCAATTTTTGTTCCCCCTTCTTTTAATAGCAGGGGGCGCGACGACGCTGCATGGCAGGCCCCATGTGAGGGCGCTAGCGCCGCGAATGCCTGGAGCGGCTGGACGGAGCACCTGCGCGATTGCGGGGCCAGTGTGCGGGTGGTTATGACCCGGGCTGCCCAAGAGTTTATTACGCCTCTTACGCTGCAGGCGCTTTCAGGCAACCCGGTCCACACCGAGCTGCTCGATCCCACCGCTGAGGCCGCTATGGGGCATATTGAATTGGCCCGCTGGGCGGATCTACTGTTGATCGCGCCCGCCAGCGCCGATTTTATTGCCCGTCTCACCAGTGGCAGAGGCGACGACCTGCTTACTACCGTGTGCCTGGCCAGTTCAGCTCCTCTGGCGCTGGCTCCGGCCATGAATCAAGGCATGTGGAGCAACCCTGGCACCCAGGACAATTTGGCTCGGTTAAAACAACGGCAAATCGCTCTGTTTGGCCCCGACGACGGCAACCAGGCCTGTGGCGATATCGGCCCCGGCAGAATGATGGAACCCGAGGAACTTGCCAGCCGTTGCGCCGCATTGTTTAAGACCGGCAGCTTGGCTGGACTAAAGGTGGTCATCACCGCCGGCCCGACGCGGGAGGCGATAGATCCGGTGCGCTACCTCAGCAATCACAGCTCAGGGAAAATGGGTTACGCCCTCGCGCAGGCGGCGCAGGAAGCGGGGGCAACGACAGTGTTAATCAGCGGTCCCACCGCCTTGCAAGCGCCTGAGCGGGTGCGGATGCGGCAGGTTGTCAGCGCCGAAGAGATGTACACCGCCAGCCTGGAGGAAGTCGTTGGTTGCGATCTATTTATCGCATCGGCGGCGGTGGCCGACTACCGGCCGCTCAGCGTCGCAGATCAAAAAATTAAGAAAAACCATAAAGACACGTTGACAATTCAACTGACAAAAAACCCTGACATAGTCCGTGCTGTCGCCGCCAGCGACCCCAAACCTTTCACAGTGGGTTTTGCGGCTGAAACAGAGGATGTCGTCTGCTACGGGCGCACTAAACTGAGCAATAAAAAACTGGATTTGGTGATTGCCAACGACGTATCTCAACCGGAAATTGGCTTTAACAGCGACAACAACACTGTCACTCTGGTGTGGCCAGACAGGGATGAACCCCTTGCCGAACAAAGCAAGCAGCAGTTGGCCCGGCATTTGATTGAGCGTATTGCCTCGACACTGAAGAAATCAAAGGGAACTGAATGACCGTGGAAGAGCACAATAAAAGCAAGAAAAATTCAGCGCCTCTCGGTCAAACTGATAAAACGCAGCTCTTCCTTGTTGTCGGCGTTATTCTGTTAGTGAACCTGGGCATCAGCGCCTGGGTTTACCATAAGTGGGTACTGCAGGCGCAGCAACGACTATTGGTCGACATGACCAAGACCGAAGCCCGGGAACGCGCCCAGACCATCGGCTCGAACCTGCAAAACCTGCAGAGAGAAATGGAGCGATTTACCACCCGCCCGGCGCTGATCGCGGCGGTTGCCGAACGGCAACAACGGATCCTCGAAAAATTTACCGCCAGTCTGCAAAAAAGCTTCGCCAATGCCGCCGTGATCCGCTTGCTTCCTCTCGACTCCGCCAAACTCGACGCCAACGGTGAAGTGCCTCTGCGTTTTACCGAACTGGACATGATCAATAGAGCGGAAAAGCGTGAAACCGTAATGCCCGAGGCCACCAAACTCAACGATGATTGGCTGTTGAATCTGGCTGCGCCTTTAATCGCGGCGACACAAACCGCCGAAATGGTCGCAGACCAGACAGCCAAGTCCAATGAAGTCGCCGGAACCCTGTTTATCAGTTTGCGTGAAAATGCTATTACCGCCCTAATGGAATCGCTCGACACCACACTTGGCAAAACGGAGTTACTGCAACAATTCGGGAAAGGCCGACCACAGCGAATAGCGGCGCGGGGGCGGGGCAACGCGGGCGCAAGTGAGACTGCCAGAGTAGCCAATAGCTACTGGACTGTTCGATTCACGCCATCACCAGCCTTGGTGGGCCGCTCCAACATCAACCCCTTACCGGTGGTTGCCATCCTGGTTCTGCTGGCCCTGGTCACTTTAACGGCGGGCATTTGTCTAGCCAGATTCCTTAAGCCCGGCGCACTGACACCGTGGAAACCGGTTGGCGAAGACTTAAAGACCACATTCGGCGTTGACGCTGCCACGGATCGGACAGATAATCACGACGTTCTCGATATTGAGGTTTCCGCTGAAGATCAGAACCTGTTTGGATTGGAGGACTCCTCACCCACTGACAGCCGCAAATACGTCGCAAATGATACCAACATAAGCACAAAGGGTGCTGAAACAACGGAAGTTACCGGAGAGGTTCCGGATGTGATTTTTCGTGCTTACGACATTCGCGGTGTTGTCGGCGAAGCCTTGACCCCGGAATTAATGGAGATGATCGGCAAGGCCGTCGCCAGCGAGGCGCTGGAACAAGATGAAAATACGCTACTGGTCGGCCGTGACGGCCGTATCCACAGCCCAGAACTTGCCCAGCATTTGATCAAGGGCATTCTCAGCACCGGCTGCAACGCTATCGATATTGGTATTGTAGCTACTCCAGTGCTGTATTTTGCCGCACACGAATCAGAACTCACTAAAAGTGGCGTTATGGTAACGGCCAGCCATAACACCGGTGAATACAACGGCGTAAAAATAATGCTCAATGGCAAAACCCTGGCTGATGACGATATACAGCAGTTGCGCGCGAGAATCCTGCGCCGTCATTTTCACCAGGGGCAAGGCCGTGAAGATCATCAAAACGTCATACCGGAATATGTAGACCGGATATTTTCAGATGTCGCCCTCGCCGCTGAAATTAAAATTGTTATTGATGCCGGTAATGGCGCCACCGGCTCTGTGGCACCGACATTGTTCGAAGAACTGGGCTGTGAAGTGATTCCACTGCATTGCGACATCGACGGCCACTTTCCCAATCACGCACCCGATCCGACCCAGGAACAGAACCTGCAGGACTTGATCAAAACCGTTCGCGAAACCCAAGCCGACCTGGGCGTGGCCCTGGACGGCGATGGCGATCGTATTATGGTGATTACACCCAAGGGTGAAATTATCTGGCCCGACAGGCTGTTGATGCTGTTTGCCAAGGATATCGTTTCGCGTTGCCCCGGTGCCGACGTTGTATTCGATGTTAAAAGTACTCGCCAGCTCAACAGCCTGATTACCAGTTACGGCGGGCGCCCGATTATGTGGAAAGCAGGCCACTCTCACATGAAGGCAAAAATGCTGGAAAGCAACGCTCTGTTGGGGGGCGAGTTTTCCGGCCACATTTTTATCAAAGACCGCTGGTACGGGTTTGACGATGGCATGTATGCCGCCGCGCGTCTGATCGAAATCATGACACTGCGCGACCAGGATTTGGACACTATTTTTGAAAGCTTCCCCGTATTGCCTTGCACGCCGGAACTCAGAATCAAGGTCGCCGAAGAGCAGAAATTCGGTCTTATCCGCAAGCTTATAGACCAGGGTAATTTTGAAAACGGCAGGTTCAGCACTATAGACGGCCTGCGTGTGGACTTTGCCAAAGGTTGGGGTTTAGTAAGGGCATCGAATACATCGCCAGCATTAACACTGCGCTTCGAAGCTGAATCGCAGGAGTCTCTGGATCAACTCCAACAACTGTTTAAGCGCGAATTGTTAAAGATTGATGAAACATTGGACATAGCATTTTAAGCGTTATACTCAAAGCATTAATCTCTTATTTTATGTATAAATTTTAACTCACTTTTTAGGGGTTATATCTATGTCACTAAACCGCGATGCAGCGATGAATATCGCCCAGGTTTTAACCGAAGCGCTACCCTATATACAGAGGTTTACCGGCAAAACCATCGTGGTTAAATTCGGCGGTAACGCGATGGTCGACAAACAGCTGCAAAACAGCTTTGCCCGGGATATCGTCCTGATGAAACTGGTGGGAATGAACCCGATCGTTGTCCACGGCGGGGGACCGCAGATCGGCCAACTGCTGGAAAAGCTCAATATTCAATCCCGCTTTATCGACGGTATGCGGGTTACCGACAGCCAGACGATGGATGTGGTGGAAATGGTGTTGGGAGCGACTGTCAACAAGCAAATAGTCAACCTGATTAATCGAAATGGTGGCCAGGCTATTGGCATCACCGGCAAAGACGGTCAGCTTATCCGTGCCAGAAAACTGTCTGTCAGTCGCAAAACACCAGGTATGCAGGCCACCGAAATTATTGATATTGGCCATGTCGGCGCCGTTGAGAACATCAATACAGAGGTAATAGACATGCTTCTCAACAGCCATTTTATTCCGGTTATCGCACCGATCGGTGTCGGTGACAATGGGATGTCCTACAATATCAACGCCGATCTGGTAGCCGGCAAGATTGCCGAAGTACTCGCCGCAGAAAAATTAATACTACTTACCAATGTCGCCGGTCTGCAGGACAAGCAGGGGCAGATTCTCACCGGTTTGAGTACAGCACAGGTGGATACCTTGATCGAAGACGGTACTATATTTGGGGGTATGCTGCCAAAGATCGACTGCGCCCTGGAGGCAGTTAAAGCGGGGGTCACCAGTGCTCATATTATCGACGGCCGTGTAGCCCACGCCGTGCTGTTGGAAATCTTTACAGATGCGGGGGTTGGTACTGTTATAAAGAACGATCGCCACTTGTAACCGCTGGTTTTTTCTTCCGATCTGTGATTTTCCCCATAGCAGTTATTGATGCCGGGATGATATACGGCTAGGATAGCACAGTACTGTGGAAATATTGGGGATAAAGGTTCTGCGGCCACCAGAGTTCGTTTTAGCTCTTTTATATGTATTCTAGCGGGCCATCAATAATAAATTATGAATAAATCAAATCATAAAGCTTCCCGTCGCCAGCAGATACTCGAAGCACTTGCCCATATGCTGGAAGCCTGTCCAGGTGCCCGAATCACAACGGCTGCCCTGGCCAAGGAAGTCGGTGTTTCCGAAGCAGCGCTCTACCGACACTTTCCCAGCAAGTCGAAAATGTTTGAAGGTTTGATCGAATTTATCGAGGATACGATTTTTTCCCGAGTCAACCTGATTCTTACGGAAGAACCCAGCGCCCTGGTCCGTTGTGAGAAAATACTGAACCTACTGCTCACATTTACAGAGCGCAACCCCGGTATTACCCGCATTCTTACCGGCGATGCACTGGCGGGGGAAACTGAGCGCTTGCGCATCAGGGTTGCACAATTTTTTGATCGGTTGGAAACACAGATCAAACAAATTTTGCGGGAAGCGGAAATCCGTGAAGGCATACGCCCTATGCTGCCCATTACCGCCGCGGCAAGTATGCTGATGGCCTCCGCCGAAGGGAGAATAGCGCAGTTTGTGCGCAGCAATTTTGAGCGCCTGCCAACGGAGCACTGGAGCGATCAGTGGCCCGTTATAGTGCACGGATTTTTGCGCAAAGAATTACAGCCGATCAATACCCAAAGCGTTTGAGGTTTGTGCAACTTAATATTTAAACAAGTCAGGTATTGCTAAAAGTCCGCCTGAGATCCGCGGAAAAATTAATTTCGAAAAACCCTTTAACTTTTTCTGTTTTAGTGGATTTTGTAAATCCACTTTAATTCCTACACACATCAAAACAGCGGATTACTGTTTTTCAATCACTTTAAACCGCTCGATGTCTCGATCGTATTTTTCAAGTAACCGCCGGTATTCCTCTTTGCGCTGAACAACCTGTGCCTTGGTATTTTCCATTTCCACGTGTAACCCTTTAAGGTTGGCCAGCAAACTCTCCGATACTTCGCGCCCGGAGCGCTCTATCTGTGCAGCTTTTGACTGCATGGTCTCAATTTGTTCTTTGAGGCCCTCTATATTGGTATTCAATACAGACATATTTGCTTCCAGTTCCAAAAGCTTACGCTTTTTGGCCGCTTCTATATCGGCCACCGAGCTGTAGCGACGACGCAGAGAGGCATCCCACAACGCCAGTTCCTTACGGGCTCTACGCTCTGCGGCCAGTTTTTCCCCCTCTTCTTTGGAAATTGCCGGTTCGACAACTTTGATTACATGGCCTGTCGCCGAGAGTATTTCGTAGCCTTTTTGCGCATATTCTGGTGGAATTGTATGGTTTAAAACCTTTACACCTTCATCGTTAACATAGCGATATAAAACTTTGTTTCCGGCCAACGCCGTCCCCGAAAGTATCAGTGTAAAACTGAAAACAACCCCTAAATTCCACCAGTGTTTGATATTAAACATTCCCCTACCTGTCTAACCTACCCCATATGTGGCACGGTATTTTCTAATTTTTTCTACCATTTCTTCCTGCCCGTGCTGACTTTCAAGGTACCCAATTATATGGCTTAGATCGATAATACTCACTATTGGAATTCCATATTCCTTTTCCACTTCCTGTATCGCTGAAAGCGCCCCTTGCCCCTTTTCCTGGCGATTTAGACCAATGACTACGGCCGCGGGTTCAGCACCGGCAGCTTTAATTGTTGACATCACCTCGCGGACGGCAGTTCCAGCGGTTATAACATCGTCGACAATCAACACTCTTCCCCGCAACGGAGCACCGACAATATTACCACCCTCACCGTGGTCTTTTTTCTCCTTTCGATTAAAACAGTAGGGCAGATCGAGACCGTGGTGGTCGGCTAGAGCCACAGCGATACTGGCTGCCAGAGGAATACCTTTATAAGCGGGTCCGAAGATGACGTCAAAGCCGATACCTGTCGCCAAAATTGCTTCTGCGTAATAGCGCCCAAGCCGCGCAAGAACTGCGCCGGTCCTGAACTGACCGGCATTAAAAAAATAGGGGCTGACACGGCCGGATTTGAGCGTGTATTCGCCAAAACACAGTGCCTCATGCTCAATCGCCAGTTGTATAAAGTTTCTCTGGTACAGCTGCATGGCATTATCCTACAAATGATCTACGTTTTTATTTTACGGTTAAACAGATTCAACAATTGTATTTTTTGTATAGAAAATACTGAATTTTTTGCTGGCAAAGGAAACTATACAAAGAGTCTGAGTTTTGGACCTGCTCTGGAAGCCCAAACCTCAGACGTTTTGGGCACAAATGTCTTGCCAATAATACCTATATCTAACAAAAAAGTACGAAGCTCGGGTATGATACACAGTCCGTGATCAAGGGGCTAATATGAGAATTGTGAGTTTTAGCGTCGACGGTATTCATCAAGCCGCTCAGCGAGGTCTTTTTGATTGGATTTCCAATCAGGACGCCGACATTATATGCCTCCAGGACCTACGTGCCCTGGAACACGAACTGGATGACCCAATATTCCATCCCGAAGGCTATTTTGCTTACTTTTTTGACTCAGGTATTCAACACAAAAATGGTGTGGCAATCTACACTCGCCACCAACCCAAGGCCCTGATTTACGGCCTTGGCTTTTCCAGCGGTGTGGATATGGAGGGGCGCTACCTTCAGGCAGACTTTGAAAAAATCAGTGTCGGTTCACTGCTGGCGCCGGCAACATACGAGACATCGCAAATTGAGCGTGACAAAGCGCAGGAAATCAAGGTACGCTTTTTTGATGATTTTCAGGCCCATTTACACAAAATCACCCGCAAACGTCGCGACTATATATTTTGCGGCAACTGGGCGATGACCCACACTAAACACGATGTCCAGAACTGGCAGCGAAACCGGGCCCAGCCGGGCTGTTTGCCCCAGGAACAGCAGTGGATGAACCAGCTTTTTTCCCAGCTCGGCTACGTGGATGCATTTCGCCGGGTCATCAAAGACGGAGACGAATATACCTGGTGGCCCAGCGGTGAGGCCGGACGAGGAGACGGTTGGCGCGTTGATTATCAGGTGATTTCCGCCGGATTCAAAAACAAAGTTGAGCACGGCGCAATCTACAAAACCCAGACGTTTTCAAGCCATCTGCCAGTCATTATGGACTATGATTTTGAGCTTTGAGCCTCCTTGCGCAAGCCCACACTTCAGAAATCCCGCCTGGCGCCTCGAAACCCTTTTTATTACTGATAAAGGGGCCGGAAGTTATTTCGTGCACGTCCCTTAACTTACAAAGTCTGTTCCAGTGCCGTCCTCTGTATACGGTTTAATTCAGCAATACCGGATTTGGCCAGCGCAAACATGTCGGCAAACTCCGCCTCACTGAAAGGTTCCTTTTCCGCAGTACCCTGAATTTCAATCAGCCTTCCATCGTCCGCCATAACGATATTCATATCAGTATGGGCATTGGAATCTTCCTGGTAGTCCAGATCCAGCACCGGCTGTCCCGCGAAAATACCCACAGATACAGACGCCACCAGCCGCTGCAACGGGTCATTTTTAACCATATCGTTTGCCTTCAGGTAAGCCACTGCATCGGCCAAGGCTACACTGGCCCCTGTAATAGAGGCTGTTCGCGTACCGCCATCGGCCTGGATTACATCACAGTCGATAACGATAGTGTTCTCTCCCAGCGCTTGGAGATCCACCGCGGCACGCAGAGAACGGCCTATCAAACGTTGAATTTCCACCGTGCGCCCCCCCTGTTTACCACGCGCCGCTTCCCGGTTCATGCGAACGCCGGTTGAGCGCGGCAGCATGCCGTATTCCGCGGTCACCCACCCCTGGTTCTCACCGCGTAAAAACCGGGGTACTCCCGATTCGGCACTGGCGGTACAAATAACCTTTGTATCGCCAAATTCAACCAAAACTGAGCCTTCGGCATGTCTGGTGTATTGGCGGGTAATGCGAATATCTCTGAGTTGGTCGTGGCTGCGGCCGCTTGGTCGTTGCATAATAATTCCTACTGAGTCGATTTGCGCCAGTATCTGCGCCTGTTCGCCGAGTCCGAGCCCGGATCGGCAAGGTGGATAGTTTGGCTTTCCACCAGGTGATTGCAAACCCCCGGATTATACCTAATCGCAGGACGGAAGGGTGTAGATGGTCAGACTCGGCTTACGACTGTGGTACTATAAAAAGCGCCATTGGGAATAATTACCATTTACAGCGCTATAAAAAGCATCTTCTCTCATTGTTAAAGGTATAACCTATGCCACGCAGCATGACCGGCTTTGCCCGCCTGGAAACAAAACACCCCTGGGGCACCTTGGTGTGGGAACTTCGCAGCGTCAATCACCGCTACCTCGAACCCCATTTTAGATTGCCGGAAACCCTGCGCGCATTGGAGCCCGACCTGCGCGATCTCATCCGCAGCAACCTCCAGAGGGGCAAGCTTGAAGCAACGCTCAACCTACAACGCACGTTTGCCCCGGGAGAGAAAATCGGCATTAACAATGATCTGGCCCGGCAGATTGCCAACGCCGCGGCGCAGATCGATAAACTCCTTACTGACACGACACCGGTCTGCGCCCTGGAAATCCTACGCTGGCCGGGTGTCATGCAGGAGCAGGAGATCGATATGGACACCCTGCACAAGGCGGCAACCACCTTGTTTAATGAAACCCTACAACAACTGGTGCAAATCCGAGAACGCGAAGGGGAGGAGCTGAGGCATTTTATCGAGCAACGCCTGCAAAAGGTTTCCGCTCAGGTGCTTGTGGTACGTCAACAAATGCCGGCCATATTGCAGGCCCAGCGAGACAAACTCCTGACTCGCCTCGAAGCAATCAAGGACGAGTTGGATAACACCCGCCTGGAACAGGAACTGGTTTATCTGGCCCAGAAAGCCGATGTCGACGAAGAACTTGACCGTCTCGACACCCATGTTGCGGAAGTCGGGCGCACCCTGAAGCTGAAGGGGGCCATCGGCCGCCGCCTGGACTTTTTGATGCAGGAGCTCAACCGCGAGGCCAACACACTGTCTTCAAAATCCAGTGTCAGCGACACCACCCAGGTGGCCGTGGAACTCAAGGTGTTAATCGAGCAAATGCGCGAGCAGGTCCAGAACATTGAATAGGGACTGTGATTTACTGGCAGCGCGTGTAACTTCTCAATAACCCGTGGTATTTGTGCCTTCGATCCGGCGGCCAAGCGGTGCAGCGTCAGCACCGCGTGGCACAGCTGATTATATTTGCGTATCATCCGCTACAATCATTAATGAAGTAGTAACTTACCGACAACTGTTTTAAGGCAACAGATCTATGAATCCACGCGGAGCCCTGTTTACCGTTTCTGCCCCTTCCGGGGCGGGCAAAACCAGCCTGGTAACAGCGCTGGTGGAGTCCATGAATGACATTTGTGTCTCCGTTTCCCACACAACCCGCGAAATTCGCCCCGGCGAAGTGGATGGCGTCAACTACCATTTTGTCAGTGGTGATGAATTTCACCGTATGCTGGAAGAAAGCGCGTTTTTAGAGCACGCCGAGGTGTTCAACAACCTTTACGGCACCTCCCAGCAATGGGTGGAAAACGCTCTCCGCCAGGGCTTGGATGTGATACTGGAAATTGACTGGCAGGGCGCCCAACAGGTGCGGAAACTGCTCCCCGAAGCGGTGGGAGTATCAATTCTGCCACCGTCACGCCAGGCTCTACGCGAACGCCTGACCGGGCGCGGTCAGGACGACAGTCGCATTATAGACGCTCGCATGGCGGAGGCGATTGCGGAAATGTCCCACTATGTAGAAGCAGAATATGTCATTATCAATGACGATTTCGACAGAGCTTTGACCGATTTTAAATCGATAGTCACAACAGAAAGGTTACGATTACAGCGCCAGGAGGTAAAATATCAAAAACTGCTTATAGAACTATTGTCTTGAAGCTGTTACCTTGAAGCTATTGTCCTTCCTGGTCATTTTGCATACACTAACAGGCTTTTTAATTTCACCGCATCTTTATATACCTTTGTTTAGCCGATGCACAATGTTAATAACTCCACTTGAATGATGGAAATGACTGTATGGCACGTATTACCGTTGAAGATTGTTTGAACCATGTTGATAACCGTTTTGAACTGGTTATCGTCGGCAGCAAACGCGCCCGCCAGATTGCCGTTGGCGGCAAAGACCCTCTGGTCCCCGAAGAGAATGACAAACCCACGGTAATCGCTTTGCGCGAAATAGAGCTGGGATTGATCGACGCACAGATCCTGAAGCAATCCGATGATCAAGATGTGGCAGAGCGGGAAATCACAGCCCACGAGTAGTTCCACCGGCGCCATCGATTGAGGGGAAGAGCAAAGCACAATGCAAACCATAGAGACGCTGAGTCACCGGCTCTCCTCCTACCTCGGTGCGAAACAAATCAGTCTGATCAGGCGCGCCTACTACTACGCCGACCAAGCCCACGACGGCCAGAGCCGTCGTAGCGGTGAACCCTATATCACCCACCCCCTGGCAGTCGCCAATGTGCTCGCCAACATGCATATGGATCATCAAAGCCTGATGGCTGCCATGCTCCACGATGTGATTGAAGATACCGGTATCAGTAAAAAAGCACTGGCGGAACAATTTGGGGAAACGGTTGCCGACCTGGTCGATGGAGTCAGCAAACTCACCCAGATTGAATTTGAATCCCAGGCGGAAAAACAGGCGGAAAATTTTCAGAAAATGTCCCTGGCCATGGCCAGGGACATCCGCGTGTTACTGGTTAAACTGGCCGACCGGCTGCACAATATGCGCACTCTCCGCCAATCGCCTGGGCATGAATGACATGCGGGTGGAATTTGAAGACCGTGGCTTTTCAGCCATGTATCCACTGCGCACCAGCCGTCTGCAAGCAGCACTGCAAACCGCCCGAGGCAACCGCAAGGAACTGGTGGAAAAAATTCAGCAAGCCATTGAGCTGCGCCTGGAACGCGAGGGAATTACTGCATTGATCATCGGCCGCGAAAAGCATCTGTATAGCATCTACCAAAAGATGCGGCTGAAAAAGAAATCCTTCAAAGAAATTATGGATGTTTACGCCTTCCGTATCATCGTCCACAATGTGGACACCTGCTACCGGGTACTGGGCGTGATCCACAACCTTTACAAACCGGTTATCAGTGAGTTCAAAGACTATATCGCCATCCCCAAGGTCAATGGTTATCAATCGCTGCACACGGTGCTGATCGGTATGCACGGTGTACCTATTGAAGTTCAAATCCGCACCAAGGAAATGGACGAAATGGCAAACAATGGCATAGCCGCCCACTGGCTATACAAGTCCGACAGTGAAAATGTCCCCATCAGCAGTCATGCCCGCGCCCGCCAATGGGTGAAAGGACTACTGGAAATTCAACAGCGCGCCGGCGACTCGCTGGAGTTTATCGAGAATGTCAAAATAGACCTGTTCCCGGATGAAGTCTATGTCTTCACCCCCAAGGGCAAAATCGTGGAACTGCCGGCGGGGGCAACACCGGTGGACTTTGCCTACGCGGTGCACACCGATATCGGCAACTCCTGCGTGGCCTGTCGGATAAATGAGCGCTTGGCACCGCTGTCGCAACTATTGCAGAGCGGACAGAAGGTAACCATTATCACTGCGCCAGGTGCCCAGCCCAATCCCAGCTGGCTTGACTTTGTCACTTCCGGCAAAGCCCGTAGCGCCATCCGACACTACCTTAAAAACCAGCGCCACCACGAGTCCATAGAGCTGGGCCGGCGCATGTTCAAACGCGCACTGAGCAGCAACGGTTTGAGTCTGGAAAAACTCAGTCAAAAACAGATAGAACACCTGCTAAAAGAAACCCATACACATTCTCTGGATGCTCTGCTGGAAGATATAGGATTGGGTAACCGGGTTGCCTTTGCGGTAGCCAAGCACCTGAAAGAAGACGGTGGCGAAGAGCTTTCGGGCTCGGGCAATATGTTCTCACCGCTGATTATCGAATCGGCCGATAACCTGATGATCAACTATGCCCGCTGCTGCCGTCCAATTCCCGGCGACCCGATCATCGGACACATCAGCGCCGGCAAAGGCCTCGTCATTCACCAGGATACCTGCCGCAACATTGCCGAGCTGCGCAATAACCCTGAAAAAATCAGCCAGGTCAGCTGGGCCCCCAATGTCACCGGTGAATTTCTGGTGGATGTACGCGTTGAAGTGGAGTCGGGGCGGGGAATTATTGCCAGCCTGGCGACACGGATAACCGAGCAGGGGGCCAATATCGAGCAGATTAATGTCAATGAGCGCGACGCCCACAACAGTGTGATCAACCTCTGTATCGGCGTAAAAAACCGAATTCACCTGGCCAATATACTGCGGCGCATACGTATTATGCATTCAGTGATTAAAATCAGCCGCAGTAAGAATTAACTTCAATTTTTTTAGTCCCCGGACCCACCCCGCGCAATAGCGCAACCCATATAGAGTCAAAATTTATGGGTTTATATCACAGACACGCTATTTTTCACTACGATCCAGCGTTATACTCCGACGTTTCCCGATGTCTCTATTAATTTTGGTGTAACTGCAAATTTGCTGTCTCTACAAAGTTTTTAAAGCGTCAGTGTTTTTTAAAGTACCCGTAAATTTTCAGCTACCAACTGTTTTAAATCGCCGACAACTTTAACCCTGCTACAAGCACCTGCTACAACTATGAGGTTGTTATGCAAGGCTGTTGGAATAACGTTATCGACGCCCAAAAGGGGTAAAAAATGACTAACAAAGCCATTATTCATACCGAAAAAGCGCCCGCAGCAATAGGCCCTTACTCCCAGGCCATTAAGGCAACCAATACGGTTTACCTTTCCGGACAAATACCACTTGACCCAGAAACGATGGAACTGGTGAAAGGCGATTTCACCGCCCAGGCGCAACAGGTATTTAAAAACATTCAAGCAGTCTGTGCGGCGGCGGGCGGCGATTTACAGGACATAGTAAAGCTCAATATTTATCTGACCGACCTGAGCCACTTTCCCAGCGTCAACGAGGTGATGGCCGAGTTTTTTCAAGAACCTTATCCCGCCAGGGCAGCCATTGGCGTCAAGGAGTTACCCAAGGGGGCAGCCATTGAAGCCGATGCCATCATGGTTATCTAAGCGTCAAATAGAGTGAAGTGGGGGGCCTGCGGCCGCTGGCCTCAAAACTACACCGGACCAATGACCTTTCTGTAACCGTCTCTGAAGCTCGGGTATCGAAACTGGTAGCCGGTCGAGAGCAATAATTGGTTAGAACAGCGCTTGCTCCCCGCCTGTCGGGATAGATCACTACTTTGAGACAGTTGTGCTTCCTCCAAGCCCAACTGTCGGGCCAGCCAGCATTTGAGTTCCCACAGGGAAACCGGTTCGCAGTCAGTTGCCAGATAGACCGGCGCCAGCGTCTCCCGGCGCTGTAAGTCGATGAGATGCGCCAGTACACCGGCGCAATCATCCGCGTGAATGCGATTGCTGTACTGCACAGGAAAAGAGGGGCAGCCGATACCTGCTTTCACTTGTTTAAGTAGATGGCCTTCACCGCGCCCATAGATGCCGGAAAAACGCACGACACAACTGTTGAGGCCACTGTCGAGCAGCACTTGCTCCGCCTCCAGCAACCTGCGACCGGCAAATTCCCGCGGTTCGGTGGGCGATTTTTCATCGACGATTTCCCCACAGTTTTGCGCGTAAACCCGAGTGCTGGAAACAAATATGATCAGCCGCGGCTGTCGTTGCCGCAATTGCGCACACAACAGTTTAACGCTGTCGACATAGGAGCGACGATAGTTGGCGTCGTTTCTCTCATCCGGTGTAAGCGTAACCACAACCACATCATAGTTATTTGCTAGAATTGATCTCATTTGCAAACTATCACAGGCATCGGCGTATATACCTTCCACTCCGGTGGGCATATTTCTTTTAATACGGCATATCCCGCAAATCTCGTATTGCGTTGTGTCGATCAGTTTAACAAGACGATGGCCGAGATCACCAAAGCCAACAATTAACAGTTTTTCTTTCTTCAATATGAATTAGCTCCTTGAAAAATGAATTAGCTCCTTGAAAAATGAAGTAGCTCCTTGAAAAATGAAGTAGCTCCTTGAAAATTAGTGAAACTCCTTGCTAACTTCCCTAAAGCTAGAAAATAGAGATGGGTGCCACTCGGGAAAAGGCATGCCGGACCCGTTCGCAAACAGGTTGAAGGAATTATGACTCTAACAGAATTGCGTTACATAGTAACTCTCGCTCAAGAGCAACATTTCGGTCGCGCAGCGGAGCGTTGCTTTGTATCTCAGCCCACTCTCAGTATTGCGGTTAAAAAACTCGAAGATGAATTGGGTGTAGCCCTGTTTGAACGCTCTAAAACCCGGGTTCAGCCAACACCACTAGGCGATAAGATAGTCACCCAAGCCCAGCTGGTTCTCGAGCAGACTTCGGCTATCAAGGATATTGCCAGCGCCGGTAAAGACCAGCTTAGTAGCCCCCTGCTGATTGGCGCCATTTTTACCATTGGCCCCTATCTGTTTCCTCACTTTATTCCCGAGTTGCAAAAGCTGGCCAATAAAATGCCACTGTTTGTTGAGGAGGGCTACACTGCAACGCTGCGCAAACGCCTGCGCAAAGGCGAGTTGGATGTCATCATTATCGCCCTGCCATTCACCGAAGCCGATGTGGTAACCCAACCGCTCTACGACGAACCTTTCGTCGTTCTCATGCCACACAATCACCCTCTGGCCGACAAACCCGCTGTAGCGGCCATCGATCTCAATGACTACAATGTTTTGCTGTTGGGAGAGGGTCACTGTTTTCGCGAGCAGGTTCTTGAAGCCTGTCCCAATTTACAACCGGCGCTGGACGGGGTAACCGCGGGCATTCGCACCGCCACAGAAGGCAGTTCTCTCGATACTCTGCGCCATATGGTCGCCTCGGGCCTTGGTATTACTGTGCTTCCCAGTTCGGCCGCCGGTGCCACCCGGTACGCACCCAACCTGCTGGTCACGCGCCCCTTCGCCGAACCAGCGCCCTCGCGTACCGTAGCCATGGCCTGGCGCGCCAGCTTCCCGCGCCATAAAGCCATTGATGTACTGCGCAAAGCAATAAATCAATGCCAACTGGGCGATCCGGAAGACGCCCACCTGGAGGATTAACTTACCGTTGATGGAGTGCACAGAGGTCACAGTACTTAAGGGAGTCGGCTCACAGTTGGCGGAAAAGCTGCTGAAGCTGGGTATTCGCACTATACAAGACCTATTATTCCACCTGCCGCTACGCTATCTTGACCGCACCCGTATCAGCCCACTGGGCGGGCTACAGCTCCACAGCCATGTGGTCATCGAGGGTGAAATCAAGGCCAGTGATGTGGTTTTCGGACGCCGCCGCAGCCTTATGTGCCGCTTGCAGGACGGCACTGGCACCGTTACTTTGCGTTTTTTCCATTTCACCCATGCCCAGAAACAGCGCCTGGCTCCGGGTGTTCGCCTGCGCTGTTTTGGCGAAACCCGCCGCGGAGCCTCCGGAATCGAGCTGTATCACCCAGAGTGCGAAATTCTCGAGCAAACCAACCCCCTTCCTCTTGAACAGACACTGACACCAGTCTATCCGATAACCGAGGGGATCACCCAGCAGCGGTTGCGCAGCCTCACACAACAGGCGCTGGAAATGCTCAACAGTGGCGCAACCAACACCCATCTCACCGAATTGATTCCTGAGACTTTACGCCAGCGCCTGCAACAACCGCCATTGACTGAAGCCATAGCCTACTTACACCATCCCCCCAAAGAAGCATCGGTAGATTTACTGCTCAGAGGAGAACACCCTCACCAGCAACGACTGGCCTTTGAGGAGCTACTGGCCCATCACCTGAGCCTGCTGCGTATCCGCCAGCGCACCCAGGCTGAAAAGGCACCCGTATTATCTTCCAACAGCGAAATACAACAGCGTTTTCTGCGCCAACTTCCTTTTCAATTGACCGCAGCACAGAGTCGGGTCATTGGGGAAGTCAGTGCGGATATAGCCAGACCTCGCCCCATGTTGCGACTGGTACAGGGCGATGTGGGTTCCGGTAAAACCGTGGTTGCCGCGCTGGCCGCCCTGCAAACCGTGGCCAACGGTTTCCAGGCCGCGATCATGGCCCCCACGGAAATTCTCGCCGAACAACACCGGCGCAATATGACCCAATGGCTGCAACCACTCGGTGTCGAAACCGCCTGGCTCACCGGACGCCAGAAAGCCGCCGAACGCCGTCGGCAATTACAGGCCATTGCCAATGCCGCAGCACAAGTTGTCATCGGCACCCACGCCCTGTTCCAGGAGGAGGTGGAATTTGCAAACCTGGGCCTGATTATTATCGATGAGCAACACCGGTTCGGTGTTCATCAAAGACTGTCGTTGCGACAAAAAGGAACCAAAAGTGGCCTGCAACCCCACCAGTTGATCATGACCGCCACGCCGATTCCCCGCACTTTGGCGATGAGTGCCTATGCCGATCTGGATTTTTCCGCAATCGACGAACTCCCGCCCGGGCGCACGCCGGTGACGACAGTGGCAATTGCCGGGGAAAGGCGCGGACAAGTCATTGAAAGAGTGCGACTTGCCTGCCGGGAAGGGCGCCAGGCCTATTGGGTTTGCACCTTGATCGAAGAATCCGAGTTACTCGAGGCCCAGGCAGCTGAAGCCACCGCTGAAGAACTTGGCAAGGCGCTGCCTGACCTCACTGTGGGGCTGCTGCACGGGCGCATGAAACCCCAGGAAAAGGAAGCGGCCATGGCCGCTTTCAAAGCCGCCGAGTTGGATCTGCTGGTCGCCACCACCGTCATCGAAGTTGGGGTCGACGTCCCCAATGCCAGCCTGATGATCATCGAAAACCCGGAGCGTCTCGGCCTGGCGCAGTTACACCAGCTTCGAGGCCGGGTCGGGCGCGGTGCCAGCGCCAGCCACTGCGTGCTGCTCTATAGCAGCCCGCTCTCACAACAGAGCCGGGAGCGAATCAAAGCCATGCGCGAAACTAACGATGGCTTTGTAATCGCAGAAAAGGATTTGCGTCTGCGCGGTCCGGGGGAAGTGCTGGGTACCCGCCAGACCGGCGCCATACAATTAAAAATCGCCGATCTACAGCGCGACGCCCACCTACTGCACAGTATCAAAATGTGTGCGCACCAATTACTGCGGGACTATCCACAACAGGCCGACGCCCTCATCCAGCGCTGGCTTGGTCACAATGAACACTACGCCAATGTATAAGCAAGACCACGGGTAACACGGACAAAACTTTTCCATTGACGCTCACTAACTCAACTACACTTATCTCAGACTTACACGTGAAGATAGATGCCATACCGTGAACATTAGAACTTCGCTAAAGTGACCGAAATTAAAGAACTCGAGGACAGTGGTTTGCCCGTACCCAACAGTCTCAAACAACTGCTGGAGACACAAAACGTCAACTACAATGTTTCGTGGACTTCCGTGGACACAGCCAGCAACCGCATTTGGCACGATCAGCATCTGCGCAATGTTGGGGCCGTCAAGTCTTTGATATTACAAGACAAACAGGGGCAGCTCCAGGTATTGATTCCAGCCGACTGCCTGTTGGATCTGAAAGTGGTAAACCGCCAGCTTGGGCGCGAACTGCGGGCTATGCCCCGCGCCGCATTGCGTCGCTTTTTCGACAAATACCAATTACAGTCCATACCGGCACTGCCGAAACTGACCGGCCTGCCAACACTGGTAGATAGCCGCCTGCTGGAGCCGGAAGAGCTGTTGCTCGACAGTGGGAACAGCGACCAGTTGCTGAAACTCACGCAAGCGGATTTTCGGCAGACGTTGTCCGACGCCGAGATCTGCGATATCACCGTGCCACTCAAAGAGCTTGAAACGGACCACGGTAAAACCGACGATGTCAACCAAATCATCGGCGCTGTGCGCAACTTCACCACCCTACGCGTCAAACAACGGCTGGAAGAGACGCTGGAGTTGCCGCCACTGCCGGACTCTGCTCAACGCATTATAAAAATGCGGGTCGACCCCAACGCCGACATCAGCGATCTGGCCACTATTGTTGAAACTGACCCGAGCCTGGCAGCCCAGGTCGTGAGCTGGGCCGCTTCCCCCTATTATTCCGCGCCGGGCAAAATCAAATCCATCCACGATGCCATTGTCCGTGTGCTCGGCTTTGACATGGTACTCAACCTGGCGTTGGGGTTGGCGCTGGGGAAAACCCTGAACATACCGAAAGACGGCCCCGAGGGCATGACATCCTATTGGAAAATGTCAGTCTATACTGCTGCCATGGTGGAGGGACTGGTTAACAGCATTCCCCGCGAACACCGCCCCGGTTTTGGGCTCGCCTATCTCTCAGGGCTACTCAGCAATTTCGGCTATCTGATACTCGCCGAAGTTTTCCCGCCTCACTTCAAAACGATTTGCCGCTACATTGAAGCCAACCCCCATGCCCACCACAGAGTGATTGAACAGCATATTCTCGGCATCAGCCGCGAACAGCTGTCCAGTTGGCTGATGGATTTATGGTATATGCCCCAGGAGGTGGTTACCGCGCTGCGCTTTCAAAACAACCCGCAGTGCCAGGGCGAACACAGTGAATACGCCAAATTGATCTACCTCGCCCGCAGCCTTCTGCGCCAGGCGGGTATCGGCACTGGTCCGCGGGAGGAAGTGCCACCGCTGCTGTTCGAAGAACTCCATCTAGAGCGGGAAAAAGCCGAAGCGGCACTGGCCAGCGTGATCGAATCCTCCACCGAATTGGATACTATCGCCGGGCAACTGGCGAATTGAGCGCGCCTCACAAGCTGTTCAATGCCTACACTGCTTCCTGCTGCTCTTGCGGCCGCGACTCTGGTTCGGTGGTGGCGTCAGGTGAAGATTCAAACACCTGCAGATCCAGTTCTCCCTCTGATCTGGCCACTATCGCCGAAACCATTGAATCGCCGGTGACATTGACGGCGGTGCGAATCATATCGAGCAGGCGGTCAACACCAATGATCAGCGCAATCCCCTCCACCGGTAACCCCACCTGCTCCAACACCATGGCCAAAGTGACCAGCCCCACCCCCGGCACGCCGGCGGTACCTATCGAGGCAAGAGTCGCCGTCAGAATCACGGTCAAATAACCACCCAATCCAATTTCAATATTATAAGCCTGGGCGATAAAGGCCGTAGCCACCCCCTGCATGATGGCGGTTCCGTCCATATTAATGGTAGCGCCCAGAGGTACCGTGAAAGCGGCAACCCGGTTGTTTACCCCCAGTCGGTTTTCCACCGTACTTAGGGTAACCGGGATGGTGGCATTGCTGGAGGAGGTGCTGAAGGCAAATAGCATCACCGGTCGAAGTTTGCTCAGGAAGGTAATAGGATTGAGCCGCGCCAACAGCTTCACCAGCACACTGTAAACCCCCAGACCGTGTAACAACAGTACAATAACCACCGTAAAAAAGTACGCGGCCAAATCCCAGATCGCCTCTACACCCAAGTTGGCAAAGAGTTTCGCCAGCAGGCAAAACACCCCGTAGGGTGCCAGCTGCATCAATAGCGAAACCATTTTCATAACCACGTCATTCAGGTCATTAAAAAAATTCCCCACCCGCCGGCCCGGCTCACCGGCGCGGGAAACCGCTATCCCCATCAACAACGCAAACACGATCACCTGAAGCATGTTGCCTTCGGCCATCGCCTGCAGCGGGTTACTGGGAAATATGTTGATAAAGACTTCTTTTAGGGACGGTGTCTCGGCAGCGGAAAATTCACTCTGTTTTGCCAGATCGATACCTTCACCCGGCTGAATCAGTGTGCCCATAATCAAGGCCAGGGTGATCGCCAGCGCTGTGGTCAGCATATACAAAACCAGGGTTTTGGCGGCCATGGCGCCCATGCGCGTATTGTTCCCCAGAGAACAGGTGCCACAGACCAGGGATACAAATACCAGCGGAACCACCAGCAACTTCAAGGATTTGACAAATATACGCCCCACCACATCAAACAGGCCGTTAACCAGAGCCTGGTCAATCCAATGATTGAAGGTGGCCGCCAGCCAGCCTTCAGTGACGGCGACGTTGATCATTACTCCAACGCCAAGCCCGAGGAACATCGATAGAATTATGCGCTTCGTTAAACTCATAGAGAATATCGTTTATTAGTGACAGACAAACCCGGCTCATCCACCCAAATCATTTGCGGCGGATGGCAGTCAAACGGAATGATTGTCAATGACAAATTTTACTGGCGGTATCGAACCCAACACCTTTTCGGCCAGGAAGCAGATTTGCTCCCGAACCCGGCATTCAAGTCAATCAACTTCAGTCGTTCAATAGATCTTTCAGTGCCTTTCCTGGTTTAAATCCCACCGATATGCTGGCTGGAATCTGGATGGTTTCACCTGTTTGAGGACTGCGCCCTGTGCGGGCCGCACGCTGGCGCCGGCTGAAAGAGCCAAAGCCGATCAGATTGACACTTTCATTGCGACTGAGCGCATTAGTGATTTCGTCAAAGATCGAGGATACAACATTGTTGGCCTGCTCCTTGGAAATATCGGTCAAATTTGCAACCGCAGCCACCAAATCACTCTTATGCATAGAAAATTACCTTAGTTTCTGTTTTATTATTTGGCTCAGCCATAGGGGAATTTCACCACCGGGTGAACACCACCGGATTATTACCTGAAAGCGGGGTTTCAGGTATTATTCAACAAAATCATAATGACCCCATTAAAGCAAGGTGTGTCGCTTGGGTCAAACCACCACTCGCTGACACCCGTGGCCATTTCGAACAACCATTGCAGCCCGTACGGCAAATTCTGCTGCGACGGCGGCAAAATAACGACGCACAGGTATTGAATCACAATGACAAGCTCCACCGCGGGAACACTCCCCGCCTACTGGCAACTGATGAGGTTAAACCGCCCTATAGGTACATTATTACTGCTTTGGCCCACACTCTGGAGCCTATGGCTGGCCGCTAAAGGCGTACCGGAATGGCATATATTGCTGATTTTCATCGCCGGTGTAGCCATCATGCGGGCCGCGGGCTGCGTCATCAACGATTATGCCGACCGCAATATCGACGGCCATGTAGAACGCACCCGGCAACGCCCCCTGGTAAGTGGGGCCGTTTCCCCCGGAGGCGCTTTGGCACTTTTTGCCATTCTTTGTCTGCTCGCCTTCGGCTTGGTTTTAATGACCAATCCTCTGACGATTAAACTCTCGGTCGGTGGTCTGCTGCTGGCGTTTTGCTATCCGTTCATGAAACGCTTCACTTACCTACCACAAGTGGTATTGGGCGCGGCTTTTGCCTGGAGTATCCCCATGGCCTATACCGCTCAGTTGGGGCAGCTCAACGCTGATATCTGGCTGATCTACATCACTGTGGTTATCTGGACCGTGGTCTATGACACTTTTTACGCCATGGTGGACCGCAACGACGATATAAAAATCGGTGTAAAGTCCAGCGCTATTTTGTTTGGCGAACACGATCGGCTGATTACCGCCGTACTACAGATGTTGGTGGTCGGCTGCCTGCTTATCGTCGGTCAAAAATTCCACATGGGGCTCTATTACTACACCGGGGTGGCAGTGGCAAGCCTACTGTTTCTTTACCAGCAATACCTTATTCGCGACCGCCAGAGACAGGAGTGTTTTAAAGCCTTCCTCAATAACAACTGGGTCGGATGCTCAATATTTCTGGGAATCGCTGTAGACTACGCTGCATCCTGAAGCGGCAGTTGGAAATTGTCATAAATTTGCAACACAACACTTATTTAATGCCGTCTCTACAGTGCTATATAAACGCTTTGGGTATATAGCCACCGTCGGAGGCTATATCGAGTACCCTGGGGGCGTGCGGCACTGGTAGACTCAAAGAGAATAAGCGAACGTTGTAAAAGCGCTTTATCAGGCCTACAAAGGCACCGCATACGCAACGGTGAAAATAGGTGTTATTATGCCAGATAAAACGATATTAATCGTCGACGACGAAACTCCGATCCGTGATATGCTGCGTGTCGCGCTGGAAATGGCGGAATACAAATGTATTGAAGCTGAAGATGCGCAACAAGCTCACAGCCTGATCATCGACGAAAAGCCCGATCTGGTCCTGCTGGACTGGATGCTGCCGGGCACCAGCGGTATCGAGCTGGCCAGACGCCTGAAACGCGATGAAGTAAGCGCGGAAATTCCAATTATCATGCTGACCGCCAAGGGAGAGGAAGACAACAAAATCCAGGGGCTGGAAGTCGGCGCCGATGACTACATAACCAAACCTTTTTCACCCCGCGAACTGGTGGCCCGCCTGAAGGCCGTCCTGCGCCGCACTGACAGCTTCACCGACAGTGGCCCGATATTCGTCAAAAACCTGTGCCTGGACCAGGTCAGTCACCGAGTGACCATCCACGATCAGCCCGTGCAAATGGGTCCCACCGAATACCGGTTATTGGAGTTCTTTCTCACTCACCAAGAGCGGGTTTATACCCGCAATCAACTGCTCGACCATGTATGGGGCGGCAATGTCTATGTGGAAGAGCGGACCGTGGATGTGCATATTCGCCGCTTGCGCAAAGCATTAACACTTGAAGGGCACGACCGTTTTATTCAAACTGTGCGCGGCGCTGGATACCGTTTTTCAACCAAGGTTTCCGTAAGAGACTGAACCCGATCAGGCACCGCAACTGTTCAATCTTGGGCGGGTTGACTCAGCGTGGCAGGTGAAAATGTAGCCCTGGATGCAGGGCTAATGGTACTCAATACGGCTGGGAACATACTGTGCACAGAGGTTTAACGGCTGAAATTCGGCGACTCGGCCTATACGGCGCGATATGTATTATATTTGGCCTGATTAACGGCCACCTCGCCTGGACACTGGTCGTCGGTGCTTTATTGTACACCGCGAAAAACCTTTGGCAGCTTTCCCGCCTCGACACCTGGTTGCTGCGCAGCAGCCGTAACCCCTTCGACAATATCTATCGCCTGCAACGCCGCCACCGCAAAGAGAGGCGGCGCCAGCAGCAAGTCATCACCCGGATGCAGGAAACGACCGCCGCCTTTACCGACGGTGTGGTCGTTGTCGACATCAAAGGCAACATCGACTGGTGGAACACAGCGGCGGAATCTCTTCTCGGCCTACAGAATATTGACCAGGGCCACGCACTGGTCAATTTTATTCGCCACCCGCGCTTTGTTCATTATTTTGAGTCCGGCGAATATGCCGATCCCCTTATACTGCCTTCGTCACACCACGACTCGAAAAAGCTGCAATATCAAATCAACCGCTTTGGTCAGGGGGAGCGCCTGATCGTTGTCAGAGACGTTACCAGACTGTTTAAGCTCGAAGACATGCGCAAGGATTTTGTTGCCAATGCCTCCCACGAAATGCGCACTCCACTGACAGTAATCCGCGGTTACCTGGAGACACTGGCCGACACCTCCCACCTGCCGCCGGTCTGGCAAAAGGCGGTCACACAGATGCAGCAACAAGGCGAACGAATGACGGCCTTGGTCAATGATTTGATCACACTCTCAAAACTGGAAACCGACGACCCCGTCCGGGACCAGGCCTGCATCCCTATCGCGGCCCTGCTGCGAATGATAAAAAACGACGCGGAAGCCTTCAGCGCCGGGAAAGGCCATAGTATTAATCTGCACTGCTCTGAAAGCAGCTTTTTGCGCGGCAGTGAAAAAGAGCTGCGCAGCGCGTTTTCCAACCTGGTATTCAATGCGGTGAAATACTCACCTGCAAACACTGAAATAGAGATATCATTTAAACTGAATGAAAACGGTGCAAAGTTTACTGTTCAAGATCAGGGTTCGGGGATAGACCCCATTCATATACCGCGCTTAACCGAGCGCTTTTACCGGGTTGACAAAAGCCGTTCTATCGCCTCCGGTGGCACCGGTCTGGGACTGGCTATCGTCAAGCATGTCATGCTCCGGCACGACGGTGAACTGCTGATTAAAAGCCAGCTCGGTGAAGGCAGCACCTTCACCTGCCATTTTCCCAAGCACCGCCTCGTCAACAGCCCCGAGGACGAGGACGACAATGACGTTAAAGGTCACAGTAATCCCGCTCCCATACCTGTGGGCTCCTCTCAAAATCGGGTCGATGTGGCAAAACGAGCCTGACCTAATCCGAAACCTGAGGTAAAGTAGCCGGCTATGAAAGCCGAATTCGTCTCCACCATTCAGTCAGTTTCCCCACAACACTGGCGACAACTGTGGAACACCAGCTACCCGTTTATTCAGCACGAGTTTCTCAGCGCGCTGGAAGTCTGCGGCAGTACCCACAGACAAACCGGTTGGCAGCCATCGCACTTGATATTGCGTGACCGTCAGCGATTACTGGCAGCAATGCCCCTGTTTATCAAGAGTCACTCCTACGGTGAATACGTATTCGACTGGGCTTGGGCCGATGCCTATCACCGCAGCGGCCTGGACTATTATCCAAAACTGGTCACGTCCATTCCGTTTACACCCGCGACCGGGCCACGATTGGCAATCGCCGATGGTGTGGATAAGAACACCGTCTACCCCTTGATTTTCAGTTCCCTCAAGGATAAGGCAGCGGCAATAAATGCTTCTTCATGGCACTGCCTGTTTCCAGAACCGCCGCTGAGCAAAGCCTTGAATGATCTGGGGTTTGCGTCCCGCATGGGGTGTCAGTTTCACTGGTTTAACAGCGATTACGAAAGCTTCGATGAATTCCTGTCCACCTTTACCTCGCGCAAACGCAAAACCCTGAATAGAGAAAGACGCCGGGTGCGCGAGCAGGGTGTTACCATGGAAGTGCTGTCAGGGGGAGAGGTTTCTAGCGCCCAGTGGGACCTGTTTTACCAGTTTTATCAGCTCACTTATTTTAAGCGCAGTGGCCATCAGGGCTATCTCGGACCGGGGTTTTTCCATCATCTAGGCAAAACCATACCCGATAAATTGGTCCTGGTGTTGGCTAAATACCACGGAGACATTGTCGCCGCAGCGCTGAATTTCCGCGACGATCACACCCTTTACGGTCGCTACTGGGGTTGCCGCGCGGAATTCGATGCCCTGCACTTTGAAGCCTGCTACTACCGGGGCATTGAGTATGCCATTGCCAACGGTTTGCAGCGCTTCGATCCGGGCGCCCAGGGCGAACACAAAATTCAGCGCGGCTTTATCCCCACCCCCACCTGGTCTAACCACTGGATTGCCGATGCGCGCTTTCGCCCCGCAATCGAAGCATATTTACATCGCGATGCCCAGTCTTCAAAACACTATATTGAAGATGCAACGACTTATTTACCTTTTAAAAAAGAGGGTTGATGATACATTTAGTAACTTCTCAATAACCCAGGGTAAGCACAGTGTCAGGCGGACGTCCGCCAGATCGAAGGCACAAATACCCCTGATTATTGAGAAGTTACTACATTTAACCAACACCTGCAGTAAAAGCTTCTGAGCTCGAAAATTTATGCAACGATGGGGTAAAAAAACCGCTGTCACAACAGCGGCATAGCCCTAACTACAAAAAACAACCACCGCATAACGACAATAAATAACACATTAAAATTTATAACCAACGGCGAGGCTGACCGTGCGAGGATCCCCATAGTAACCGACAACTATATCTTCCCCTCCCAGGCCGGGATTAATAATATTGCCGGCGTCGTCAAAGGTGGCATTAAAGTTATAGCCCGCAATCCGGTATTCCCGATCGGTAAGGTTTTTGCCGTGCAGACCCAGCGTCCACTTTTCATCCGCAGAGTACCAGACTACACTGGCGTCCCACAGAGAATAGCTGTCCTCGTCAAGCTGCGATGCAACCTGGGGAAAAATTCGGGTTTTGTCACGATAGGCAACACTGGAAGCGACGACCAGGGCACCGCCCGTGGGCAGGTTGTGGTTGTAAGCCAGTTTAAAGAAGCCCGCCCATTGCGGTGTATTGGGGAACTCCCACTCATCGGCCAGGTCGACCACACCCGTTTCCGTCTGGGTTTCGACGCGGGTAAAATCCGCGTCCAGGTAACCGACATTGAAAACAGCGCTCAAGCTCTCGGTTATCTGCGCCGTGGCTTCCAGTTCCAGGCCGGAAACCTCGGCTTTACCCGCGTTGAGTACAGCACTGACAAAGTTGGCGCCACCGTCCGCGCTCTCCTGTACAGTCACCTGCACATCGGTATAGTCGGAATAGAAAACGGCTGCATTCAAACGCAAACGGTTTTCGAATAGCTGGCTTTTCAAGCCAACCTCGTAGGTGTCCACCTCTTCCGGATCATAGCCGTTAACGGTATTGGGGTTGGCGCGGGCATCACCTCGCATATCAAAACCGCCGCTCTTAAACCCATTGCTATAGGAAGTGTAAAGCATGAGATTGTCGTAAATCCGGTAATCGACACTGACACGGGGGGAAAAACGCTCCCAGTCTTTCTTATTTTTGTAATCGGTGTCGATACTGAAAGTCACTACATCTTCTCCACCCAGTCGGGAGGAGTTGTTCTCTACCCACAGCCTTTCCTTATAAACTTCGGCCTCTTTTTCATCGTAGGTGTAACGCCCACCCAAAGTGAGTGACAACACAGGGCTGATATCAAACGTCGCGTGTGTGTATACCGCATAGCTGGTGGTATCCACGGTGCCAGCGTTTACCGCGTCAAAATTTTCTTTTACATCATCGCCATCAACATCGGCGTCGAACTGCTGGAGAAGCACATCGAACGCGCCGGAAGCTGTGCCCTCATAATAATAAAGTCCGCTTACCAGATGAAAACCCTCGCGGTTGTATATCAGCTGAAATTCCTGGGTTGTCTGATCATCGTCGTAGATAGCAGGAACATGGACGGTGGGGAGGGCGGTATTATCAAAATCGATATTGGTAAAAGTCTCACCTTCCCGATAGGCCGTAATGGATTTCAGACTCAAAGCATCACTCACATCCCACTGTGCTGTCAGCGCCGCACCGGAACTTTCCACTTCGTTGTCCGTGCTCATATCAGCGCGGGTGTCATAAACATTGTTTAAGGGCTTTTCCATTGTAATCAGGCTGTCCGTCAGTCGATGCCCGCCTTTGGCATTGGAATCGTCCTGAATATCATCGGCTGATAAACGGATAAACCAGCGATCTGAAGGTGTATATTCAAGGCTGATTCGCGCCGCGGTAACGTCCTTGTTGTAATTGTCGTTTCCATTCAAAATAAACTCGCCGAAACCGTCGCGTTGCAGGGACGCCACCGCACCACCGATGGAAAGCGTGTTGTCGATCAACGGCATCTGCGCGGATATTTTGACATCGGTCTGCCCATAATTGCCCAGCACCCCCTTGACTGACAGCTCCCGTTCACCGGTGAGTTTTTGGGTAACATATTTAACTGCACCGCCAATTGTGTTTTTTCCGTAAAGCGTGCCCTGGGGTCCGCGTAGAATTTCAATGCGATCGACGTCGATAACATCCAATACGCCCGCCTGCGGCCGCGCCAGGTAAACATCGTCCACATAAAGTCCCACACCCGGCTCAAACCCCCACAGCGGATCGGCCTGACCTATACCTCTGATATAAGCCGTTAAAGTACTGTTGGTGCCACGGCTGGTCTGCAAAGTGGTATTGGGAGAGGATTTCTGGAGTTCGACAATAGTTTCGGTTCCGGATTCCTGTAACGACAAACTGTTAAAGACGGTAACCGCGACAGGTACATCCTGTAACGACTGCTCCCGACGTTGCGCCGTTACCACCACCTCTTCCAATGCTCGGGACTTGGCTGAAACAGAAACCTGTGCCACCGAAACACCCGGTAAAGCCATTGCGGTAAACAGACTGGAAATCGCCACCACGGAAATTGCTGGCATTTTTGAATTCATCGCGCTTGTCTCTCCTTATCCCACTTTCTAGCCGACTGGAGCCGACTGGTATCTGGAGTGACGCTTTCACCACACAGTACAAGCATCTCCCTATGTAAGTAGACATCCTATGTAGACCTCCCTGTGTGGACGTCCCTGTCAATAGCTCCCTGTAAATACGTCCCTATAGGCTCGATGTCTACCAGACAACTGCAAAAGCATCACTCCAGATACCAGCCGCCATTCTGGTTGTTTCAATTCAGTTTTATAAAACGTTTTAAATCCAGTGTTTAAATTGTATTGTCTCAGTGGCGACACATTGGCTGTGTATTTAAAATCATCGGGTGTAAAATTTCCCTTGGGTTAATAAATTACACCTATACCGCCGCCACTTCCTCTATACCTTGGTATAGTCCCTGAAAAAAATCAGTTGTTCAACAAGGACCGCTATACCAAGGTCGCATGTAAAACCCAAATCGTCTGCCTGAAAATTCACTCTGAGAATTTTTCGCGAAAAAAACGCCGGTATTTAAAAGAAGGAATAGGATAAATGCTTAGCCTCTGTGGTCTTGTTGGTGCCCTGTTACTACTGATAGTACTGACAATTCGCGGTACGAATTTGATGATAGCAGCGCCAACCACCGCATTAATTGTCGCCTTGAGTGGTTCACTGCCATTGCTTTCCAGCGCTGGCCCCACACCAAACGAGGGTTTTATCGAAACCTATATGGAGGGGTTTTCAGGATTTATCGCGGCCTGGTTCTTTATGTTTTTACTGGGCAGTATTTTCGGAAAACTGATGGAAGACAGCGGTGCCGCCGATAGCGTTTCGAAATGGATAACCAATAGGCTTGGCACAAAAAACGCTGTAGTGGCAGTGGTTCTCGCCTGTGCCGTTTTGACCTATGGCGGAGTGAGTGTCTTTGTCGTCGCTTTTTCTGCTTACCCTTTAGCCGTGAGTTTATTCAAACAGGCCGATCTGCCCCGGCGCTTCATTCCCGGCACCATGGCATTTGGTTCTGTGACCTTCACTATGACATCCGCCGGCTCACCCGAAATTCAAAACTGGATTCCGATTAAATATCTCGGTACTTCGCCCTACGCCGCCTGGGAAGTGAGTCTGTTCGTAGCGCTGTTGATGGCCGCGTTGGGTTTCTGGTGGTTGCGGCGCATGATCATGCGCGCGAAAGCCAATGGAGAATCTTTTGTCGACCGTGCCGGTGACCCCGACACTCAGAAAAGGCGGCTGCCCCATCCCATCACCGCTGTACTGCCGCTGATCACAGTGCTGGCGGTAACCTATGTCACTCACGAACAGCTAAAACAGACTGCTCTGATTCTGGCACTGGCGGCAGGCAGCGCGGTGGCCTGGTTGATCAATCACCGTTTTTTTACCAGTGTTTCCAACGCCCTTAGCAATGGTGCCATGGGAGCGTTGATCGCCATCGGCAATACCGCCGCCGTGGTGGGCTTTGGCGCCGTGGCCAAGGCTTCCCCCGCTTTCGATTTGGCGGTGAATATGCTCACGGGTATTCCAGGAAACGAATTGATAGGCGCGGCGCTGGCGGTAACCACCATCGCCGCGTTGACCGGCAGTGCCTCCGGTGGACAATCCATCGCCTTACCGGTGCTTGCCCCTTTTTATCTGGACCTGGGGGTAAACCCGGAAGCACTGCATAGGGTGGTGGCGATTTCATCGGGTGCCCTGGATTCACTGCCGCACAATGGCTATGTAGTGACCACGGTGCGCGCCATCTGCGGTGAAACCCATCGCGACGCCTACGGTCCGGTGGCAGCGCTGACAGTGGTGGTACCACTACTGGGCACAGCATTGGCGATTCTACTGCTGCTATAATCTAGCAAGTTGAAGAAGCGATATACCCAAAGCGTTTGAGATTTAGGTGTGCAGAGTGCGTCAATTTTTGTTCCCCCCTTCCTTTAACAACAGGGGCGTGCTCTGTGCACCTAAATCTCAAACGCTTTGGGTATATTGACCGGATGCAAAATTGTCGTGGAGGCAATGCTATGGACAATGTTATGGACAATGTTATGGACAATGCTATGAATAAATGGAAAAGCGGCCGCCGCGCAGCCTTTACCTGCCTTGTTACTACTCTATTTCTCTACGGCTGCGAATCCACCGATACACTGCGATTAACCTCGACAACTGGCCTGGAAAACTTCCAGACCACCACCTCCGAACCTGTGCAGCACCAATATTACGACGGCAATAAAAACGACCTGCTTACGGCGGGGCTGGGTATCGCCGGGTTGCAGGCCAAAGCCCCGCCGGCGTTTGCCGACCCCCTGTCGCCCACGGTGGCAGAGCTGCGCCGCAACCGCATCCACTATCACTACAACTCCATCGTCAATACTGACCCTAGAGGTGGCTTCGGCCACCTCTACGGCCCAAAAGCCGGGACGGAAAAAATCGCCGGCCACGAATATATGACGACTATCCGCTATCTGAACGGTGATATCGCCGCTACCCTGATGGTTCAGATTCCCGACAGTTTCAACCCTAATGCACCCTGTATTGTCACTGCCCCCTCATCGGGGTCACGCGGCGTTTACGGCGCTATCGGTAGCGCCGGTCAGTGGGGGCTAAGCAAGGGCTGTGCGGTAGCTTACACCGACAAGGGCACCGGGACCGGCTTTTATATCGGCGATCAAAATCGCGGTTACGACCTGCTGGGCCGTCTGGTACCCGCCGCCGACGCTCTATTCGCCCCAGCAGTCGATCTGGCACCGCACCGCATTGCGGTAAAGCATAGCCACAGCGGCCACAATGTGGAAAAAGACTGGGGCATGTTTGTACTCCAGGCGATCCAGTTCGCTTTTCGCCAACTCAATCAACTCTACGCGCCGACACACACCTATACCCGGGACAACACTTTGGTCATCGCCTCCAGTATCTCCAATGGTGGCGGCAGTTCCTTAAAAGCGGCGGAACAGGATGAACAGGGTTGGATCGACGCAGTGGTGGTCGCCGAACCTTCCATGCATTTCGGTAAACGCACGGCTAAAAAGCCTGTAACGGTAACCGACAGCGGCGGCGTTATCGACCAGCCACGCCAGCTGCTCGATACGGCGACCCACTTCGCTCTTTACCAGGGGTGTGCTTCAGTGGCGGTGGATATGCGCAGCGCGCCGCTGGCGGTAATACTGACACCGCCACTGCGACAGGCGCTGGAGCAGCGTTGCCAGGCGCTGAAAGACCTGGGTCTGTTGCGCGGTAACAGTCTCGAACAACAGGCCCGCGCCGCCCAGCAAAAACTACTCGATTACGATCTGCCGCCGCAGGCACTGCAATTGGGTGCCTTCTCTACCGGCGTGCAACTGTGGGAGGCAATTGCCGTCACCTACGGCAATGCTTATGGCCGTTACAGCGCCGATAAACCACTCTGTGATATTAGCTTTGCCTACACAGATAGCGATGGCAATCCCGCACCCATGCCGCCCGAACTGGCGGCGGGGCTGGTAACGGTCAGCAGCGGCATTGTGCCGATGGCAGGCATTCAATTGATCAATGACCGGGCGGGGCGGGTTGCCCTACACAGCCCGGGTGCTTATCGACAGGGACAGGAAAATACGCTGCAGGCTTTACTGTGTCTGCGCAAGGCTTATCAAAGTGACACCGTGCAACAGGGAATCAGGGAGCTTGCCTTCAACGGCAACCTGGGCGGAAAACCGGCGATTATTGTTCACGGACGCCACGATAACCTGATTCAGGTCAATCACAGTTCACGCCACTATCTGGCGTTAAACCGGGAACAAGAGGGGGAGGGGAGTGCGCTGAGGTACTACGAAATCACCCACGGCCAGCACTTTGACGCCCTGCTGAGGCTGCCGGGATTTTCCCAGCGTTATGTTCCCTTACACTACTATTTCGAGCAGGCACTTGAGCTTATGTGGTCGCATCTGACCCGTGGCACTGCACTGCCGCCCAGCCAAGTGGTCTACGCGAGGCCCGCGCGCGCCGGTGGCGCGGCCGAACTGCCGCCGATCAAGACACGACCAGAGCAAGGGGCCATTCGCTATAGCGACGGGGTAATACACATTCCCTGACAGGTATCGTCGATGTTTGACCCACTGGATATTTTACTGCTTTCACTCGGTTATTTACTCGCGCTTTTCGCAATCGCCTATGTGGGCGATCGCTATTGCCAAACCCTGGTGCAACGGGCCAAACCGCTGCTGATTGCGCTCGCGGGTACCTATACCACTGCCTGGATGTTTTTTGGCACCCCCGCCCAGGCTGTCAGCAACGGCTGGTATATACCGCCCACTTTTATTGGTTCCATCGCCGTTTTGTCACTGGCTCCGGCGTTTCTGGCGCGCCTGATCAAAGTCGCCAAAACATCCAACAGCACCTCGATCGCCGACTTTATTGCCTCCCACTACGGAAAGTGCCAACCTCTGGCCACTATTGTCACGGCTGTCGCTATAGTGGCAGTACTGCCTTATATCGCGCTGCAGTTAAAGGCCGTTGCCATGAGCTTTCATACACTTACCGGGCAGGACTGGCAAAGCGCCACCATTGTCACCCCCCTGTGGCGGGACACGGCGCTTTATATCGCTTTGCTGATGGCGCTGTTCACTATCATGTTCGGCACTCGTCATATCGACAGTAAGGAACACCACAACGGTTTGATGCTGGCAGTCGCTTTCGAAGCTTTGGTAAAACTGCTCTGCTTTGCCGCAATCGGCTACTTTACCTGCTTCGTGCTGTTTGACGGCATCGAAGACATCTTCATCCAGGTTGCCAGGCATCCGGCGGTGGAAAAACTAGTGGTTGCTCGCCGCGGCGACAGCGGTTTTATCGCCGCCACCGTGCTCGGAATGACGGCTTTGTTCTGCCTGCCGCGCCAATTTCATATTTTGATGGTTGAAAGCAAAGGGCCTCGGGATACGCGAACGTTGCGCTGGTTGATCCCGGTTTATATGCTGGTGATCTCATTTTTTATTCTGCCCATCGGTTACGGCGGTTATGTGCTGTTACACGGCCAGGGGCTCAATCCGGAAAGTTTTGGACTGCAGTTGCCAATGCTGCAACAACAGCCGCTACTGACGCTGCTGGCCTATATCGGCGGACTCTCGGCGGGCAGCAGTATGGTAATCGTTTCCTGTGTGGCACTGGCGACCATGGTTTGTAATCACATGGTGATGCCGCTGTTGCTGCGCCGGCGACTGCTGGCCATCCACAGCCGCGAAGATATGACCGGTGTGCTGCGCTTAATCCGGCGTACCGCCATAGTTGTGCTACTACTGCTGGCTTACAGCTACTACCGCTATCTCGCCGGATACACGGATCTGGGATCGATCGGCCTCCTGGCCCTAGTGCTGGTGGCCCAGTTCGCGCCGGCGATGGTGGGTGCACTCTACTGGGAAAAAGGTCACCAGTATGGGGTCATGGCCGGACTCGGCGCGGGATTCGGTATCTGGCTCTATACCCTGATTGTACCCGCACTGGTGCGCGCCGGATGGTTGCAGGCAGAGCTGCTGATCGCGGGTCCCTTCAGCCTCACCTGGCTGCGACCGGAGCAATTGTTCAACCTGGGCTGGTCGCCACTCAGCAACGGTGTCTGGTGGAGCCTGGCTGGCAATTTCGGCGCCTATATTTCGGTTTCCCTCTGGTGTACCAAGCGTTACCCGCAGACTGCAGGCACTGCCAAGGGAAGCATCAAGGTAGGTGTTCTGCGGGAAATCGCCGCACGCTTTCTCGGTGCCGAACAGGCGCACCTTGCCCTGCGGACTTTCGAGCGGCAGCTCGTTGTTGAAAGGGAATCCGAACCGGCCATCACGAGGCTATTGGCCGCTGACCACTGCGCCAGCGAAACCTACCAGGCTTATGTAGAAAACCTGTTGGCCGGTGTGATAGGCGCCTCATCCGCCCATCAGGTACTGTACTTTGCCGGCCAGGACAAGTTACAAATCGAATCCCCCTCGGCCCTGATCGAGGAAACCTCGGAAATGCTCCACGTCGGGCGCAATGTCGCCGACCTGATGCGCTACAATGCCGAACAGGGCAATTGCGGTCCAGGTCCCGTGGAGAAACATGTGCGCAAGCGTATAGCCCATATGCGCAACGGCAGTAATTATGTTTTCCAGCGCACCCGACGCGACGGAACCGTGCTGGAAATCCGCGGTAATGCCATGCCCGACGGCGGCTTTGTCACCACATACACGGATATCACTGAGGTCAGCCGCACCATGTCGGAACTGGAAAACGCCAAGGCTCATCTTGAAGAAAGGGTGCTGCAACGCACCGCGGAGCTGGCACAGGCAAAGTCCAATGCGGAAGCTGCCAACGCGGGCAAAACCCGTTTTCTGGCCGCCGCCGGCCACGATTTGGTGCAACCCCTGAATGCGTCGCGGCTGTTTATCAGTGCTTTGCAACAACGACCGTTGGACATTGAAGCCCGCCGACTGGTCAACCAGCTCGCGAGCTCAGCCCAGGCCGCTGAAAATCTTATCAATGCCTTACTGGATATTGCCAAGCTGGACGCCGGTGCTGTGACCGCCAGTTTCAGCGACTTCCCCATCAACCAGGTACTCAAGCCACTGGCGAGCGATTTCAGTGCACTGGCCAGGGAAAACGGCCTGGCCTTTCACTTCTACAATTCCAGCCTCACCGTTCACAGCGACAGCCACCTGTTGCGACGCATTCTGCAGAACCTGCTCAGCAACGCGCTGCGCTACACAGAGAAGGGCAGGGTAGTACTCGGTTGCCGGCGCCGGAGCGGGCATTTATGGGTAGAAGTATGGGATACCGGCATAGGTATCGCGCACCAGAACCACGATGATATTTTTATCGAATTCAAGCGCCTCGCATCCAGTGTCGACACCGGCCGTGAAGGGCTGGGCCTGGGACTTGCCACAGTAAAACGTCTGTGCGAACTGCTTCAACACCCCCTGGACATGTCTTCCGCGCCGGGAAAAGGCAGTTTATTCCGGGTCGTATTGCCCCTCAGTGAACAGCAATTGCCAGCGCTGCTCGTCAACGAGAATTCGCCCGGCCCGACAACCTTGCAGCAACTCCAGGGTATGCGTATTCTCTGTATCGACAACGACCGCGCTGTACTGTCGGGTCTGGAGGCCCTGCTGGAGTCCTGGCAGTGCGAGGTCGCCTGCGCGAGGTCGTATACGCAAGCCGAACAGTGCTCCGATACCGTAAATCCGCCCGATATGATTATCGCTGATTATCATCTGGATTTGAGCAACAGTGAGCCAAACAACGGTATTGACTGTGTTTTGGCCCTGTTTGCGCTATGGCGACAGGCACGCCCCTGTATCGTTATTTCCGCCGACCGCACTGAAACAGTAAGAGCACGGGCGCATAAACAGGGCTTTTTATTTCTGCGCAAACCCGTAAAAGCGGCAGCTTTGCGCGCAACACTCAATCACGCGGCGCTACAGTTGCGGGCACAGGGTGGTTCACCATCAAAGCCTGAGCAGCAATGATGACCTGCTTGCGGTCTCTGACATTGAGCTTGCGCAAAATGGCCGTGACATGGGCTTTGACCGTCGGCTCGGAGATATTCAGTTCAAAAGCGATCTGTTTGTTCAGCAGACCTTCGGTAATCATTGTGTACACGCGAAACTGGTGCGGCGTCAGTGTCGCCAAGCGCCGGGCAAATTCCGCAGTGGCCTGGTCTAGCCCCCGTTCCACCCGTTGCAGAGATTGTGAAAACCAGGTATCTCCCGTCAGCAAGGCTGCCACTGCCGCCGCCAGCTCCAGGGGTGAGAGGGTTTTAGGAATAAATCCAGAGGCGCCCAAATCCGCCGCTTGACGAATAATGTAGGGTTGGTCCGAGGCAGAAATAATTGCAATCGGCACCGACGGAAAAGCGCCCCGCAGGTTCGCCAATCCACAAAAGCCCTGGGCCTCCGGCATATTGAGGTCCAACAACACCAGATCCGTATCCGGATGGCGCTCGAGCAGCTCATGCACAGCCGTTATTGTATCAGCCTGCAAAAGGCAGGGTTGTGCCTCACTGTCGAGCCCGCTTTGCAATGTCTGCTGCAAAGCGGCGCGAAATAACGGGTGGTCGTCGGCAATGACTATTTTTGTCGCTATTTCATCTTCAATCGCTTGTGTCATCCGGGGAAGTTTTTTAGTTATTCTCTACTCGGGAGAGGTTACTGCGCTGTCCAGGCACCGTCTATCGGCAGCGTCGTACCCGTCATGGTGCGGGCAAATTCACCGCATAAATACAACACCAACTGGCCGATGTTCTCCGGCGGTGTCATGTCCGGCATGGGTTGCTTGTCGGTAATCAGCTTTCGCTTTGCCTCCTCCAGCGGCAGACCTTCCTTTTCTGCATAGGCGTCTATCTGTTTGGCGATCAGAGGCGTATCAACCCAGCCTGGACAAATGGCGTTGCAGGTAATACCGGTTTCCACATTTTCCAGCGCCACCACCTTGGTCAACCCCACGATACCGTGTTTGGCCGCCACATAGGCCGCTTTATTGACCGAGGCCACCAACCCGTGTACCGAGGCGATATTGACAATGCGTCCCCAGCCGGCCTTTTTCATCGCTGGAACAGCGTAATGGATAGTGTGAAACGCGGAACTGAGGTTAATGGCGATAATATCGTCCCATTTTTGGCGCGGAAAATCCTCTACGGCGGCAGTAAACTGAATCCCCGCATTGTTCACCAAGACATCGAGACTACCCAGCTCCACCTGAGTGCGTTGTACCAAATCGGCAATGCTGTCAGCATTGCGCAAGTCCGCATCGCTGAAGAGTGTCTTTATCTGGTACTGGCTTTTGAATTCCTGTGCCAGGGCATCGCCCTCATCGGGGGATACCAGCCCGTGCAGGGCCAGATCCATACCCGCCCCGGCCAGAGCATGTGCTACGGCCAACCCAATACCACTAGTAGAACCTGTTACTAATGCGACCTTTGCCACGGCTAAACCCTCGCTTTTAAATGTTTTGCTTGCCCTTATACCAGTTCTGATATTACTTGAACTTTATACTTTAGTTGTACAAGACCCGAGTTTGATCAAGCCCTCCGCCACACCAGCAGGCGATTATTGGCCGGCATTGTATTGTCCTCCACCAGTTCCAGGCCGATTTCCCGGGCCAGCTTGTCGACCTTCTCAAAATCGCGGATGCCGCGATGTTCCTCCTGTGCCTTTAGCCAGATATCGAAACGCTGGTTACTCTCACTGGTATACTCACCGTTATAGTTAAATGGCCCGTAAAGGGCAAACACGCCACCTGGCAACAATGTGTGGCCCAAGCCCGCAAACAGCTTTCCAACCATTGACCAAGACATGATATGGACAGTGTTGGCGGAAAACACCGCATCCACCGGCGCCACTCCCCAATCGGAGGCACTGACATCGAGCTCCCGCGGGGAATGCAAATTTTCCAGCGGGTATTCGGCCATCCATTGCAGAATGCCCTCGTGGTTCTCTTGCAGATCACTGGTATACCACTGCAAATGGGGCAGGTGCCTGGCAAAATACACCGCGTGTTGCCCGGTACCGCTGCCTATTTCCAGTACCCGGCGGCGATCGGAAAATACTCTCCTCAACACCGCCAATATAGGATCGCGATTATTCTGACAAGCCTGTGAAAAAGGTTTCATTCTATTATTTCCTCATTTCAAGCGCGCAACATAAGGCGACAACACAGCATATTTTTTTAATTATTCGCTATAAAAAGAGTACCGGCTTTGATAAACGTCGCGGCATTCTTCATCAGGGGCAGTAGGGTATACTCAAAGGGCTTGATAGCAGCCGGATATGGATAGCGATTATACGCCATCATTCCAGCAAGTGGGCAGGAAGCACTTCGGAAGCGGTGACGTGGATCTGTCACCTCAACCCGCCATCTCCATCGTAGCGACTTCGCCATCACGGGTAGTGGCACGAACTACCCACTGTTTTAGCATGGAACTGTCTCTGAGAACCACGTCGGGAAGTTGGTAAAAGTGGGAGGGAATATCGCCCTCTTTGCAGGGTTGGAATGCGGCTGCGCCTAAAGCTTCGAAATCCGGACGGTTGCCGGCATCGGTTTTAAAATATAGGGTATCGTTTACAATAATCGCAAACAGATGATTATTGCAATACAGACCCACTTCGCCAAACAGGCGGCTTGCCCTTACGGGCGCCACAGTCGATAACTTGTCGACAATATCATCGAAATATTCTTTTGAAACTGTCATTTTCCTTACCGGTGTCGTGCCCGTTCCTTAGGAACATCCACGAAATAACTTCCGGTTTTCGTGTATGCCCCTTAACGGGTCAGAATTTACAGTGGCATTTTAAGCAAAGCAAGCGTTTTCACGGATCCACCAACCCAGTGCTTGAAATTACCGCAATCAAATAAGTTGGCACCTATAAACCGGCCGCAAAGCAGTGAAAAAAATGATGTGAATGGCACAATAATGCAACATAAAGGCATGTTTACAGTCCCGCTTCCTTGCGGGTAAAAACCAGCTCGCCGCCGCGGGAAAGAGATTGATTAAAACAATAGCCGGCAACGTCGAACTCTTTTAACGCATCGGCATGCTGTAACCGATTTTTAATAATAAACGCGCTCATCATTCCCCGAGCTTTTTTCGCGAAAAAGCTGATCACTTTATACTGCCCGCCTTTAAAGTCTTTAAAAACCGGAGTAATCACCTCGGCGTTGAGATGCTGCGGCCGCACCGACTTAAAATACTCATTGGAAGCCAGGTTAACCAGTGTTTCCGAATTGCTGGCCCGCAGTTGCCGATTCAGCGCCTCGGTTATTTTTTCACCCCAAAATCCATACAAGTCCGTTGCTCTTGAATTTTTAAAGCGAGTGCCCATCTCCAGCCTGTACGCCTGCATTAGGTCCAGCGGCCGCAGCAATCCGTAGAGGCCAGACAATATACGCAGACACTTTTGCGCGAACTTAAAATCGCCGCTATCAAAGTTTTCCGCTTCCAGCCCAGTGTATACATCGCCTTTAAACGCCAGCAGCGCCTGTTTTGCATTGGTTTGTGTAAACGGGCAATGCCAGCTATGGAAACGGTCGTAGTTGAGCAGCGCCAGTTTATCGCTAATACCCATCAGCTTTGCAATATCCTGCGGCGCTAGCTGTCTGAGTTCATCGATAAGAATTTGAGAATCATCCAAAAACTCTGGCTTGGTCGCAATGCGGGTGGGGGGTGGAGTTTCGTAATCAAGGGTTTTGGCCGGGGAAATTACAGTTAACATTTTACAGCTCTACCTATTTTTTCAGTATTTTCGATGCTTGCTTTAGAACCACTCGTTTATTCGGGTTTGAGTATTTCAAGCCACCAATTGAGAGGCGTCTGGCCGTCCCGGGGGTCATATACATTGCCGTAGTTCCAGGTACAGTCGGCTTCTCCCCCTAAGTATCGATTCAAAATACTTTCTATCGCCGTGAATCCACAACTGACATGAATAGAGTACACCAACAGGCGTGGGGTTTCGGTATCCAACTCACCACCCAGCTTTTCCAGCTCCGGTGTGAGTTTATCACTCAAGGCGTAAATATCACCGCGGCTGATTACCCGGATACTGAGGTTGCCACTGCGCTTGACAACCGAGAACTCGCTACTGTCGGCTTCGAACTTAATCGTGTCGCCACTGGCCAGCCCTTTTACAAAAGCCGGCGATTTGACCAACTGACAGGTGTCGTCATCATTGACTTTTACCTGTAACCGCTCCACCACCGGTTTGCCCCCAACGCCGGTTCCGGCAATTAATTCGATAACTTGCAAAGCACTCATGTCGTATACCTTGGTACAATACGGCTGTATTTATATGGCTCACGGCTGTATTTATACGGCTCACGGCTGTATTTAATGACGGCCCGAAGCCCTCCCCCCTGTTGCAGAGCCCGGGTGGGCCCGCTAAATAGGGGGTAAACAGACTATTATACGTAAGAATCAAAAGCGCCTACAGGCAAGAATCAAAATCGTTAAGGAGAAGGTTTTGTGCGTTTAATCAAATTCGTTTTCGCCACCCTAATAACCACCCTAACCCCGGCAGCAGTGCTGCTGACAGGCTGCACGGTCAATCCGGTTACCGGTGAATCCCAACTTTCCATCATTTCCCCGGAACAGGAAGTGGCCATCGGCAGTAAAAATTACGGTCCCTCACAACAATCCCAGGGCGGACGTTACACCGTAGATCCGGACTTGACCGTGTATGTCAACTCGGTGGGGCAAAAGCTCGCCGCCGTCAGCGATCGGCCCGGCCTGCCCTATGAATTTGTGGTTCTCAACAACGATGTACCCAATGCCTGGGCCCTGCCGGGTGGCAAAATCGCCATTAACCGCGGACTGATTACGCAATTAGAAGACGAATCCCAGCTCGCGGCAGTACTCGGGCATGAAATCGTTCACGCCGCCGCCCGCCACGGCGCTCTGCAAATGACCCAGAACATGGTTTTGCAGTTGGGGGTTTTCGCCGCCGGAGCCGCCGCCAAGGGCACCGAATACGCCGATCTCGCCGCCTCGGGCGCCAGTATCGGCGCCGCCGCCTGGCAAGCCCGTTACGGTCGCCAGCAGGAACTGGACGCCGACGCCTACGGCATGGATTACATGGCTCGCGCCGGCTACGACCTCCAGGGGGCCGTGGAGCTACAGCGGACTTTTGTGAAACTGTCCGCAAACAGGCAATCGAACTGGTTCGAGGGATTGTTCGCCAGCCATCCGCCATCGCCGGAAAGGGTTGCGGCAAACCAGGCCAAAGCCCGCAACCACACCGGTGGAAACCGCAACCGAAAAACGTTTCAGCGCGCCATAAGACAGCTGAGTAAAGACCAGGTCGCTTATGATAAGCACAAGGACGCCATAAAAGCCGCCAATAACAAAAACTATAAACAAGCGCTTACCCTCACCAAGCAGGCCATTAATATTCAACCCAACGAGGGTGTGTTCTGGGAGACCGAAGGCCACTTGCAGCAAAAGCTGGGGAACAACAAGGCCGCCTTATCGTCTTATGAGCGCGCGATAAAAAACAACCCGGAATATTACAAACCTTATCTGGCGAAAGGTTTACTGTTGAAAAAGCTGGAAAATAATCAGGCCGCTCAAGCCAGCCTGCTCACCAGCCAAAAGTACTTGCCGACTCAGATGGCGAGTTACCACCTGGGTGAACTGGCACTGCTGCGCAATGACCAGGGCCAGGCGATAAAATACTTTCAAAGCGCCGCCCAGGGCGGCGGGGAACTGGGACAGGCGGCCCAGCAAAAACTCAATGGCTTGACCCAGTCATCGCAATGATAAAAACGAGTAACTTCTCAATAAC
>JARROD010000001.1:47031-102830 GCA_037384225.1 Exilibacterium sp.
TCAATAACTGCGGCAGACAAAGGAAGTCTGCTCCTCCCGGCGCCGCTCACACTCTTTGCGCAAATTTTCGCAGGCGGTCGCCTTACCTGGGGCCGTAGGCGCATTGTCCAGGCATTGTGCATATTTTTGCGCCAGCTCGGCATCCGGCATCGAGCGAATTTTCGAAGACTTCCCACAACCGGCAAACATGGCGGCTGCACAAATAACACACAATAGTCGCATGGGCCTTTACAGTCTTAAGTAGGGTGAATTTGGCATCCTATAAAGCGGAATACTATAGCGCCAAAAACTTTCCCAAGACAAGGGGTGAATGGCCCGAAAAAAGTTACCCTTCAATTATCGGGGGTTTTTAGGGGTTTTCCTGCACCTGGCGTTTCATTTCTTTAAGGCTGATATGCCGTACATCCAGGCCTTTAACCAGGAAAATGATATGCTCGGAAATGTTTCGGGCGTGGTCTCCGATACGCTCCAGGGAGCGCAGCGCCCACATAACATTCATCACCCGACTGATGGAGCGGGGATCTTCCATCATATACGTCACCAACTCGCGTACCGCCGATTTGTACTCACGGTCGACATTTTTATCGTCCTGAGCAACCTGCAGGGCCACATCGACATCGAAACGGGCAAATGCATCAAGGGTGGCATTAAGCATTCTCAAGACACTTTTGCCGATATGCCGCAATTCCACATAACCCCGGGGCGACTCACCCTCCTCGTTGAGCGCAATCGCCATTTTGGCAATTTTCTGAGCTTCATCGCCAATGCGCTCCAGATCACGGGTGATCTTGGTTGCCATCAGCACCATGCGCAGGTCAGAGGCGGCCGGCTGGCGCCGGGCCAGAATCGCAATGGCCTGCTCGTCCAGTGCGACTTCGCGCTTGTCAACCTCGTTCTCAATTACCAGGACTTTTTCCGCCAGGTCGCCGTCGGCGGTTTCTATCGCAGCGATGGCGTCAGATAACTGCTGCTCTACAACGCCTCCCATTTCCAGAAGCTGAGTTTTGAGCTCTTCCAGGTCCGTGTTGAACTGTTGTGAAATGTGTTGGTCGAGATGCAAATTGTCCATAACCACCTTCTTGTCTAACCGAAACGACCGGTAATATAGGCTTCGGTCAATTCATGATCGGGATTCGTAAAAACCTTTTCTGTATTGTTAACTTCTATCAATTTACCCAGATGAAAATAGGCTGTGCGCTTGGATACCCTCGCGGCCTGTTGCATAGAGTGAGTCACTATGGCTATGGTAAAATTTTCGCTCAACTCGGCAATCAACTCTTCAATCCTTGCCGTGGCAATGGGATCGAGCGCGGAGCAGGGCTCATCCATCAGAATCACTTCCGGGCTCACGGCAATGGTGCGAGCGATACACAGCCGCTGTTGCTGACCACCGGACAGCCCTGTGCCAGGCTGGTGCAGGCGATCTTTTACTTCATTCCATAGACCCGCTTTTTTCAAACTGGTTTCAACAATTTCATCCAGGTCACCGCGGCGCGACGCCAGACCGTGGATGCGCGGGCCATAGGCGACATTGTCGTAAATGGATTTGGGGAAGGGGTTGGGCTTTTGAAATACCATCCCCACCCGCGCCCGCAACGGCACTACATCCATTTTGGCATGGTAAATATCTTGTCCCTCCAGTTGCAGTGAACCTTCGACACGGCAAATATCGATGGTATCGTTCATACGGTTGAGGCTGCGCAGGAAAGTTGACTTTCCGCACCCCGAGGGACCTATCATCGCCACTACCTCATTGCTGCCGATATCCATACTGACATCAAATATAGCCTGCTTTTCGCCGTAAAACACATTGACACCGCGCATCGCCATCTTCGGTAATTCGACAAAAGGGGCTCCCACTGTTTCACTGCTGCTTTGCTGATTTTCAGCCATGTTTACTGTTTGGCTCATTAACGGGTCAGCGCTCAGGTTTGTGTTTACAACGGCTTCTATCATCTGTCTCTCCAGGTTCCACACAGAACTCACCACTGTGGGCACTTGTTTTTATTTCACATTGACCGCTTTCGTCGGTCCCTACCAGCGGCGTTCTAAACGTTTGCGTAACCAAACTGCCAGGGTGTTCATAATAATCAAAAACCCCAACAACACCATAATGGCAGCCGAAGTCCTCTCGACAAATGCCCGCTCTGGGCTGTCGGACCAGAGAAATATCTGTACCGGCAACACCGTGGCCGGATCGTTGACAGCGCCGGGTACATCGACAATAAATGCCACCATGCCAATCATCAGCAGCGGAGCGGTTTCACCCAACGCCTGCGCCATCCCAATACTGGCCCCGGTCAGCATTCCCGGCATGGCCAAAGGTAACACATGGTGCAAAATCACCTGCATCTTCGAAGCGCCGATACCGAACGCCGCTTCTCTGATCGAGGGTGGCACGGCCTTGATTGCCGCGCGGCTGGAGATGATGATGGTGGGCAGCGTCATCAGGGTCAGCACAATCCCCCCGACCAGTGGTATGGAGCGCGGCATTTCAAAGAAATTGATAAAAATAGCCAATCCCAGCAACCCAAAAATAATGGATGGCACTGCCGCCAGGTTGTTTATATTAACTTCAATAAAGTCGGCCAACCGGCTTCTCTGTGTATATTCCTCCAAATAGAGGGCCGCAGCAACGCCGATGGGGAAAGACAATACAAGGGTAACCAACAGGGTAAACAGGGAACCCATTATCGCGCCGTGAATGCCCGCCAGCTCCGGCTCGCGGGAATCACCGGCGGTAAAAAATATGGTGTTAAAGCGTTTTTCCACGGCTTTATCGGCAATCAACGCCTTTATCCATCCGACCTGCGTTTCACTCAGTCGACCTTTAAACGCCGCCTCTGCCACCGGTACGTCCCCCGCACTGTTGTCGGCTTTGGCGTGGTAGTGCTTTATATAAACATCCACGTCGTCATCGGCGGGTAGCCATAGCTTCAATGTCCGGCCGGCGTATTCCCGGGGCCTGGCGCGAAACTGTTTTTGCAGCATAAACCCGGCACCGTTGCTGACCAGGCTGTAGAGCGCGCGCTTTTCGCGCCGGTTGCGCACGTCGGGGAATCGTGCGCGCAGTGCCTTTTTGATCAGGCCATCGTAGTTGGCGAGGTTCAACTGCCGCTCATCGTCTAGATCGTCGATGTCCATCAGTGCGGTATCGAAATTGATATCCAACGCGATATAGGTCTGCAAGAAAGCGCTGTATCCCTTGCCGATAATATCGGTAAACAGCATTACCAGACACAGGAGGCCGAAACCAATCGAAACCACACCGTAGAGGCGAAAACGCTTTTCCGCACGATAGCGTTTGGCCAGGTTACGGTTTACCAATTCGATAGTTTTCGGTTTGGGCACACTGGATTGCACAACGGGCGTTTTAGGCTTACTCATACTGCTCCCGATATTTTCTCACCACATGCAGAGCGATATAGTTCAATAACAGCGTAATGATAAATAGCATTAACCCCAACGCGAATGCCGACAGGGTTTTGGGACTGTCGAATTCCTGATCGCCAACCAGCAGTGTCACGATCTGTACAGTCACCGTGGTTACGGATTCCAGCGGGTTGGCGGTTAGATTTGCCGCCAGACCCGCCGCCATCACCACAATCATGGTTTCACCGACTGCGCGGGAGACCGCCAGCAGAACGCTGCCAACAATACCGGGCAGCGCCGCGGGAATCACCACCTTTTTGATGGTTTCCGAATGTGTGGCTCCCAGCCCGAAGGAACCGTCTCGGAGCGATTGTGGAACAGCGTTAATCACATCATCGGACAGTGAAGAAACAAAGGGGATTATCATCACCCCCATCACCAACCCCGCCGCCAGAGCACTTTCTGAGGATACATCCAGCCCCATCAGCGCGCCGTTTTGGCGTATCAGCGGAGCTACTGTCAGCGCCGCGAAAAAGCCGTAGACCACAGTGGGTATACCGGCCAGCACTTCCAGTAGGGGTTTTACCATGGCCCGCACTTTGCGGTTGGCATATTCAGACAGGTATATGGCGGACATCAACCCTGTCGGTACAGCCACCAGCATGGCAATCATGGAAATCAGCAGGGTACCGACGAACAGGGGCACGGTGCCGAAGGCGCCGGACGCTCCGACCTGATCGGTACGGATCGCCGTCTGTGGGCTCCACTCAAGGCCAAATAAAAAGTCCGTAACACCTATGGTTTGAAAAAACCTGAGAGACTCAAACAGAACCGAAAGGACAATGCCAGCAGTGGTGAATATGGCGACACTGGAGCACAACAGTAGAATCACCTTGAAAATCTTTTCCACCTGAACCCGGGCTTTTACCTGGGGCTGCACGCGCGACCAACCGATCACCCCAAACAACACTGCACTACACAAAACCACCACACTCAAAGCCAGTTGGCTGGTTTGGCGCAGACTTTTCAGTCTTTCAGCAGCGGTCAGTAAGTGTGGATCGGCGCCCAGGATGCCTTTGTTTCCCGCTGCCAGGTTTTCCACCGAGTTGATCAACAACCCCAGATCGGAGCTGGAAAGCTGGCGCTGGTCGGCCGGCAACTGCGCAAGCACCAGGTTCTGAATAATGACATCATCGAGTCCCAGCCACAGGGCCAGTAGTGCCAGCGAGGGCAAGCCACACCAAGTGGCCGTCATCAGCCCGTAGTAAATCGGCAATGAGTTGAGATTGCGAACACCGCCGATAGCGGAGGCCTGCGCCAGTGAACGCCCCCGGCCGACCATATAGGCTACGGCAATGACCAGTGCAATCAGGGCGAGCAAAGTGGAGGTATTCATAGTGCCTCATTCAGTAGTTTCAGCGCTCATTAAGACAATGGCCCGACAGTTTGTCACTGTCAGGCCATTGTCTAACTTCAATCCGTCTCTCTTACCAAAAATTTATGGCATAGGTATTACAACATCCCGGTTTTTGCAAAGTCGTCTGCGGCGGCAGTTGCCGTAAAAGTGCGATCAAACCATTACAGCGACAGGTTTTGCAAGGACTTTACGGTTGAAGCAACCTGTTTGCGTTTGCTATCACCCAGAGGAATCATCCCTTTTTCAGCCAGGTAACCCTCCTCACCCCATGATTTTTCACTGGTGAATTCAGCAAGATACTCCTCGATCCCGGGAATCACACCTATGTGCGCTTTCTTGACATAAAAGTACAGCGGGCGGGATACCGGATAAGAACCATCGGCGATTGATTCGAACGTCGGCTGTTGGCCATCAATCACAGATCCATGAACCTTATCAGCGTTCTGGTCAAGAAAGCTGAAACCGAAAATACCCATGGCATCGGGATTTGCGTTCAATTTTTGTACAATTAAATTATCGTTTTCACCGGCTTCGATATAGTGGCCATCTTCGCGCACGGTGTGACAGATTTTCTTGTAGGTCTTTTTGTCGCTTTTCTTCAGGGCGGCGATCCAGGGAAACTGCTTACAACCGCCCTCCAGCGCCAGCTCCGCGAAGGCGTCGCGGGTGCCGGAAGTCGGCGGTGGCCCCAACACTTCTATCTTGGTGTCGGGCAGGCTGTGATTAACCTGTTTCCAGGTTTTATAGGGGTTGGCGATCAGTACCTGGGCACCTGCGGGATCGGGAATTTCTTTAGCCAACGCCAGAAAAATATCCCTGCGGGTCAGTTTCAATTGCTTGGTCGACGTTGAATTGGCCAAGACAATGCCATCGTAGCCGATCAATACTTCCACAACATTCTTGACGCCGTTACCAGCACACAACTCCACTTCCGAAGACTTGATTCGTCGCGACGCATTGGCAACGTCAGGGTGATTAACGCCCACTCCCTGGCAAAACAGCTTGAGTCCGCCGCCAGAGCCCGTGGATTCCACTTTAGGGGTTTTGTAGGAACTACTTTTCCCGAAGCGCTCTGCGACGACAGTTGCAAAAGGGTATACAGTGGAAGACCCCACAATGCTAATATAATCGCGAGCGGCGCTGGCGAACTGGGCGCCGGCCAGTGTGGCGGCGGCCAGAGTGGTAGTAATAAGAGCTTTTCTCACAGTATCCTCCAGGGTCTTTCGCGTAATGAATTATGCTATTGCAGGCGATACTAGGTTTATCCTGTGACGATTCTATGTCAGAAATATTACCAAAATGTTACAGTGAGAGAGTTATATCCACTTAATCAACGGCGAATGGAATTGAATACAGTGTATAAAGGGGCATAAAATAACGCTGCTGAAAACAATAATCGATGACCCAAGTGCTGATCACCCGTGAACGCTGATCGACAATACAATCAGTTGAAACAATAATCAGTTGAAACAAGAAAAAGCACAGTCACACATACCCAAAGCAGGAATAGACCCCCATTATGGCCAGCCCGGCTTCTCCGCTTTCCAAACTGGTAAATGCTATAGATGCTTTTTCCGAGATAACCGGCCGCGCCATCGCCTGGCTGACCCTCGCAATGATGATCATCACCTGTATCGTGGTCGCCCTGCGTTACGGTTTTCGTTTCGGTTCGCTCGCATTACAGGAGTCAGTGACCTATCTACATGCCTGTGTCTTTTTACTGGGCATCGCATTTGCTTTCAAACACGATGCCCATGTGCGGGTGGATATTTTTTACCGTCGTTTCTCCCCCCGCCGGAAGGCCTGGGTAAACAGCCTGGGCAGCTTGGTTTTCCTACTTCCCTTTTGTGTGTTTTTGTTGGGGGTCAGCTGGAATTTTGTCGCAAATTCCTGGGCGGTCGGAGAGGTCTCCGTCAACCCGGGCGGTATACCCGCCGTCTTTGTCCTCAAAACATTGTTACCGGTCGCCGCGGTGACCCTGGCTTTACAGGGGCTTGCTGATGTATTGCGCAACCTCCTGTTGTTAATCAGCGACCCATAACACAGACACCACGTTGCCGAGACCCGTTATGCTACCTTTACTTCTGTTTGGCGCGGTCTGCGCCGCCCTGATGCTGGGTTACCCGGTCGCCTTTACACTGGCCGGGACCGCACTGCTATTTGCCGGCATAGGTATCGCCAGCGGCCATTTCGACCCCAATCTGCTACTGGCTCTGCCCGACAGACTCTATGGCACCATGACCAACACGACTCTGATCGCCGTGCCCCTGTTTGTACTGATGGGTGTGATGCTGGAGAAATCGCGACTCGCCGAAGAACTGCTGGAAAATATGGCCCGCGCCTGCGGCCGCCTACCGGGGGGACTGGGCATATCGGTGGTATTGGTGGGTATGCTGCTGGCGGCCAGCACAGGCATTGTCGGCGCCACGGTCGTCACCATGGGATTGATGTCACTGCCGACGATGTTGAATCGGGGCTACAGCCCGGCGCTGGCCACCGGCACCATCTGCGCTACCGGTACCCTGGGGCAGATCATTCCGCCCTCCATAGCCTTGGTTTTACTGGGAGATATATTGTCGAGCGCCTATCAGCGGGCGCAATTGAGTATGGGCATCTATAATCCACAGCCGGTTTCGGTAGGCGACCTGTTTATTGGCGCCTTGATTCCGGGACTGATTTTGGTGTCCATTTACATCGGTTATATCTTTTTCAAAGCCTTAGTTCATCCTCAGTCAGCGCCACCGGTCAACACCACCGAGCAGGTACCCACAGTACACATTTTAACCAGCCTGATCCCACCATTGACGCTGATCGCATTGGTGCTGGGCTCCATCATTACCGGCGCCGCCACTCCCACTGAAGCCGCTGGCGTGGGAGCCCTGGGAGCGACACTGCTGGCGTTTGGCAAAAGAAAGTTAAGTGTTAAGCGGATGGCGGAAATCACCCGCTCAACGACCCAAGTAACGGTAATGGTATTTACCATTCTGATAGGGGCATCGCTGTTTTCCCTGGTGTTTCGCGGATTTGGTGGTGAAGAGGCCATTGAGCATTTATTTTCACTGCTGCCCGGCGGTGCGTTCATGGCCATGCTATTGGTCATGGCTGTGATTTTCCTGTTGGGGTTTATTCTCGATTTTATTGAAATCACTTTTGTGGTAGTCCCCATAATCGCACCTGTACTACTATCAATGGGAATAAACCCAGTCTGGCTGGGAATTATGATTGCCCTCAATCTACAGACATCTTTTTTAACACCACCATTCGGGTTTGCGCTTTTTTATCTGCGCGGCGTGGCGCCGGCCGATGTCGCAACCAGCGACATCTACCGCGGTGTCATGCCTTTTATTGTGCTGCAATTGCTGATGCTGGTGCTCCTGGCAGCCTTCCCACAACTTGCAACCTGGTTGCCGGGGTTAATATAGCGCAACGTGCAATTATGCACATCAACCCATCAATTGATCACATCGAAACGGATGGCACGATGGAATAAGGTGATATAATTATTAAAAATAAAGTCAAAAATACTATTCTAAAATCAGTACACTTAACATACCGTTTTTGAGATTGCAGTAAAGCTGCAGTAATACTGTAGAGGTATTTAATAACAATGACCATACACGGAATTGACGAAGACCCGACGCCGAACGGCGTATTAACACTGCAAACCCTTACCATGCCGGCCGATACCAATCCTAATGGCGACATATTCGGCGGCTGGATGATGTCACAGATGGATCTGGCCGGGTCGATAATGGCCAGGGAAATAGCCAAAGGCCGGGTAACCACAGTTGCGGTTGGGGGTATGACTTTTCTGCGCCCTGTGCCAGTAGGGGCAACTGTAAGCTGTTACTGCGAGTCATTGGAAGTCGGTCGCTCTTCCATTCGCACTATCGTAGAAGTCTGGTTAAAACAGATCGAGACAGGAGAGGTTGTCAAGGTGACAGAGGGGGTCTTTGTCTATGTCGCCATCGACGATAATGGCCGTACTCGCCCCATACCGAAGGATTAACTCTGACACCCCCACACCCTTCAAACCGATTCACTGCCAACGGGTTTCGTAATAAGCCTGCTCTGAAATTTTATGGTAATTGCCGACCTGCTCGGCAAACTGGCGGTAGGCCCGGTAAACCTTGGCAAACGCGGGATCTTTAGCCGCTGTTTCCCGGTAAATCTCCTCGGCAATGGTGCGCAGCTTTTTCAGCACGTCGTCCGGAAGCCGCCGCACCTGAATCCCGTGTTTTTCCACCAATTCCCGCAGTGCTGCATTGTTACGGGCGGTGTATTCGTTCAGCATATCCTGGTTGACGTAGTGGGCGGCGGCCTTCACCATGGCCTGCAGATCCGCCGGCAGCGATTCGTAAGCCTGCTTGTTTACAATAAGCTCCAGCGTCGGACCCGGTTCGTGCCAGCCTGGATAATAGTAGTATTTCGCCACTTCGTGAAAACCAAACGCCAGATCGTTGTAAGGGCCGACCCATTCTGTGGCATCTATCACACCTGTTTGTAACGATGTATAGAGTTCGCCGCCGGGAATATTGACGGCGGTGCCACCGGCGCGGTTCAGCACTTCACCCCCATAACCTGGAATGCGCATCTTCAACCCCTTGAGATCCTCCACAGAGTTTATTTCCCGGTTGAACCAGCCCGCCATCTGCACACCCGTGTTGCCGGCGGCGAAGGGAATGAGATTGAAAGGCGCATAGACTTCACGCCACAACTCCAGACCACCGCCGTAGGACAACCAGCCATTCATTTCCTGAGCGTTGAGACCAAAGGGCACAGAGGTAAAAAAAGGCGCTGCTGAAATCTTGCCTTTCCAGTAGTATGCCGCGCCGTGTCCCATTTCCACACTACCGGAGGATACGGCATTAAACACTCCCAGAGCCGGCACCAGTTCATTGGCGCCGTAGACACGGACCTGAAAACGGCCATTACTCATGTCGTTCATCAGGCGGGAAAAATTTTCCGCCGCCAACCCCAGCCCGGGAAAGTTTTTCGGCCAGGTCGTGACCATTTTCCACTGGTATTCGGCTTCCCCCGCGTTGGATATCGCCAGCGGATCTGTGTGGGCGCGTTTTCCATTGGTGAGTGTCTTTGTCGCTTTTTCCTGTACATACAGACCAGACACCGAGACCAGAGCGGCGACCAGAATCAAAATTATAGCGGGCATCCAGTTTATTGATCCATCGCGAGTTTTTTGAGTCATAGTTTATTCATCAATTTATTTTTTTATTTCAAATACACAGACATTCACCTGTCTGTTTACCGTTTCGAAAATTTACAGCGCCTCCAGTTTGGCGTATTTCAGCACCAATCTTTTCAACCCACGCTGTTCAAAATTAACATGCACCTGGGAGTTGGGGCCATTGCCCTCGAAATGCAGTACCACGCCTTCACCGAATTTAGGGTGAGAGACTCGCTGGCCCAGTTTGAATCCGGTGTCATTCCCCGACTCACTCGACGAAGTCTGACCGGCGCCAGCCGGCTGCCGATAGTGTTGTCCGTAACTGATTGGCCGGCTAATGGCGGCTTTGATACGTACCTCTTCGAGCAAATCCGACGGAATTTCCTTTACAAATCGGGAAACGGCATTGTAGGTTTCATTACCGTGCATACGTCTGCTCTCCGCATAGGTAATATACAACTTTTCCATCGCCCTGGTTATGCCCACGTAACACAGGCGGCGTTCCTCCTCCAGGCGCTCCGCATCTCCCAAAGACATTTTGTGGGGAAACAGATTTTCTTCCAGCCCGGACAGAAACACCAGGGGAAACTCCAGGCCTTTTGCCGAGTGCAGTGTCATTAACTGTACCGCGTCCTCATAGGCATCCGCCTGCGCCTCGCCGGCATCCAACGCAGTCTGATCGAGAAATTGATGCAAAACATTGCGCTCATGTTCACCATCCTCCTGTAAAGAGCTGGATTCCTGACTCTGGAAAATGCCACAGGCACTCACCAATTCCTCGAGGTTGTCTATTCGCGCCTGGCCTTTTTCGCCTTTTTCCTTTTCGTGGTATTCATAGAGACCGCTGGTGTGAATGACATGCTCAACCATCTCCTTTAAGCCCAGCACGGATGTATCGCTATACAGGGTGTCAATCAGCCGGATAAATTCATTGACGGCGTTGGCGGCCCGGGCCGGCAGACTTTTGTGGGCCACCACAGAAATTGCCGATTGCCACAGCGAGCACCCCTGTTCCTGGGCAAACAGACGGATACTGTCAAGGGTTTTGCCACCGATACCGCGAGTGGGTGTATTGACGACCCTTTCGAAGGCCGCATCGTCGTCGCGGTTGGCGATCAGGCGCAGATAGGCCAGTGTATTCCTTATTTCGAGGCGCTCGTAGAAGCGTTGGCCACCGTAAATGTGGTAGGGCACCCCCTCGCGCAACAAGGCCTCTTCAAGCACTCGCGACTGGGCATTGGAGCGGTAGAGAATCGCCGTATTGCGGCGGCTGTTGCCTTGGCTGACCCAGCTCTGAATACGCTCTACGATAAAACGCGCTTCGTCCTGCTCGTTAAAGGCCGCGTAAAGCGAAATAGCTTCCCCGTCTTTGCCATCGGTCCATAATTGCTTGCCCAAGCGGCCGAAATTATTGGCTATAACGGCGTTTGCCGCACTGAGGATATTGACAGTGGAACGGTAATTCTGCTCCAGACGTACAATGTCGGTGGCGGGAAAATCGTCGGCGAATTTCTGGATATTTTCTATTTTGGCGCCGCGCCAACCGTAAATGGATTGGTCATCGTCACCGACGGCGGTCAATTTACAGCTTTCGCCGGCCAATACCCGCAACCAGGCGTATTGAATCGTATTGGTATCCTGAAACTCGTCCACCAGAATGAAGGGAAAACGCTCCTGATAATGCTGCAACAAGCGCGGATTGTTCAACCACAGTTCGTGCGCGCGCAGCAGCAGTTCACCGAAATCCACCAGCCCACCACGCCCACAAGCCTCTTCGTAAGCGCTGTATATACGTTTCATGGTCACCAGATAAGGATCCGCGGATTCGCGCAGATGCTGCGGGCGCAGCCCTTCGTCTTTCTGTGCATTGATAAACCACTGCGCCTGCTTCGGCGGCCAGCGCGCTTCATCGAGACCCAGGCTCTGGCACACTCGCTTGACCAGGCGCAGTTGGTCATCGCTGTCTATTATCTGAAAATTCTGTGCCAGTTGTGCATCCTGCCAATGTGATTTTAACAGTCGGTGGGCCAGGCCGTGGAAAGTGCCCACCCACATGCCGCGGGGGCTGAAGCCGAGCAGTTCCTCGATACGGTTGCGCATTTCCCGTGCCGCTTTATTGGTAAAGGTGACCGCCAGGATAGAATAGGGTGAAATCCCCTGTTCACGAATCAACCATGCAATGCGGTGCACCAGTACCCGGGTCTTACCGCTGCCGGCGCCGGCGAGAATCAGTTGATTGCCAGGCGCGGCGGAAACGGCGAGGCACTGGGCCTCATTGAGATTGTCAAGAATAGAGGATTGAGAAGTCAGTGATAAAGTCATCGGTCCATTGTAGCAAAATTACAGAAAGTTCGAGATAAGGCTATTTTTTACTACATAGTTTTTATACTATGATTTTATACATAAGCCCAAGGTCCCGGCACGAAGTTCAATAGGCGCCGCGACCACCAAGATTCTGAGCTTACCCAAGTTTTCGGGCTTAACATAGCTGATTCGGAGTGATAGCCCCAGGTGCGGCCGGCGGAACTTACCCAGAAAATCCGGGATACCATTGACAATATGCGCAAATCCGAGCGCAAGGTGGCCGAGTATGTGTTAGGCAACCCGGCCGACATTATCCATATGCGCATCGTCGATCTGGCCACCCAGGCCGACGTTTCCGAGCCCACGGTGGTACGCTTTTGCCGGGCTATCGGTTGCGAGGGGTTTCAGGACTTCAAACTCAGCCTGGCGCAACAACTGGCCTCGAGTCCCAGTTTTGGACAGATTGCCGTCACCGATACCGATCCGATCGCAGATTTTACCCATAAAGTATTCGATTCCACTATCGATACACTGTTGCAAGTACGCGATAAACTCGACCCTGAAGTACTGGACAAGGCGGTCACTGCGCTGTGCAACGCCAATCGCGTGGAATTCTACGGATTTGGCGCCTCCGGCGCAGTGGCGGCCGACGCCCAGCACAAATTCTTTCGCCTGCAGTTGGCGACAGCCGCCCACTCCGATCACCACATTCAGAATATGTCGGCTATGTCTATGCAACCCGGTGACGTGGTAGTGGCCATTTCTCAAAGTGGCCGCACCAAAGCCCTACTGTATTCAATGGAAATGGTTAAACAAATGGGCGGCATTGTCATAGGCCTGGCCCCCAGTAAAACGCCGGTCATCAAAAACGCCAGTATACCTATAGAAGTTGATGTAGAGGAGGACATTGAAATTTACACGCCCCTGTCTTCCCGTATCGCCCACTTGGTTATCATCGATGTACTCGCCATTGGCGTAGCTCAGCGCAAGGGACCACAGCTGCACGGCCATTTGTTCAAACTGAAGCAGGGTCTGCGTTCACTGCGCATTCAACCAGAAGACCGACGCAAGTGAGTACTGTGTCAAACGGAGGAAGGATACTCCACACAACCTTTTCAGGTAACTTCTCAATAACCCGGTGTGTTGTGCCTTCGATCCGGCGGTAGTTGGCCCAGACTGTTGGAGGCATGGATGCCGACGCCAAGCCTACATGGGTGAGGCAAGCCGTTTGCAAAGCACTGCTTTGCGGCGCCGCCGAACGCCCGCCATCCGTGATGGCGGGCCGGGCCCCGGAGGGGGACTTACCGGCGTGTCTGGGCCAACTACCTCCGGATGGGCGCCGGATCGAAGGCACAAATACCCCGGGTTATTGAGAAGTTACTTTTTCAGTTTTTAACCCACTGTTTTTTTACAGTTTTTATTATAAGGGAATTTTATATGACAATATTTATGTCTTTTATGTCAATTTAATCAATTGATGACTGAGGATACTTCGATCATAACCGTTTTTAATAATATAGGCCGGGGTCTTAGGGTTGTTCAATAACCGGTCAAATAAAAACCCCGGACTAATGATTCACTGCGATAATTTAGTCCGGGGTTACTCGACGATAAATAACGGATTAAAAACATGGATGTGTCAATCGGACCGCTATTGGTCACAAGCATGCCGGCGCGCCTGATCGCCCTGCGCAAGGAGCACAACCTATCTCAGCAAGAGGTTGCAGCGAGTATTGGTGTTTCCATCAATAGAATAAAAAAATTTGAAAACGGCCGAGCCGAACCTTCCCTCAAACTCCTCAAAAAGCTGGCCCTGACGCTACGTGTAAGTACTGATTTTCTGTTGTTTGGTAAAGAATTGGGTAAAGAGTCTGGTAAAGGCTTCGGCAACGAGCGGCAACTCAGCCCCTGCAACGAATTAAAACATCATTTTGAAGCTATGAGTGAATTTGACGAAGAAGAACTCAGGATCGCCAATGCACTACTGGAAATCCTGGTATTTAAATATAAAACAAAAGCACTGTGGCACCGATCACTAGCGCCGGGCGTAGATTAAAAACTCCCGATTGCCATCCCCACCTTTAAGTGGGCTTTGAAAATAATCCACAACGTCCAACCCCAGGCGCTGACAACACGCGCGTATGTTGACCTCAACATCGCGATACAAGCGCCGATCCCGCACTAAACCACCTTTACCCACCCCCTTTTTTCCCACCTCAAACTGAGGTTTAACCAGGCTGATCAAAACGCCATCGGGCTTTAATAAAGGTACCAGAGAGGGTAGTATTTTTTGTTGCGAAATAAAGGACACATCCATAACCGCCAGATCATAACCCCGCCCTGCGGTGTGAGACAGTAATAAATCAGCCGGCAATGCACGGGCGTTGATCCCTTCAAGACAAATTACCCGGGGGTCCTCCCGCAGTTGCGCGGCCAGCTGATCGCGGCCCACATCCACGCCCACGACTTTCGCGGCCCCCCGTTGCAGCAGACAGTCGGTAAAACCACCCGTGGACTGCCCCACGTCCAACGCAGTCATCCCGGTCACATCCAGGCCAGTGGTGGAAATGGCGCCCGCCAACTTTAAGGCACCGCGGGAAACATATCGATCCAGATCTCCCTTTTTAACCGCAAACTCCGTTTCCCGGGGCAGCTTGAGACTGGGTTTAACCGCATCGATCCAAACGCCACCCGGTCTGTAGCTAACTTGCCTGGCCGCAATTATGCGCTGCGCATGAGTGCGCGATGGAGCCAGCTTCTTCTCCACCAATAACACATCGATGCGTGCTTCAAATGCCATACAAGTGCCCTAAAGAGTTAACCCCGGAATTTTCGCGCTAGAATCCTACACCATTTTCAGCCCGATCATTGCCACCGCTTTCAAACAGTCTTATGATATTCAAAATATATTATTGATATATCATGGCTTACAGTCGCGAAATCAGTATTGTTAAGCAACAGACATCCTTCAATACCGGTAAAGCGCCAGCGCGTTTGTCGATCCTGCGCTACCTATTACCAATCACTACATGGAAAATTAAGATGTCACATATTGAATGGAAAGGAGTTTTTCCCGCCCTCACAACCAAGTTTACAGAGAGTTTTCAACTCGATTTGAGCGCTTTCATTAATAACCTGGAGGTGCAATTAAAAGAAGGTGTCCAGGGCATAGTGCTCGGTGGCTCGCTGGGCGAAGCGAGCACTCTCACCGCGGAAGAAAAGACTTTGCTCACAGAGGCTGCGGTCAAGCATATCAATGGGCGCATACCAGTAGTGGTCAATATTGCCGAACAGAGCACCAGCGCGGCGATTGACGCCGCGCGACGGGCGCAACAAGATGGCGCTTGCGGGTTAATGCTGTTGCCACCCATGCGCTACAAAGCCGATGCAAGAGAAACAGTCGCTTATTTTAAAACAGTGGCCGACGCCACCTCTTTGCCCATCATGATCTACAACAATCCGGTCGATTACGGTATTGAAGTTACAATGGATATGTTTTCCGAACTGGCGGCATGCGACAACATTCAAGCCGTCAAAGAATCGACCCGGGATGTTTCCAACGTCACCCGAATGCGCAACCGCTTCGGTGAACGCTTCAGCATTCTAGCCGGAGTGGATACCCTGGCGCTGGAAGAGTTGTTAATGGGTGCCGACGGCTGGGTCGCCGGATTGGTGTGCGCTTTTCCCCGGGAAACCGTAGCTATTTATAATCTGGTTCAGCAGGAGCGCCGCCGCGAAGCGCTGGAGATTTATCGCTGGTTTTTACCCCTACTGGAACTGGACACAAGTCCCAAGCTAGTGCAGAACATAAAGCTGGCGGAAGTTGCTACCGGCCTGGGTACAGCGAGCGTGCGGCCACCGCGCCTGCCTTTGGTGGGAGACGAATTAGATAAAGTGCAAAATACACTTCGTGTTTGTCTGGCGACGCGACCGACCCTGTAATAGAGTGACTTAACGTTGCAGAATTGAGCGCAATTGGAATGGCAGGAGTCGAACTTGAATTACCACAGTCTGGCCGAGAGAGCCTACTTTGAGCTGGAAAATCTTATCGTTACCCTGGCACTGGAGCCGGGGGAGATATATTCCGAATCCGAACTCGGCGGGAAAATAAATATCGGCCGAACCCCTTTGCGGGAAGCTTTGTTAAGGCTGGCCAATGAAAAACTGGTCAAGGTTGTTCCCCGCCGCGGGATCGTCATTACCAATATCAATATCGGCGATTACTTTACCCTGCTCGACACCCGGTCCGTACTCGATAAGCTCATTGCGCAGGCCGCGGCGAAAAAGGCCTCAACCGAGCAAAAGGAACAGCTCAATGCCCTTGCCGATAAAATAAAACGCTTGGCGGAACAAAACCAGATTGCCGAATATATGGACATCGACAAAGAGTTTGACCTTCTCGTTGCCGCCGCGGCAAAAAACAAATTTGCCAGTGAAGCGGCAATGCCACTGCACGCTCACTGCCGTCGTTTCTGGTTTTATTTTCATCACAATGACCTGGTAACGCCGGCCAGACACCACGCGACATTGATGCGTACTATTGCACTCGGGAAAGAAGATCAGGCTGGCCTGGACTCGGATAAACTGATCGAATATTTAAAAGAGATCGCCCGCGCCAGTATCGAAGGTTGAAAATCTGTTCGGTAACTTCTCAATACGGTGATTTCTCAATACGGTAGCTTCTCAATACGGAGATACAGCATTGAAAAAGAAAACATTTTTCTGCATCGACGCCCACACCTGCGGCAATCCCGTCAGAGTGGTTGCCGGTGGCGGTCCCTACTTAAAGGGCACCTCCATGCTGCAAAAACGCGCACACTTTCTCGCCGAATACGACTGGATAAGGACCGGCCTGATGTTTGAGCCCAGAGGTCACGACATGATGTCCGGCTCTATCCTGTTACCGCCGCAATCGGATGAAGACGATCTGGAAATTTTATTTATCGAAACCAGTGGCTGCCTGCCCATGTGCGGCCACGGTACCATCGGTACCGTCACCGCCGCGATAGAACACCAACTGGTCTTCCCGAAAACACCGGGTGAACTGCGTCTGCAGACACCGGCGGGACCGGTCACGGCCAAATACCAACTCGAGGGGAACAAAGTCACTTCAGTACAATTGATTAACGTGCCTTCATTTTTGCATTCTCGAGACCTGTCCGTAACCAGCCCGGAACTCGGCGAGTTGACGGTCGATGTCGCCTACGGCGGCAACTTCTACGCGATCGTCGACCCACAGGAAAACTTCTCCGGTATCGAAAATTTTACCGCCGCCGAGTTGATTCGTTTCAGCCCGGAAATCCGCCGCCGCCTCAACGACAGCTACACGTTTATCCATCCCGAAGACCAGCGTATTGCCGGGCTGTCCCATATCCAGTGGACCGGCGCCACACTCAAGCCCGATTCAAGCGCGCGCAACGCGGTTTTCTACGGCGACAAAGCCATAGATCGCTCACCCTGCGGTACCGGAACCTCAGCGCGTATGGCGCAATGGGCCGCCCGCGATAAACTCAGTGTAGGCAGCACCTTTGTGCACGAAAGCTTTATCGGCAGCACATTTACAGGCCGTGTTGAAAAGTCTACCCAGGTGGGACAATACCCGGCCATTATCCCCAGCATCGAAGGCTGGGCTTATGTGACAGGAACCAGCACCATCATAATTGATGAAAACGACCCCTATGCTTTTGGATTTCAGGTTATATAAACATGGATAAATACGACGTGGTTATCGTCGGTGGAGGAGTTGTAGGCATTTGCGCCGCTTATTTTCTTCACCAACAAGGCAAATCCGTAGCCGTGCTGGACAAAGGTGAAATTGGTGGCGCATGCTCCTGGGGTAATGCCGGCTATATCACCCCCAGCCATATTATTCCTCTCGCCGCACCGGGGATGATTGCACAGGGAATAAAGTGGCTTTTTCATTCGCAAAGCCCCTTTACCATTAAACCCAAGCTCGAGTTGGATTTTGCCACTTGGCTTATACATTTTTTCCGACACTGTACCAAGCGCCACATCGACAACAGTAAACACCTTCTGCTCGACCTTCATCAACAGTCTTTAGCGCTGTATCAGAATTTCCACCAACTACTCAGTGACAATAGCGCCTATAATTTTGAGCTTTTTCACAACGGCCTGTTATTTCTATATAAGCACGAAGCGGCCCTGAAAACAGAAACAGAAAGAGTCGCCATGGCCAGGGATCTCGGCCTCAACGCCAGGATGGTAGAGCCGCAACAAGTGGCAGAGATGGAACCACAACTGAGATTCGATATACGCGGCGGCGCCTACTATCCCGAAGACGCCCATACACTTCCATTCCGATTCGTACAGGGCTTAAAGAACTTTTTGGCCGAACAGTCCGGTTCTGGAGGCGGCGTTAAATTCTTCGAAAAAATGACTGTTACCGAATTTAAACACAACCGCGGACGTATCGATGAAGTCGTTACCACGCATAAAAGAGTCCGCTGCGACGAATTGGTGATCGCCGCCGGCGCCTGGTCGGCGGCCCTGGGCCGGACACTGGGACTCAAGATCCCGGTACAATCGGGAAAAGGTTACAGTTTTTTTCAATCTGGCGGCGACTATCCTTGCCGCACACCTTTTATTCTCGAAGAGGCTCGTGTCGCAGTGACACCCATGTGTGACAATATCCGCTTCGCCGGTACACTCGAACTCGGCAATATGGACCCGGCGGTAAACCCCCACCGCGTTAAAGGCATATTGAATGGAATCAAGTCTTTTTTGCCGGACTTCAAACCGGAAAAAGTCAAGCTTGACCAAGTCTGGAGTGGCTTCAGGCCCTGCTCACCGGACGGCATACCGATTATTGGTCGCCACCCGGCTTTTGACAATTTAACCCTTGCCACCGGGCACGCCATGATGGGCATGAGTCTGGGGCCGATAAGCGGAAAATTGGTGGCCGAAATTATTTCCGGCCTGAGTCCCTCTGTCCCCCTGGCTGCCATGGCTACCAACCGATTTAATTAACCTCAATTCTGGTTGATGACGGTCAACCTGCCTTCAACCAGGCTTTCACTGCCATTGCTCACACAAAAAGTATATACAGCCCCTTCGGTATTGTTCAGCAACATTTGGGCGGAAACGGATAATTGATCAACTTTATCAGCCACTTGCTCTACAAAAAAACGCGCGCCTTTCACGGCGCCAAGATAAGCCGGTCGCGGCGCCGCGGCGGGTCCCTTGCCCTGAATGCCACTTATCAGTCCGGAGTGAATGGCGGCCGCCTGAGCGCCGTATTCAATCAACGCCGCCGTATACAAATGGCCGTTTTCCAACATCGGATTATTTCTCTTAAACACCGATTTAGCGCGGCAACGAATTTGCTGTCGATCCCAGAATTCCACCGCATCGAGCAAACACATCGACTGGCCGTGGGGTATCAGTTTTTCCAGTTGTGCTTTTTCCACCGGTACTGTCTCATTAATACTGTTTATCGAAACCGTTTTATCCACCTGTTCAAAACCATCGGCATGGACCAGATTTTTATTTAACATGATTGGGTCGACGCTTGAAGTCCGGCACTGGGTTGCGCCGGCTCAAGGTCGATAGCGATATGCTGGCTGCCCGGCAAATTGAGCCGGCAGCACCCGGATTCATTTTTTGCCAGCAATTCCAGCAATGGCAACACCCGCGCAGCGGGGTTTTTCAGCCTCATAGCCTCCAGTTCTGGGCTGTGGGCAGAGTCCTCCTGGACCCGGTCAGGCACCCGTTTCAGGCTTAGCTGGGCCAGCGAGCCCGGTGTCGGCTCTGGAGTCAGTAAAAAGGCAACGCCAAAAGGCGCGTCGATCGACCGCTTGCGCTGTAGCGGAGCAGGGGGCTTGCTGTCGTAAACCGCCAGCAGGGTGGGCAGATTTTCCACCCGGGACAGCATGCCCGCCTCCAGTAGACCCGAGGCAAAGGTAGCGTCATACGCCGATAAACTCACTGAAGGTGCCTGCGACCCTGTGGCAATGCTCCAGTAACCGGCAGCGGAGTTGTGCACTGAGTTGTGGAACTGGGTCGGAGACACTGCCCGCTCAGGAGTAGCGAGGGTTCTACAAATTTGGTCGACGATCTGATAATCGCCTCCTGAAGACGCAAATACCGCCGCCAGCTGCGACACTGGCACCGGGGATTTATCCACCACCTGCTCACACACCCGAAACGCCAGTCGGATCAGATCCGTGGCCCGACGCCGTTCGTTGGCCGGCAACATGTGCGGTTTATAGCGCTCGAGGTCACTGTGGGTATAGGGGATGCTTCCCGATAGCACACTGCGGCTTTGCGGCCAGGATGCCAGTCCTGGGCCAGCGACAGCCACAGATTCGATGGACAGTTTGATCAGATTCATGGCAACCCCCCCAACACCAGACTGCAATTGTTGCCACCGAAACCAAAAGCGTTGCTCATGACTGTACGCAGGGAGTAGGGCTGGCGGTTTTCCAGCAGAACATGGGTTTTAATCTGCGGATCGACTTCCCGGGTATTCAAACTGCGGGGTAAAAAGCTGTGTTGCAGGCACAGGAGTGAAAAAGCCGCTCCGACAATGCCCGCCGCGCCCAGTGTGTGACCGGTCCAGCCTTTGGTTGAACTGCAGGGCAGGCGATCGCCAAACAGTGCCTCGACCGCTTTGGCTTCGGACAGATCGTTGGCCGGTGTGGCAGTGCCGTGCAAATGCACATAATCAATCGCGCTGGCTTCACAGCCGGCGCTGCGCAGCGCCCCTTGCATAGCCAGACGAGCGCCTTCCCCCTGCGGATGCGGGCTTGACATATGGTGGGCATCGCTGCTTTCACCGTAACCCAACAACCCCAGCTGACTGTCGCCATTGGGCTTTTCCAAGAGTGCGAATCCGGTCGCCTCGCCGATAGAAAGCCCCGAGCGGGCGGGATCCGAAGGGCGGCAAATATCCTCGGAAATCAGTTGCAGGGCGTTAAATCCATACAGCGTCGTCAAACACAGAGTGTCTGTACCACCGACAACCGCTGCGTCGCAAAACCCGCTCTCTATCGCCCGCGCGGCGGAAGCGAATACCTTGGCGCTGGAGGAACAGGCCGTCGATATGGCGGTGGCAACCCCCTCTAGCCCCAGACGTGCACGCACAAATTCAGCGACGGCGTAGGTATTGTGCGTGGTCTCGTAGCGGTACCAGTCAGGCAGCGCCATTTGCGCTTCCCCCACAGTTTTTCCGTCACGCCCGGATAACCACTGCAAATAAGCGCGCTCGGTCTCATGAATGCCTGAGGTGCTGGTGCCAATGAACACGCCGATTCGCCCGGCGCCATGGCGCGCCGCAGCCTCCCGGACCCGGCGCATAAAATCATCCTGGCGCAAGCCCAGTTGGGAAAGGCGATTGTTGCGGCAGTCAAATGATTCCCAGGGTTTGGCCAAATGTTCGTCCGCCAGCGCTTCGACCTCACCTGCCCAGGTATTGAGTTGGGCATCAAAAAAACGGCAGGGACGCAGGCCGCTGTGGCTTTGACGCAGATGCCGGAGGTTGGCGTTCAACCCGGCGCCGAGCGCCGTGGTCAGGGTATAACTAGTGATCTGTAGCGGTTTCATCGGCCCAAAAATTATAAAAATTAAACCAGTTGTAGGGAGCCAGCCGGGCGTAGTGTTCCAGCCGGCTGGCGTAATGCTCAACCAGCTTTACGAGTGCCCGCTCACGTTCTTTTCGCGGTACTTTTAATACACCCATATCCAATATCCCCATCGCCTCCAGTTCGGATTGCCCCGGTTTTCCCGGCGCACCGCTGAGCGATTCAAAGTACACGCGATAGCGGTTACCGCCTGTGTAGAGGCCGACACAGAGTATCACCGGGACTTTCAAAGTAATAGCCAACAGCCAGGGCCCCGCCGGCAGCGCCGTCCCGGCACCGAGAAATCGGCTGTGGACAACCCGCTCTCCGGGCGCCGCGCGGTCGGCCATAATGCCGATCAAATCGCCCCGCCCCAGACATTCGTGAAGTGTCAGCGCCAGACTGGCGGGCGCTGTACCGGTGTCGAGCACTGCAGTGGCCAGTTGGGGGTCGAGCGATTCCATCAATTGCATCGCCCTGCTGTTGTGGGCTCTGTCCATAAGAATCCGAATCGGCAGGCGTCGTTTTCTGACACCGGATACCCGCATCACATCAAAACTCCCCATATGGGAAACCAGCAGTAGACAACCCCGCTGACCGGCAATACAGCGGTCAATCACCTCGGCGCCCTCTATTTCGATGTCAAATTTCTCAGACCGCCCAGCTAAAAAATACAAACGATCCAAGGAAACCAGGGCAAAGGTATAGAAATGCCGAAAAACATCCCGCCACCCCGGTTCACAATTCAGGGCCCGCCGTAAAAATAGCCTTGAGGCGACACGGGCTTTGCGCGCACTCAATAGGTAATAGGCAACAATGGGATAGAGCAGCACACGGGTAAACCCACGCCCCAAAGACAACGCCAACCAGGCCAACAGCAAAAGCATAAAGCGGTTGCCGCGTTCCCGCTGCTCAAACCAACGCTGGGTATGTTTCTCCATTGAACTTTAACCTTCGGTCTCGGGATGGGCACTATCGATAGCACCCGTCGAAGCCTGCCCCCGGCACAGAACGCCCCGGCAAATCAGTGTATTCCCGCGTCGGCAGATAACGCTGATCCGCACAGTGTCTATATTGAATTCAATTGTGCAGTGATCACCCGGTTTCACCGGGTTGAGAAATTTCATTGTCTTTACGGCGTCTACCTTTTCAGCCAGACCCCGGGCTTTTGCCGCCGCGATTATCCACTGCAGTAGCAAAGCTCCCGGTACAATGGGATTATCAGGAAAATGACCGGCGAAACAGGGGTGGTGAAGTGGTATCTCAAGGTTTTCGATGATCATTTACTGGTTTTCCTTCAACGCTTTCAGCACCAGCGCACGAGTGACTTTGCCGGTTTCGTTTCTCGGTATTTGTTTGACTTTTTTCAGGGGGCGAGGCAGAAATACAGCGTCCACGGTTTTGGACAAAACGTTGAGAATTTGCCGCGCTGGCAACGCTGACACCACCAGAGCGGCCGGCCTTTCAGCACCGTCATTGACAAACACTATCGCGTCTTCAACGCCACTGATATTCAATAAGCGCTGGGTTAAATCCCCCAGCGAGGCGCGCTTACCGGCCACATTGATCTGATCCGTCGCCCGCCCCAACAGGCGGAAAGAATTTTCGCCTGTTGGATCAAAGCAGTCTTCCAGACGCTTCTCACCTTTTAATTGTGGGCCTGTAACACTGTAACCCTGTCCGCTGGCGAACATTTTCATCCCCTCAAGTAAAACCCACTCACTCTCGTTGGCGTTGGAACAGGTGCGCCGCGTCGCCATACTGCCGGCTTCCGTACAACCAAAAATCTCCTCGACCGGCGCCTCGAACCGTTGCTCTGCCCGGCGGGCCAATTCCATGTCCAGTGGCGCCGTGGCGGAAATAATCTTAGCCAGCGGAGGAACCACCACCCCCGCCCCGAGAATCGCCCGCAAATGTACGGGGGTAGTGACCAGTACCCGGGGATAAGCGACCACAGAATCGAGATTCGCCGCCACATCCCGTGGATAAAAGGGGTGGCTGTTGTGCATGACCGCTCCCCCTTGCAGAGCTATCATTACCGTCATTTCCAGACCGTACATATGCTGAGAGGGAACCGTGGCAATAATGGTTGGCCGACTCCTCTGCCCGTTGCGCCCTGTAGCCGAGTAAAAATCGGCATTAAAAAATCGCCGCGCTAACATCTGCGCTGTCCCCACCAGGGTAAACCAGGGCTTTTTATTAGGTTTCGGTTTTCCGGTACTGCCCGAAGTAAAGGCGATGGCCGCCAACTGTTCCCCGGCTATCAGCGGGACATCCATTTCCCCCTCTGGACAACAATCAATATCGTGATTCTGCGCTATATCAATAAGCGGCAGGTTTCCACAACGGGAAAGTACTTGTCGATCCTCAACGGCGGTATCGGTAAGGCAGTAACAATCCTCGTAGTTCGCACTCATTTCGGCAATCGTCTGGGGCTGCCGGTTTGGGGGCAATAGCGTGGTTGCGCCTCTCATCAGAGCGGCGCAGAACCCGAGGGAAAAGAAATACCTGTCGCGACACAGATTAAGGGCATAACGCCGTTGCGGAAGCTTTTCCGCCAGGGATGCGGCCGTCGTTATAAAAAAACGCTGGGTGAGATTTTCCAAATCCCGCTGTATCAGCACACTTTGCGGCTGATAGGGATCAATGAGAGGCAGATTCTGCGGCGTTGTCATTGGTTCTATTCTTAATAACGTATTCACTCGATAAACGGTTGACTTCCGCCCCTCAATCTCTGCCGTGGCGTTTGCCTATATTGGCACTAATCACTATCTTGATATATTGCTGCAAATTCGGGTGATCGTGATCTGGAAACCGATACTTGCGATAGAGAAACTCAGCAAAAAGCAATACACCGACAAAAACATAGTTGAGCAAATTGGTAAATAAAGACCAGATTTCCTGAGATGCAAGCCAGGGCAGGGCGGCGGCGACTGTCGCCATACTTGCAAATACCAGGCACCACATCAGCGTGACAGCACGGGTATAGCGGCGCATCTCCGCGGGCAAGGGCCCGCGAGCTTTCTCGCCAATGGCAGTCACCAGAGGGGTATGTCCGGGCCGTAATGTCTCGCCAAAGACGGTAAGCAACATTACTGGAATCACAACCGGCGGCAGGTAGAGCACAAAGTCTGTAAAATCGAAAAACAGGCCTGGCACAATCCCTGCCGCAACAGCCAGCAACAGCACCCAGGCCATTGCCGATGCCCGTTTCAGGGGGCGGTAGAGAATCGCCAACGCCAGCACAACCAGCGCGGCTGCCCGCAAATAGGGGGTTTGCATGACAACACTGATATGCACCAACAGAGGGTAAAAAAGTATCAGTGCAATCTGCATACTCGGTTTAACTCAGCGGTGCGATTGAACGTATTCCGACAGGGATCGCAGACTGTAAAAAATTTCTTTGTTTTTTTCGTCGTCGGCTTTTAACTGCACCCCGTATTTTTGTGCGATCGCCAAAGAAATTTCCAGCGCATCGATGGAATCCAGCCCCAGGCTATGCGGCTCGTCAAAGCCAAACAAAGGGGCGGTCGGGACAATCTCACCAGGCTCGACATCCTCGAGATCGAGGACTTCTACCAGAAGTTGCGCCAGCTCAAATTCACTATCGGTTTGTTTATCCATCACCCTTATCCGTACCTGTCAACTATCGGGAGCCAATTTAACCGCGTTGTATTCGCTGAAAAGTCCCATCACCACATGCCGATGCACGTCGACCAGCCCGACATCCTTCAGGGTCGAGACAATGGTAGCGGGCGGCACGCACTGTTCGATGGTGTCCCAGTAGTAACGCATCAACGTCTGGGTTTCAACGCTGCGCCTGCCGAGCCGGGCCAACAGCGGGACTATACCTTTCATATAGGCTTTCAACAGTTGGGTATAGAGACCGCTGGCGGGTTTGGTAATTTCCAGCAGAAGAATTCTGCCGCCGGGCTTGAGCACACGCCGGTACTCGGCGAAGGTTTCTGTGAGATCGGCGACATGGCGTAGCGCATAGCCCATGGTCAATCTGTCAAAGCTATTGTCGGGAAAGGGGAGTTTTTCACCGAGCCCCTGCGTTGCCAGTTTGACCCCAGCCTTTTGTGCTTCGCTCAGCATCCCCTTGCTGGGATCAAGGGCGATCACCGTACCCTGTTGCCCGACAATTTCCTGCGCAAGCCAGGTCACCACGCCGGTACCCGCACCCACGTCCAGTACCGACATCCCGGTTTGCAGCCCGGCCCGCAACAAAGCCTGGCGTCGATACCACTGGCCGGAGCCAAAGCTCATAACCCCGGTAATCCAGTCGTAGTGCTGCGCCGAAGCGTCAAACATGGCGTCGACACGGCTGCGGCGCTCTTCGGCACTGCCGTAGTACGAGAAGAGTACCGGGTGAGGAGCTACTCTGTTAGCCTGTTTATTTTCCAACATTTTACTTTACTGTCCGGCAAAATCGCGCCACTTTACGCTAGCGACACATTGTAATCAAGGTGATCGCAAGTTCCCCTCACACTATACCCAAAGCGTTTGAGATTCAGGTGCACAGAGCACGCCCCTTTTTGTCCCTGGCCGCGTTGCTCCGTCCAGCCGCTCCAGGCATTCGCGGCGCTAGCGCCCTCACATGGGACCTGCCATGCAGCGTCGTCGCGCCTTGCCAGGAACAAAAATTGACGCACTCTGCACACCTGAATCTCAAACGCTTTGGGTATATCCTATAGGTTTCGTTATTATAGTATCATTGATTTCACCTTCATTGGTCTGGGACTAGCAATCTCTGGAAAATGCTTAAAACTAATGCTTAAAACTAATGCTTAAAACTACAGAGATGCGAAATGTAACTGCTCAATAATTTGGGGTAAGCACGAGGTTATTGAGATGATAAGGTTGCACAACTTTAAGTATTGGTTATTTTTTGTGCACACCTGACAATTAACGCCCAGAACTGAGTCGTTTGCCGGCGTTGGGACTAGCCATCAAGAGGAAGCAACAAGGATCTCACTGGTGATACAAGATACACAACGAATGACAGCGGCAACGCCACTGCCTCTAGACAGGCCCGAGCATTCGGGCCTTTTTTGCCGCTATCAGAATCAACCTCTGGAAAGTCTGCTGAACGATGATCAGGTTCTGTTTGCAGTAGGTTATCAAAACCCCCTCGGCAGTTTCGGTCAAGGCGTTAACCCAGACGACAGCGGAGGGCAAACCCTGCGCGGTGCTAAATACGTATTTTCGGGACTATTGCCATTTCCCGACTCCAGCGGTCACCGGTCACCGGCCCCCACCGAAGTATGGTACAGCCATAAACCGGTTGTCAGCGGTCACTGCGGCGAAATCCGCTGGTCCTGCAATGACGACTACCTATTTGCCTGTATCGAGTGGGAAGAGTGCGACGGGCCGGAACTCTTACAGAAGTCTTTTGCCGTCTATAGCCGCTTGTTGAATTTTATCCGCCAGCGTGATTATTCACACCTAATCAGGGTGTGGAATTATCTGGCCGATATCAATCAAGGGGAGGGAGACAATGAACGCTATCGGCAGTTTTGCGAGGGCCGTTACCAGGCTTTCGTCGACTGTGGCTATCTGCCGGAAGACTTCCCCGCGGCCAGCGGGCTTGGCCACCACTTCGGCCACAATCTGATTTACCTGATCGCTTCGCGGCGACCGGGCCGGCACTTTGAAAACCCGCAACAAATCAGCGCCTATCGCTACCCCCGGGAGTACGGTCGACGCAGCCCTTCTTTTGCCCGGGCCACTGTGACTCTCGGCGACAGTCATGAAACTGTGTTTATTTCCGGTACCGCCAGTATTGTAGGCCACCAAACCCGACATCCGGAAAATTGCGGGATGCAGTTGGAAGTTACTCTGCGCAACATCGAAACTCTGCTGGACCATATTGGCACGCGCACCCAGGCTCCCGCGACACCGGATCTACTCAAGGTCTACGTGCGCCACCCCCAACACCTCGAATTGATCAAGCACAGGGTATCAAAATATATGGGGGAAAAGGTGCAGACACTTTATCTACACGGCGATATATGTCGCAAAGAACTGCTTGTAGAAATCGAGGGGGTGTATCTGCGTCCCCAGGGCAGGAAGCCGGCGGACAATCCCTGTTTGTTGTAACCAATGCCAACACCATGCGGATAAGCAGCCAAGTACTCGGTAGATTTGACTATTTGTGGCGACTGTTCGCCACAGGCCTCAGTTTTGCTCTTTTCGGCCTCGGAGGCACATTGCTGTCACTGGCACTGCTAGTTTCAGTTTACCTGGCTCCCTTGCACAGGCTCAAAAAACAGCTATACAGCCGTCGTGCCATCTCTGCTGCGTTCCGCCTTTATATCGCTCTGCTGAGGACATTGGGCCTACTGACTTATGAGGTTCACGGTCTTGAACACCTGAATAAACCGGGTCAGTTGATCATTGCCAATCACCCATCCCTGTTGGATGTGGTGTTTTTAATCTCTTTTATAAAGCACGCCAATTGTATAGTAAAAGGCACCCTGCGGCGCAATCCGTTTACCTTTGGCCCGGTGACAGCCGCGGGTTTTGTTCGCAACGACAGCGGGGATTTAATTGAACAATGTGGTAAATCCCTGCAAAGAGGCGACTCCCTGGTCATATTCCCGGAGGGCACACGCACCTCCCCTGGACAGCCGTTTAAATTGCTGCGCGGCGCCGCCAATATTGCCTTATCCGTGGAGAAGAATATGACTCCGGTGATAATCCAGTGCCAGCCTTCAACATTATTGAAACAAGAAAAGTGGTATACCATACCCAAACGGCCACCCCACTATACTTTCAAGGTCCTGCCGGAGATAGACGTTCGCAGGTTTATGGGGGATGGCAACCCGCACTGCCTTAATGCGCGCCATTTAACCGATTATTTAAACCATCTTTTCTCACAGCACTGCGACCCCAGCCACTGGCATATTGAAATAGATACCCAACAGGCAGACAGAACGCCCAAAACACAAAGTCTAAGATAGCGACATTTAAACGATGGTTTGCTAAACTGTCGCGCCGAACTGGGCTGAGGCATTCAATTGGGGCTGTGCACGGAAGGGTTCTAACATTTAGCCGAGGGAAGAAACAAGCCGAGGGAAGAAACAAAGAGTTACTTTCAGTCATGCATACCAAAGATTCTATATACGACCACCTCAAAAATATTTTAATCGAACTGTTTGAAGTCGCGCCGGAAGCTATAACCCCCTCGGCCAGCCTTTATGAGGACCTGGATGTGGACAGCATCGACGCTGTGGATATGGCTGTAAAGCTCAAGGAGCTGACAGGCAGGAAAATTCAGCCATCTGACTTTAAACACGTACGTAGCGTGCAGGACGTAGTCGATGCCGTCTATTGCCTCATCAACCCGGACAGTGAGGATCAAGCCAGCAACGGCTGATACTGACGTTAGATATCACAGGGACCGCTGCTGGCTACGCTAATCCGCTCAGACAAAACTATGGCAACAACCCGTAAACCGGAAATTCTCGACCAGTCTATCCGGGCGGATGCGGCCGAGTATTTACTCTATATTCCAGCGACCCTGGAATATTTCACCGGCCATTTTCCCGGACATCCAATATTGCCTGGTGTAACGCAAATTCACTGGGTCGTGGAGTTGTCGTATCCACTGCAGATGCAGGGGAGTTTCAAATCTATGGAAAGACTCAAATTCATGCGCCTCATTGTTCCCGAGTCCAGGATTTCCCTGGCATTAAACAGAGAAGTCAACCGGAACAAAGAGGCCGATGGCAGCATACTCAATTTTCGGTACTACGACCCGACAGGAAATATCACTACCGGACGCCTAAGTTTCTCCGCTCCCTGAGCTGGAACATTAGCGTACCGAAAAAGCAATTGTCCAACAACGATCAACCAGGAAACCCGGGTAGTGAAAAGCACTGATTTGACAACCCCCAGAGTGAATCCCTGCATTGTCATACCGGTCTACAATCACTCCCGGGGGTTAGCATCCATGACCGCAGAGCTGGTGCGGTCCCAACTCCCCTGCCTGGTGGTGGACGACGGCAGTGATGAAAAGAGTGCTTTGGCTCTGGATGCATTAGTGACGCAAACGCCCCAAATGACGCTGCTGCGACGCTCCGCAAACGGCGGCAAGGGCGCAGCTGTGTGCGATGCCCTTAAAGCAGCCCACAAGCGCGGGTTCAGCCACGCACTCCAGGTCGATGCCGACGGCCAGCACGACTTGGGGGATATTCCCAAATTTCTCCAAGCCTGCCATGAATCTCCACACGCTGTAATCACCGGTGTAAGGTTGTATGGTAGCGTGCCGGCGGCGCGCCGCTACGGACGTTACATCACCGATTTCTGGGTGTGGATAAACACCCTGTCTTTTACCATCAGCGATTCCATGTGCGGCTACCGTCTCTACCCTGTGGCCGAAACAGTACAGATGTTGAACCAGGCCCAAGTCGGGCGGCGAATGGATTTCGATACGGATATTCTGGTGCGTCTCTACTGGCAGGGGCTATCAATCAGGCAGATACAGTCCAAAGTCACCTACAGCGACGATATCACTTCTCATTTCGATCTATGGAAAGACAATCTGCGTATATCGGCGATGCATGCAAGGTTGTTTTTCGGTATGTTGCCGAGGTTTCCGCGCCTGCTGTGGAGAAGTTTTATGGGGAGGAATGTAAAATAGTGTCAGCCCCCACACCTCTGCCCACTGTTGACATTGAATTGGTTATCCCCTTTCACGATATCGACCCAATGAATATCGTCTGGCACGGCCGCTACGTTAAATACCTGGAGATAGCGCGCTGCGAACTGCTAGAGTCCTTCGAATACGGCTACGAACAAATGCGGGAATCGGGCTATGTTTGGCCGGTGGTTGACATACGGATCAAATACATCAAACCCCTGCGGTTTAAACAAAGGATACGCATCAACGCCACACTGGAAGAATGGGAATACCGCCTCAAAGTACGCTATACACTCTACGATGCCGACAGTGGGGAAAAACTCACCAAAGCCCATACCACCCAGGTTGCGGTAGACCTCGAGACTGAAGAAATGACGTTTGACACCCACTCCATGCTCAAACAAAAACTCGGGCTATAACCATGCAATGTCTTACGCCTAAAAAACTGACGACCACACCTTTATCGAAAAAGGAAGGGATGTGGGCCGGTATACTGATATGGGTACTTTTGTGTATCAACTATGCTCCGTTCGCCACCGCCGAGCAGGCGGGCACCGAACGGATTGCGGCGGCGTTCAGCGGCTTACTCAACATGAGAGGGCAATTTGAGCAACAGCGGCTATTGGTAGACATTCCACAGCCCATAGTATCCCGGGGAGTGTTTATCTATCGCCGTAATCGAGGCCTTTATTGGGAAACCAACGAGCCTTTTTTTAACGCCAGCACCTTTACGCCCGAGGGTATTCTCCACTGGCAGGAGAGAGGAGTGGCGGCGCGTTCAAATCTGAAAAATCCCAGGGTAGAGCAGGCGGTGAGCCGGGTCCTTTTGTCCGTATTCAGCGCCGATCTGGCACGGATAAAAGAACAGTTTTCTGTCTCGGTAAAACCTTTTGCTGCATCCGGCTGGTCACTTACGCTCAAGCCCTCCAGTGTGGCTGTCAAACAGGCGATCGACACTATCACTCTGGTCGGCCATAAAACCATTCATACCATCAGCATCGCCTCCGCCAGCGGTGACAAAACCCGTATCACCCTGACCAATACCGATTCGACCACACCGCTGTCAGCGCAGGAGTGCGGCTTTTTCTCGGTGACGGAACCCCGTAATCGGCAGGGCGAAGACGTTTGCCGCTAACCGGATAATCACCTGGAAACACATTGAGCAGCCTTACCGATAGCCGCTTTTCACATCTACACCGTATTACCCTGACCGGCCTGGTTCTGCTGGTCCTGTCGATGACACTTTTGCTACTGCACCAAATGCCAAGTGGGTGGAAGATAACAACAGATTTAAAAGCCCTTTTACCCACTTCCGGCGAGGATCGCCTGCTGGCCGCCGTGGACCAGCACTTTGCCGCGGCAGCGGAAAATAAATTTTTCCTGCTGATCGGTGCCGATAACAAACAACAACTGCTGCAGGCAGCGGAGCTGGCCATTGAAACGCTGCGGCAGCAACCGTTGCTGGAACTCATTTCACCATCTGGCGGCGCTGCCACCAACCGGGGCACCGGAGACTACGCCAGCCTGATCGCCAAGCTGCAAGCCCATCGTTTTCATCTACTGACCCCGCAACAACGCTCCCTCCTGTCCCAAACGCAAATTGGGCCGATCCTGGAGGACGCCAACCGCAGCCTTTACCAACTGGACGGCTGGGCCCGCCTTGCGCCTCTCACCAAGGACCCCCTGAATCTGTTCAACCAGTATATCGCCGCGCTTAAACTGGGCCCGGAAAATATTTATCCACAGGGCGAATACCTGTTTGTTTCCCCCCCGGACCCATCCGAAGGGCATTTTGTGCTCTTGAGTCTGACCATCAAAGGCAGCGTTTTTAATCTCGGCACTCAAACCGCGGTTACGACGGCGGTCGACACCGTGGAAACCCGGCTTCAGCAGCGCATACCTTCTCTACGGTTGCTCCGCTCCGGAATCGTATTTCACGCCGCCAGCGCCGCTGAAAAAGCCAGGTTGGATCTAACCTTCATCTCCACAGGTTCGATACTGGGTATAATTGCGCTGTTCTGGTTTACCTACCGCTCGTTGAAGCCGCTATTGATCAGCCTCACTTCGATCGCTTTTGGGTGCTTTGCCGCCACACTTATCTGCCATTGGTTGTTCGGAGAAATTCACCTGATTACCCTGGTGTTCGGCGCCAGCCTGATTGGTGTCTCCGTGGATTACTCGCTGCACTTTTTCAGTCATCTTTTTTCGGACTCGAACATCGGCAAGCGTGCCGAATCACCGATGCAGCGTATATTTCCGGCATTGTGCCTGGGATTGATTACCTCTGTGATCGGCTACAGCTGCCTGTTGCAGTCGCAGTTACCGGGACTACAACAGATCGCCGTATTCTCGGCGGTAGGGTTGATCAGTGTGTGGTTGTTTGTCGCCGGGCTTTATCCTTTTATAACCCTGAAGGCCAACCGCGGTGAGAAGGTGACACTGCTGCTGCAGCTGGCCTCGAAACCGGAAATGTTCTGGCGTACTCTGGGCGCCGGCAACAGCCGGGTTTGTCTGTGGCTACTTTTAATATTGGCCCTGGCTATCAGCACCGGCTTGCTGCGAACGTCCAACAACCCGAGAACTTTTTACGCCCCATCGCCGCAACTGCTGCTCCAGGAGCAGCGGTTGCATCAGCTTCTCGATAGCTATGCCCCCAGTCAGTTTTATATTGTAAAAGGCGTCGACGAACAAGCGTTGCTAAAAGCCGAAGAAGGTTTTTTAGAGGAGCTGGAACAGTTACAGGCGCGCGGCGCTATCAGCGGCTATGCCGCCACCAGCAGCAACCTCCCCTCGATCGACAGACAACGCGAAAACTACCGTCTGCAGCGAGCGTATATTTACGGGGAGGAGGGCGCCGCCTATGATTTTATGAATCGACTGGGTGTCGCTGCGATCACTCAGGAAGACCTTAAACACAATTTTGAGGCCAGCCGAGAAAACTATTTAACCCCGGAGCAATGGCTGGCACAGGTGAGCGAGCCACAACGGGCGCTGTGGATGGGTAAACTAAACCTCACCGCGCAAAACCGGAAAGCGCGACATTCACCTTTATCTGACAGCCCCTATGTTTCTCTTATTACGCTGCGTGGGATAAAGGATGTAGACGCACTTGCTCGCGCCGCACGGGATTATAGTGCTATTGAATTCGTCGATAAGGTGGAAAACCTCAAGGGTGTGTTAAAAACTCAGTTTCACGCTGCCAGTCGGGTGCTGATCATCGCCTATGTGGTAGTCGCCACCTTATTACTATTCTATTACCGACACCTGAACGCCCTCGGTCTGATAATCGCCCCACTGTTGGCAACGCTGACAACACTGACCGTTTTTTCCCTGTGCGCCGTCGCCCTCAATCTGTTCCATGTATTTGCACTGTTTTTAGTCTTGGGGCTGGGAATGGACTATAGTATTTTTCTGCGCGAAACGGTCCCCGGTGATCGGGCCTGCCTGCTGGCGATAACCCTGTCGGCGTTGACCAGTTGTCTGTCATTTGGGCTGCTGTCTCTGAGCAGTACCCCCATGGTGCAATCATTCGGTATTACTGTACTTATCGGCAGCCTGCTAAACCTGGCAATAGCCCCGGCGGTGCGCCTGGGTTATGGACCCCGAAATAACGATAGTTTGACACAACCTGCCTGAGCCTCCTGTTATGGAAAACAACACAAATTCTATTGCGCTGTTCACCCTGTTGCGGTCGTTGCGACCTGTCATTATTTTCGCCTCAGTGGTCATACTGCAGGCCTGCTCAGGTCTGCCTTTTGGCCCTGCCGCCGGCCCTGGTGAATTCATACTGCGCAGCCCCGCAAGCCTGGGCCGGGACATTACCGCCTATCAGAATATTCAGGTGGAATTCGAACAGGAAACCTTTAACTTACAGAGCGCCGTTAATATCACCCACGAACGAATCCAGCTGGTGTTAATGGATTCCCTCGGCCAGCGTATGGCGACAGTCAGCTACGACGGCCGCGATTTGCGGCTGAAAAGCCAACGCTGGCTGCACACAAAACTCCCCCCCTCATATATGCTTGAAACACTGCAAATGGTATTCTGGCCTCTTAAGAGTCTTCAGCAAACATCGCCGCACGAAGCGCAATGGCGTTTCGAACAGCAGGAAAACATCAGAAAGGCATACTACAAAGGCAAGCTGTCGACGATTACAGAATATCTCGACCCGTCACCCTGGACGGGAAAAGTGCTGCATACAAACACTGTAAAAAATTACCGACTCCATATCAGCACACTGTTGCTCAAGCCACTCAATCACCAATAGTAAATCGATTAAAAATACCTATGCCTAAAGTCCCATTATTCGAAACCCTGTCCGATCTATTGCCACACCGGGAACCGATGATCCTGCTCGATGCTGTTCACGACTGGGGAGAGTCCTATTTGGAAGCCGTAGTCGAGCACAAGCAACCCGGTATCTTCACCAACGCTGCAGGTGAGGTGCCGGCCTGGGTAGGGGTCGAGTATATGGCTCAAGCCATAGGCGCCTGGGCAGGTATCCGGGCCAGATCAAACGACCAGCCCATACGTATCGGATTTTTACTCGGCACACGAAAATACACGTCCTATACAGAGGCTTTCAACTTCGGTGAAAAAGTCGTGGTAAGAGTGGAAAAACTGATGATGGACAATGAAAATTTGGCATTGTTCGACTGTAAAATATTTGCCGACAAAATCCTGGCAACAGCTCAAATAAAAGCCATCCAACCGCAAAACATCGAAGCAATACTGGGGGAAAACCGCCTTTCATGAACACTGTGTTAGTGACCGGTTCCAGCCGCGGTATCGGTAAAGCCATCGCCCTTGAGCTGGCAAAAGAGCAATGGGAAATCGTCGTTCACTGCCGCGGCGATATCGCCGCGGCACAGACAACCCTCCAGCAAATTCAGGACCTGGGGGCAAAGGCTCGCCTGCTGCAGTTCGATATCTCCGACCGGCAGGCCACCGCCAGCACCCTGAGCGCCGATATCGAACAATACGGAGCCTATTACGGCGTTGTCTGTAATGCGGGTCTAACCCGGGACAATGCCTTTCCATCCATCAGTGGAGAGGATTGGGATAAGGTACTTCGCACTAATCTAGACGGTTTTTACAATGTCCTACACCCACTGATTATGCCAATGATCAGACGCCGCCAACCCGGTCGCATAGTAACCCTGTCATCGGTGTCCGGTGTAGCCGGCAATCGCGGGCAGGTGAATTACAGCGCCGCCAAAGCGGGTATAATCGGTGCCTCCAAAGCCCTCGCTGTAGAGCTGGCCAAGCGTGGAATAACGGTCAACTGTATAGCGCCGGGACTGATCCGAACCGACATGGTTGAAGATGTACACCTGGAGCAGGCGATGAAAGCTATCCCCATGCGCCGTATGGGCGAGCCAGAAGAAGTAGCCTCTCTGGTCAGGTACCTCATGTCCGATGCGGCAGGCTATATTACGAGGCAGGTAATTTCTATTAACGGCGGAATGTATTAATGACTAAGCGGGTGGTAGTAACCGGCAGCGGTGTAATCACATCACTGGGGGATAACTGGGCTGTGTTCAGCGACGCACTGAAAGATAAGGTTAGCGGTATTCGCCGCCTGCCGGAGTGGGACTGTTACCCGGACCTCAATACTCGCCTGGCCGGACCGGTGCGGGAGTTTCAGTCTCCCTCCCATTATCCGCGCAAAAAGACCCGCTCCATGGGCAGAGTTTCTCTGATGGCAACCCGCGCCAGCGAAATGGCCCTGACCAATAGCCAATTACTCGATCATCCTGTGCTCGCCAGTGGCAACGCCGGTGTCGCCTTTGGCTCATCCACAGGCAGCACCGATGCCATCCGGGACTTTGGCAATATGCTGGTCAACCATGATATGAGCAATATCACGGCGACCACATATATTCGTATGATGTCGCATACTTCTCCGGTCAACGTGGGGATTTTCTTTGGTCTCAAGGGACGTATTATCACCACCTCAAGCGCTTGTACTTCAGGCAGCCAGGCAATAGGATCCGCTTACGAGGCAATCAAATACGGTAAACAGACGCTCATGTTAGCCGGGGGCGCCGAGGAGTTGTGTCCAACCGAGGCAGCGGTTTTCGATACCCTTTACGCCACCAGTATCGCCAACGATACACCCTCGCGAACGCCGCGCCCTTTTGACCGTAACCGGGACGGGTTAGTTATCGGCGAGGGTGCCGGGACACTGGTTCTTGAAGAGCTGGCACACGCACGGGACCGCGGGGCGAAGATTTATGCCGAAGTCGTGGGCTATGGGACTAATTCCGACGGCGGCCATGTGACTCAGCCCAATGCGGCGACAATGGGCATTGCGATGGACCTGGCATTGAAAGACGCCGGAGTCAGCGCGGAGGAGATTGGCTATATTAACGCTCACGGCACCGCCACTGACCGCGGGGATATAGCCGAGTCGCGGGCCACAGAAAAGCTCTTTGGCGGCAAAACGCCAATCAGTTCTCTAAAAGGAAACCTGGGGCATACGCTCGGAGCCTGTGGCGCTATCGAAGCCTGGGCGTGCGTTGAAATGATGAATGACGGTTGGTTTGCGCCAACGTTGAACCTGGAAAACCCTGACCCGGAGTGTGGTGAACTGGACTATATTATAGGCACAGGTCGCACTTTGGATTGCGAATATATTATGAGCAATAATTTCGCCTTCGGCGGCATCAATACATCCCTGATACTCAAACGCTGGCACGCTTAAAGCGCTAATGTTTTAAACACTAATTTTGGAATACCGTCAATACCTTTTTATAAGAGCTGGCGACACTGTCTTTCAGTGAAAACTTAGTGTTTTTATTATAGCAATTTAACTCGGGAACCATGTTGAGTATAAACCCCAGCACTTTCTCCTCAGTGCGCTCTTCCATGGACGCCAGTTCATCCATAAGGTGGATACTGACTGCTTTATACCCTTCCAGCACCAGTTCAAGGGTGGAGTAGTCACCGGCGAGACGCAATTTTTCCAGTGACAGTGTAACGAAAGGGGCATGGCTGTGGGCGCTGAGCATGGCTTTCTGACCGTCTTTTATTTTTGGATATATCGCTTTAAAGGCGGCTGTAAACTCGCTTTCTGAATAGGGTTTGTCACCCTGCTGGCGCGCTTTTTCCAATATTTTTTTGTCTACGATTTTTTTAAGGTTTTCGACGATGCTATCCAGGTCGTTACCGGCATAATCGGCTATTTTCTCATTGTTTTTCCAGATTCGACCCCGGTATTCATCTTTCCAAAATCGGGCGATAAGATCATAGTTGCGGTATTCTATTTTCAGGATGCGCGAATCAGGCTGAAATTTTGTTTCGTCACCCATGAGTTTCTCCTCGATTTGCATACCTTAATTCTGTACCTACCCCTACTGGGCTTAACTTTACTGTACAGCTTGTGGAGTCGTTTCTCGCTGCGATATATTTTGAAAATTCCACTAAACCCTATGTTGCATAAATTTTCGAGCTCAGAACCTTTTAGAGCGAAAAGTACCCGCAAGCACCAATTTACAATGGAAAGTTTACTGTAGTGACTCCAGATGCCAGATTTTTCAAGTGTTTCAGATCCAGAATGCCGTATAGGAGTTCACTTCCAATGACCATAGACTGAAAACGACTATCTATATCATATCTTTAGAAGCATAGGATTTTATAATCAGCGCTTTTTAACGACTTATGTGAACTGTGTACAGTGAAAAATAATAATCCTGTCAATAAAGTAATTTTGTAACCGGAAGCCATTCCGCGCATGTCCCTTATTTGGCCAGAAAGGCCACTATTTTCAATAAATAAATTTGATTGTTATGATAATTTTTATTTGATTTACAAACCGAAATTCTAATTACATAGTTTTGCTACGTTCTGGTTTCAAGGGTTAATTAAAAATGAAGCTGGATTTATCTGAAGACGACATTGTGGCAGAAAACGATCTCCTCACAGGAGACGGTGATAGCGGGGATAGCGAGCACGATGAAATCGACGTCGTACTGTCAAAGCGCGATCGCGATCGCGATTACACTGAAATGCGACGGCGCATCGAGCAAAAGCTTGAACGGCGCAGACTGATAGAAGAGTTGGGTATTTTCGACAACGATTGGTCTATTGAAGATTAGGGTTGCACATTGAATAGCTTCCGTCCATTTATCCATGATATGGATGAAGTTATTTCATGTGCACCCTTTACCTCATCGTTGCATAAATTTTCGGCCCAGAACCGCTTTGCTGCTTCTATAGCAGCATTTTCAGCGTCGTGCTCGCTTTTTCTGGACATCACGTAGAATGACTACGCTCAATCCATAAAAAACTCCGCGCGACGCTGAAAATACGGCTCTAAAAGCTTCTGAACTCGAAAATTTATGCAACGTTGGGGTTTACCCATATCGCTGGTTAATCTATTTTATTCGAAAGCATAAGATGCTGAACAATACTATCGATAAGTTCCTTTCGCTCTGAACTGGTTCTATAGACAAGATAAACTTCTCTGGAAAAGCTCGGAGCCCCCTCAACCACATAGATTTTTTTATCCTGGGACTCCTTGATAATCTGCTCCGGTAAATAGGCTGAACCCGAGTGATTTATTATGAAAACTTCAGCGACACTGGCCATATTGGTATGCAAAACGGCAGGCGGTGTGTCGCCAAAGCGTTTGGCATGAAAGATTGCAAATGCCGTTCCCCAGTCGACATAGACGTAATTGTCCAGCAGCGCGTTTTTCGGGGTGGCATCGCGTTTGGAACTCGCCAACACTAATCTCAGTTTGCCAATGGAGACCGAAGTCAACTCCGGCAAGTTTGGCGGCTGGTAAAGAAAAGCCAGGTCCAGCGCGCGCTCCGTAATAAGGCGCAACAGCTCGTCGTGGGTATGAGCTTCTGCCCGCATGGCCAGTTCGGGGAATTTGCGGTGCAATATCTGCAGCTTATCCTGGAGCGCATATTGCCAGAGTCCGGCAGTTGATCCGAAATTAAGTTGATGCTTGTGTTCCAGCTTAAGTGCCACGTCCTGGCGCGCTCTCGACCAGGCGACAAGCATGGTTTCGGCATGGGGGATCAGCCGCTCCCCTTCGGCCGTAAGCTGGATATTGTTGCGGCTGCGAATAAACAGTTTTACCCCTAAAAAATCCTCCAATTGTCTGACTCTGGCACTGACGGCTGCTTGAGAGAGGTAGAGGTTTTCTGCGGCTTTACCAAAATGACGGGTATTTTTAACTTCGAGAAACGTCTTGAGTAATTCAATATCCATTGGCCAGAGTGCTCAGATTAAAACGCTTTTTCAAGCGGCGATTATACCTGTGCTTACCGCTGATCTTCCATGTTGTCTGAGTGTGGATTTTCGAGCACCGGGCCAGATTCCAGGACATAGGTCACAGACACCGTTCGCCCGCCGTGGGCATATTCCACGGTCTCGCACAGTGATCTGACCAGGGCTATTCCCCGACCGTAATAGAGATGATTTGCATCTCTGTTTTCTTTCATAACATTCTCAATATCGAAGCCGGTGCCACTATCGGTAAGCTTCAGCTTCAACCGATTCACGTCCCCCGGCTCGATATCAATTGATATTTGAATTTCCCCTTCGTGGAGTCTGGACAAGCGCCGCTCACGTTCCTGATAGTACTCAGTGAAACCATCCGGTGAACTTTTGCAGTTCGACTCCAACTTTAACAGACCGTGCTCGAGGCTGTTGCCATAGAGTTCACTTACCAGTGTAAAAATCAAATCTTTGTGCGTCGCTGTGCCCTCTATGCCGCCAATAAGATTGACTATCTGTTCTATAACGTTGTTTTTGCGCAGTTGCTGGGGAGAAAGGTTTAGCCTGACTTGCCAGGGTAACACAGCGTCCAGGTCCGGAATCCGGGTTTGACGCTCAGGTCGGCGTATACACTCGCCATTGTAGCGATTAATGATTGGCTGGCAGGAAATTTCCAACAGTGATATATCGTCGGTCTGCTCCGCTTCGCCCTGAAAAAAATGAACTTCCTGCATAATTTTTTCAATATGATTAGCGGCTTTGCTTTCCAGCAGACTGTGCAATCTCTCCTCGCCGAACATTTCACCGCAAGGGCTGTTTACCTCAACAACACCGTCGGTAAAAGCAAAGAGTTTTTGCCCGGGTTGCGGGCAGATCACTTCCACGGTACTTTTAAAATCTTCCTCCCCCAATATGCCCAGAGGTACGTGTTTTGAATGGATACGACGCTCTATTTTTCCCACCCGACGGGTTAAGACCATGTCATTCATCCCCCCCATCCACACCATCAGTCGGTCGCCGAACCTGTTCAACTCCAAAATGGTTGCGCAAAAAAACATGTTCTGCGGCAACAGACTGATAAGCGATTTGTTTATCGCCGCGGCAATTTCGCCCACGCTTTTTTGTTTAGTCGTCATCGAATAAAAAATATCGGACACGGGTAAACAGCCGATCGCTGCGGACAAACCGTGACCGGTAAAATCCCCCAGCAACACATAAACACCACCTGAGGGACTCGGCGATATCAGCAAAATATCGCCGTTGAACATCGACATTGGGGAGACGTAATATTTTACATTCTCACAGCCGTATTCATTGCGTTTAAAACTGTTTTTAAAAATGCACTCTACGATTTTATGCTCTTGCTCGACCCTGCGTTTGTGGTACAAAAGGGATTTGTTGGTGTCTTGCACGCGGGTAAACAAATCCAACGTTCTCTGGTGCGCCCGCAATTTGGATACCAGTATCAGTTCACTGATGGGTTTGCTGATAAAGTCGTCGCCACCAACGGCAATACACTTGGCTAGCGTTTCCTCGTCATTATTACTGGTAACAAAGATAATGGGAACAAATTTGCCACCGGCGGATTCCTTGATTTTTCGGCAAGCCTCGTAGCCATTCATTACCGGCATAGTAATATCCATAAATACAGCATCGATTGAATGTCTATCGAAGAGCTTGCAAGCGCTAAGACCATTATCGGCTTCAATGGCAGTGTGGCCACAATTGGAGATATAAGCGCTCAACAACGCTCTATTAAACCTTTGATCATCAACCACTAGTACTTGCATAGCCGCCCCTCGGAATAGAGAACAATCCGCAATCGCGGCAATAAATTCCCACTTGAATTACGAAAGTAATTTTTACTGATTATTGGATAGATTCACTGTAAGGTTGGCGCACTTTGAAGTCTTGAAATCCAAACATTTTGAGCATAGTAATCACAAAATTGGTTAAAAGTTTGTATTTTTCTGTAACTCCATGCACAAAATAATACTATTAATTACCCCCACAAAAAATGCATCTTTATGTAAAATTTAACAACCTTAATACTGCCACCAAATAAAATTAAGCCCTTTAAAGTTCGGCCTCGTTCATCGTTTCGCCCAGTGTTAGGCCAGAGGAGATGCAGTCCCTCCAGAGACCGTTTGCAGCCTCCAGGGAAGGGTTTACGGCGTGTCTCTGGAGGGACTTCGCCTCCCCGGACCGGCTCGGTTAGCACCTTAGGTGGGCGAAACGATGAACAAAGCCAAAATTCCAATAAGATAACCCAAAGTATTTTCAATAATTTACAAGCAATAACCGTAACTTCTCAATAACCCGGGGTCTTTGTGCCTTCGATCCGGCGACCATCCGGAGGTAGTTGGCCTGACATTGTGCCAACCCCGGGTTATTGAGAAGTTACCAATAACTGGGAGAATAGTGAGGCGGCGGAGCCGCTATAGCCAAAACTTACTTTTCTTAATTGCTACGGCAGCCCTAAGCCTAATAGTGTTGCGCCGATAAGGACATGACTAGGGGTGGGGCACGAAAGAGAGATCGGCTCACCAAGCCAGATATCCAGGCTTGAAGAGCAATTCATTTACACCCCAATAGGTAACTGTGCTCAATAACCCGGGGTAGGGACAGTGTCAGGACCGTGGTACGATGGAAACTCTATTCCACCGTCACAGACTTCGCCAGGTTGCGCGGCTGATCGACGTCCGTCCCTTTCAAAATAGCTACATAGTAAGACAACAATTGCAGCGGCAGGGTATAGATCAAGGGCGCCAGACTTTCCGGAACATGGGGTAGGTTGATAACGGTTACGCCATTGACGCTGTCAAAACCGACATCGCCATCGGCAAACACAAACAGTTGACCACCGCGGGCCTGAACCTCTTCCAGATTGGATTTGAGTTTTTCCAACAACTGGTTGTTGGGGGCCACAACCACCACGGGCATATCGCTGTCCACCAGTGCCAGGGGGCCATGTTTGAGTTCACCGGCAGGGTAGGATTCGGCGTGGATATAGGAGATTTCCTTGAGTTTTAAAGCTCCTTCCATGGCCACGGGAAACTGCACCCCACGACCTAGAAACAATGCATGATGTTTTTCGGCAAAAGCTTCGCTCACTTTTTCCACTCTCTCATCCAACTGCAACACCGACTCACACAGTTGCGGCAGACTGTGCAGCGCGGTTACCAGCTGTTTTTCTCTGTCGCTGTCGAGTTTGTGGCGGCGCCCCAGGACAATGGTGAGCAATTGCAGCGCGGTCAGCTGGGTGGTGAAGGCTTTGGTGGAGGCGACACCGATTTCCGGTCCGGCGTTAGTCATCAAGGCCAGATCGGATTCCCTTACCAGGGAGCTGTTGGGCACGTTGCAGATAGTGAGGCCAGCCAGGTAACCGGATTCTTTCGCCAGCCGCAACGCCGCCAGCGTATCGGCGGTTTCCCCTGATTGGGAAATGGTGACAAACAACGTATTGGGTAAAACCACAAACTGGCGGTAGCGGTACTCGCTGGCCACTTCGACACTACAGGGGATGCCGGCCCAGTCCTCCAGCCAGTACTTGGCTACCAAACCGGCGTGATAACTGGTGCCGCAGGCAACAATTTGCACGGCCCGGGTTTGGTCGAAAATCGCCGTGGCCTCACTGCCAAAAGCCTGTTCCAGCACTGTGTTTTTGCCGATTCGCCCCTGCAGGGTATTGGCAATAACCTTGGGCTGCTCGAAGATTTCCTTTTGCATATAATGGCGGTAGTGACCTTTCTCTGCCGCTTCATCGTTGTCAGTCAACTGGGTGATAGCGCGACTGACAACGTTGCCGTCACTGTCGACCACTTTGATGCCTTTGGTGGAAATTTCGACCAAATCACCTTCTTCCAGAAAAATAAAGCGGTCGGTTACCTGACGCAACGCCATTTGATCGGAGGCGATAAAATTTTCTTCGATACCAACACCCACGACCAGCGGACTGCCACTGCGGGCACCGATAATGCGGTCGGGTTGGGTGGCATCCACGACACCGAGGGCGTAAGCACCATCAAACTCCCGGGTCGCGGCGATAACCGCGTCAAACAAATCAGCGCCGCCGGCGACCAGCCCATTGATTAAGTGAACAATTACTTCGGTATCCGTTTCAGAAGCGAATTCCACACCTTTGGCGATGAGTTTTTCCCGAATCTCTTGATAATTTTCGATAATACCGTTGTGAACGACGGCGACAGTACCGGAAATATGGGGATGGGCATTGATCTGGGTGGGTTTACCATGGGTGGCCCAGCGGGTGTGAGCGATACCAATATTGCCGCTGAGTGGTTGCGCGGCTATCACCTCTTCGAGATTGGAAACCTTACCGGCGGTTTTGCGCACTTGTAACTGGTGATCTTTATCCGGCAGCGCCACACCCGCGGAGTCGTAACCGCGGTACTCCAAACGCTTCAGCCCTTCAATTAAAATTCCCAACACATTGCGCTGTGCCGCTGCGCCTACAATACCACACATATTTTCAGCTCACCGTTTTCATGGGACCACGCTGCAGTAGCCGGTCCGCGATCCTTGGGTTGATATTAATGCCCGCAATTTATTTTTTTGTCGGGCGCTGCCACCCGTCGATATTTTTCTGCCTGCCACGGGCAATTGAAAGTTGATTTGCTTCTACATTTTTATTGATGGTGGAACCCGCACCGACGGTTGCCCCCGCGCCCACCTTAACCGGGGCCACCAGTGCCGTATTGGAGCCGATAAAGGCGCCATCGCCGATATCAGTTTTGAACTTATTAACGCCATCGTAATTACAGGTAATGGTTCCCGCACCGATATTCACACCTTCCCCCACCTCCGCATCACCGATATAACTGAGGTGGTTGACTTTGCTGCCCGTGCCGATGATGGCTTTTTTGGTTTCGACAAAATTTCCCACTTTGGCGCCAGCCCGCAACTGAGTGCCGGGACGAATACGGGCGAAAGGACCAATCTCACAAGCTTCGTCAATGTCGGCGTCTTCGATCAGGGAGTGGGCCTTAATCACCGCATTGTCGCCGATTGTGGCGTTTTTTATCACGCAGTTGGGCCCTATACTGACATTGTCACCGAGACTGACCCGCCCCTCAAATACACAATTGACATCAATAATAACATCTTCCCCCACACCGAGACTGCCACGACAGTCGAAACGTTGCGGATCCATCAGGGTCACGCCGTTTTCCATCAACTCGGCGGCCAAATGTTGTTGATAGAAGCGTTCCAGCTCAGCCTGCTGACGACGGCTGTTAACCCCCAAAACTTCCAGTTCTGCGGTCGGGTGTTCGGTGTTGATGATTTTCCCCTCGGCCTTTGCCAGAGCGACGATATCGGTAAGATAGTACTCACCCTGGGAATTGTCGCTCGACAATTGCGGCAGCCAGCGTTTGAGGTCCGCCCCCCGCAGAGCCATAATGCCGGTGTTGACCTCTTTGATGGTCAGCTGCTCCGGCAGAGCGTCCTTCTGTTCAACTATAGCAGTAGCCAGACCTTCTCTGTCACGAATAATGCGGCCGTAACCGCTGGGATTATCGAGGTAAACCGTAAGCAGGCTGATGGCGTTTTCATTGACACCGGCGATCAGTTTTTCCAGCGTCGCGCGGCGGATCAGCGGTACATCGCCGTAAAGCACCAGCACTACAGCGTTGTCGCGAAGGTGGGGGACCGCCTGCTGAACGGCGTGGCCGGTGCCCAACTGCTCTCGCTGCGGGATAAAACGAGTGTCTTCGGCATCAAATTGAGCCTGCACCTGTTCGGCACCGTGGCCGACAACAATATTGATGAAAAAATCTTGGCTGGGAGAGTCTGCGTCGACACAATCACCGCGCAGGGATCTGGCGGTATCCAGCACGTGTTGCAAGAGCGGCCGTCCCGCCAGAGGGTGTAAGATTTTCGGTAACCGGGATTTCATACGGGTGCCCTTGCCGGCAGCCAGTATTACTGTATCAAGCATTTTGCCCCACGCTTTCTGATAGATAAAAAAAGGGTAGCCAATGCTACCCTTTTTTACCTGCAAATACCGCATAGTCATGGAAAAAACCCAACACTTCCGGATTATTTTCCCGCCTTCCTGCGTATCGCCTGAATAGTACGCAACTGCGCTGCCGCTTCCGCCAACTGGGTGGCCGCGCGCGTGTAGTCAATATCACTACTCTGGTTGTTCAGTTGCTGTTCGGCTTCGCGCTTGGCTTCCAGTGCCGCGGCCTCGTCCATATCGTCGGCGCGTAGCGCGGAATCGGCCAGTACTGTCACCAGAGAAGGCTGAACCTCAAGGTAGCCGCCGGATACGTAGTAAATCTCTTCCTCGCCACCACGTTTGATAACGCGGATCGGACCAGGGTGCAGTGCGGTGAGCAACGGGGCGTGACCGTAGACCACGCCTATGTCGCCTTCGGCACCCGCGGCCACTACCATCTCCACCAGGCCGGAAAATATCTCTTGCTCAGCACTGACAATATCGCAATGAACCGTCATAGCCATACATTTGCCTCATTACAATTTTTTGGCTTTTTCCACCGCTTCTTCGATCGTGCCGACCATATAGAACGCCTGTTCCGGCAGACTGTCGTATTCCCCGGCCAGAATGCCCTTGAAGCCGGCAATGGTGTCTTTCAGGGACACGTATTTACCCGGCGAACCGGTGAACACTTCCGCCACATGGAAAGGCTGGGACAAAAAGCGCTCAATCTTACGGGCGCGGGACACTGTTTGCTTGTCTTCTTCGGACAATTCGTCCATCCCCAGAATGGCGATAATATCTTTCAATTCTTTATAGCGTTGAAGCACGGACTGCACCCGGCGTGCCGTATCATAGTGATCCTGACCGATTACCAGCGGGTCAAGCTGACGGGAGGTGGAATCCAGCGGGTCGATAGCGGGGTAGATCCCTTTCGCGGCGATATCGCGGCTCAATACCACGGTCGAATCCAGGTGTGCGAAGGTAGTGGCAGGGGAGGGGTCCGTCAGGTCATCCGCCGGTACATACACCGCCTGAATGGAGGTAATGGAACCGGTTTTGGTGGAGGTGATGCGTTCCTGCAGCACACCCATCTCCTCGGCCAGGGTAGGCTGATAACCCACCGCCGAAGGCATTCGGCCCAACAGTGCGGAAACCTCTGTACCGGCCAGCGTGTAGCGGTAAATATTATCGACAAACAGCAGTACGTCACGCCCCTCGTCACGGAATTTTTCCGCCATGGTCAAACCGGTCAGGGCCACGCGCAAGCGGTTACCCGGGGGTTCATTCATCTGCCCGTAAACCATCGCCACCTTGGAGTTGGCGAAGTTTTCGGTGTCGATAACATTGGCTTCCTGCATTTCGTGGTAGAAGTCGTTCCCCTCGCGGGTACGCTCTCCAACACCGGCGAATACCGACAGACCACTGTGTTCTTTGGCGATGTTGTTGATCAACTCCATCATATTGACGGTTTTGCCCACACCGGCGCCACCAAACAGGCCGACTTTACCGCCCTTGGCGAAAGGGCAGACCAGGTCGATCACCTTGATGCCGGTCTCCAGCAACTCTTCGGAAGCGGCCAGATCTTCATAGATCGGCGCCTTGCGGTGTATCGGCATGCGCTCTTTTTCACCGATGTCACCAGCTTCGTCTATTGGGTTGCCCAGTACATCCATAATACGGCCAAGGGTTTCAATGCCGACAGGTACTGAAATTGGCGCTTGGGTGTTTTCAACACTCAGGCCGCGGCTGATACCTTCGGAAGAACCCATAGCGATCGTACGTACAACGCCGTCACCTAACTGTTGCTGCACTTCGAGGGTTAAACCTTTATCGGCCACGTTCAGAGCGTCGTAAACCTTGGGCACGGAATCGCGGGGAAATTCCACATCGATAACGGCACCAATAATTTGTACGATACGTCCGCTACTCATTTCCGGTTCCTCTTAAACCAAAATTAAAAAATACAAACCTTTTATCCGGGACTGGCAACGCCGCGGCACCTGGCGCTATACGGCCGCGGCGCCACCGACAATCTCAGACAGCTCCTGGGTAATCGCCGCCTGGCGTGCTTTGTTATAGGCCAGTTCCAGATCGTCGATCAGCTCGCCGGCATTGTCAGTGGCGCTCTTCATAGCGATCATACGCGCCGCCTGCTCGCAGGCTCCATTTTCAACGACGGCCTGATACACCTGGGATTCGATGTAACGTATCAGTAATCCATCGAGCAAATCGCGGGCTTCGGGCTCGTAGATATAGTCCCAGTGATGTTTCAACTCTTTGCTGTCATCCACAGGCAACGGCAGCAGTTGCCGTATTCTCGGCGTCTGCGTCATGGTGTTAACAAACTCATTGCCAACGAGAAACAGTCTGTCGATTTTCCCTTCCCCATAGGCGTCAAGCATGATTTTTACACTGCCGATAAGACTGGAAACTGAAGGCTGTTCGCCGATATCGCGGACCGCTGCGACGATATTGCCGCCGAAACTGTTGAAAAACGCCGCCGCTTTGGCGCCGATCAGACACAGATCGACCTCCACTTCACGGTCGTGCCACTCCTTCATGGATTTGATCGCGGCTTTAAACAGGTTAATGTTCAATCCGCCACACAGACCGCGGTCTGTGGCCACCAGAATAAAACCGACCCGTTTTACCTCGCGCTCCTGCATATAAAAGTGCTTGTATTCCGGATTGGCGTTGGCAATGTGTCCTACCACAGCGCGAATGCGCTGAGCGTAGGGTTTGCCCACCTGCATACGATCCTGCGCTTTACGCATTTTACTCGCCGCCACCATTTCCATGGCGCTGGTGATCTTTTGCGTGTTTTTAATACTCGATATCTGAGTACGTATTTCTTTTCCGCCAGCCATTACAGGGCCTCAAGAATTCTGTTGCAGTTGCTGTTACCAGGTTTGCGTGGCTTTGAATTTATCCAGAGCCGCTTTGAAGCCGTTGGCGATTTCATCACTGTAGTCGCCAGTGTCGTTGACTTTCTTCATGAGGTCAGCGTGTTCACTGTTCATATAGGAAAGCAGGGCGGATTCAAAATCACCGATTTTGGCCACCTCAATATCTTTCAGATAGCCTTCGTTAGCGGCGTACAGAACCAGGCCCATTTCGGCGATGCTAAGCGGTGTGTACTGCTTTTGCTTCATCAGCTCAGTAACCCGTTCACCGTGATCGAGCTGGGCCTTGGTGGCTTCATCCAGATCCGAGGCAAATTGGGAGAAAGCCGCCAGCTCGCGGTACTGGGCCAGGGCGGTGCGAATACCGCCGGACAGTTTTTTGATAATTTTGGTCTGCGCCGCGCCACCGACCCGAGAGACCGAGATACCGGCGTTCATAGCCGGACGAATTCCGGCGTTGAATAGGTCGGTTTCCAGGAAGATCTGCCCATCGGTAATGGAAATCACGTTGGTCGGAACAAACGCGGAAACATCACCGGCCTGGGTTTCAATAACCGGCAAAGCGGTCAGGGAACCGGTTTTACCTTTTACTTCGCCATTGGTAAATGATTCCACGTAGCTAGCATTGACACGCGAGGCGCGCTCAAGCAGGCGGGAATGCAGGTAAAAAACATCACCCGGGTAGGCCTCTCGGCCCGGTGGGCGGCGCAACAACAGCGATATCTGGCGGTAAGCCCAGGCCTGCTTGGTCAAATCGTCGTAAATAATCAAGGCGTCTTCACCGCGGTCGCGGTAGTATTCGCCCATGGTACAACCGGCGAAAGGCGCCAGAAACTGCATGGCCGCCGGGTCGGAGGCAGAAGCGGCCACCACGATGGTGTGGTCCATGGCGCCATGTTCTTCCAGCTTGCGCACCACACTGGCAATGGACGAGGCTTTTTGTCCCACGGCCACATAAATACATTTAACGCCGGTGCCTTTCTGATTGATGATGGCATCGACAGCAATCGCGGTTTTTCCGGTCTGGCGGTCACCGATGATCAATTCCCGTTGGCCGCGGCCGATGGGAACCATCGAGTCTATGGCCTTGAGACCGATCTGCACCGGCTGATCCACGCCCTGGCGGTCAATAACGCCCGGGGCGATTTTCTCAATAGCATCGGTCAGCTTGGCGTTCAGCGGGCCCTTGCCGTCAATGGGTGTGCCCAGGGAGTCGATGACCCGTCCCTGCAGTTCCGGGCCAACGGGAACCTCGAGAATACGACCGGTACATTTACAGGTCTGGCCTTCCACCACATCCTGGTAGTCCCCCAGAACCACAGCACCAACGGAGTCGCGTTCAAGGTTCAAGGCCAGGCCATAGACACCGCCTTCAAACTCGATCATTTCACCAAACATGACATCGGCGAGGCCGTGAATACGGATAATGCCGTCGGTGACGGAAACAATGGTGCCTTCGTTCTGGGCTTCGGTTGCAACGTCGAGACTTTCGATACGTTGCTTGATAATTTCACTGATTTCAGAAGGATTCAGTTGCTGCATGCTCTGTTCCTCAATACCCCGTCCGCAGGTGCGGGATTAGGAGTTCATTGCCTCGGCGAGTTTAGCCAGGCGTCCGCGAACAGAACCGTCGATCACAGTGTCGCCGGTTCGGATAATTGCGCCCCCCAACAAGCTCTTATCAACGGAGCTGCGCATATTCACTTCGCGGTTCAGCCTGGCGCTAAGTGATTTCGCCAGTTTAGTCTGTAGTTCTGGGGAGAGTTCGAAAGCAGTGCTGACTTCCACTTCAATCGACTTCTCTTGCTGAGATTTGTACGCTTCGAACAATTGCTGAATTTCAGGCAACAATTGCAAGCGATGATTCGCCGCCAGGGTCTTTATAAAGTTCTGACCGTTCTCGGTGAGTTGATCGCCGCAGACGCGGGTGAATTCCTCGCCTTTGTGCAGTGAACTCAGCCCCGGAGAAGCCATCACTTTAACCATGTTGTCCATCCGCGCCACAGCCGCCGCCAGAGCCAGCATATCGGACCACACCTGCAGCTCTTTGCGGGCGAGGGCATACTCGAACGCCGCTTTGGCGTAAGGCCGGGCCAGGGTAATAAGTTCAGCCATCGTTTTTCTCGCTTGGTCTATCCCCTATGGGGCTCCGCAGTCTGTTTACAGGTCCGCGGCCAGTTTATTCAGCAGCTCACCGTGGGCACGTTTATCGATGGAAGCTTCCAGAACTTTTTCCGCACCCGTTAAAACCAGGGTGGCAATTTTGCCGCGCAACTCTTCTTTGGCGCGGTTGGCATCCTGCTCTATTTCCGCTCTGGCTGCCACTTTCAGGCGATCACCTTCGAGCCGGGCCTGTTCTTTGGCTTCTTCGACAATCTGGCTGGCGCGTCTGTTCGCCTGCTCAATCAAAGCAGCGGCCTGCTCCTTGGCTTCGCGAAGCTGCTGGGACGCTTTGTGCCTGGCGAGCTCCAAATCCTTGTCGGCCTTTTCAGCCGCTTCGAGTCCGGCAGCGATTTTCTTTTCGCGCTCTTCCATGACACCAATGAGCAGTGGCCAGATAAATTTCATGCAAAACCATACAAAGAAGGCAAATGAAATCGTCTGACCGATGAGCGTTAAATTAATGTTCACACCGACACCCCTCGCTCTTTACGTTTGAGACTTATTAATTAAGCCAATCCAGGTGCGACAACGAAGATCAGGTACATGCCAATACCTACACCGATCATCGGCACCGCGTCCAGCAGGCCCGCCATCAGGAACATTTTAACCTGAAGCGCAGGACCCTGTTCCGGTTGGCGGGCAGACCCTTCCAGCAGTTTACCGCCCAGAGAACCAAAACCAATCGCCGTGCCCAGAGCACCCAAGCCAATCAACAGGGCGGCCGCGATATATACCAAACCAAGTGCTTCCATTGTTTTCTCCCGTCTAAAGTAAAAAGTTGAAATAGTAAGGTTAAGTGAAATCCAAAATCCTGGCCTAAGCCGAATCAATGCGCCTCATCGACATCGTGCGCCATGGCCATATAAACAGTCGTGAGCACCATAAACACGAAAGCCTGAATCAAGATCACCAGCACGTGAAGCATCGCCCACATCCATTGCAATACACCACCAAAGAGGCCGAACACTATACCGGCGCTGTACATCAGCGCAATCAGAAGAAAGATCATTTCCCCGGCGTAAAGGTTGCCGAAAAGACGCAGTCCCAGGGAAATGGGTTTGGCTATCAGGCCAACCAGCTCCAGAATCAGATTAAACGGGATCATGGCCCAATGATTAAAAGGGTGCAGCAACAGTTCTTTGGCAAACCCAACTGGACCTTTTTGCTGAATACTGAAAAATATCATGAGGATAAACACACCAATCGCCATGCCCAGAGTGGCATTGGGATCCGTGGTTGCTACGACTTTAAAGAAAAAATGAGGGTCATCGGCGACTTTCCCGGCAACCCAGGGAAGCCAGTCCACCGGCACCAAATCCATCAGGTTCATCAAATAAACCCAGACAAAAACGGTGAGCGCCATAGGCGCTATGAGGCGGTTTTTGTGGTGAAAAACATCTTTAACGGTCTCATCGATAAAGCTGATCATCATCTCTACGAAGCTTTGAACGCCTCGCGGCACCCCTGTCACGGCTTTTTTGGCGGTGCGATAAAAGAGATAGCAAAACACAGCGCCAAGTCCTATGGACCAACCCAGCGTATCCAGGTGTATCGCCATAAATCCCATGTCCTGAGCCTCTTGCGAACTGTGGGCCATGGTCCAGGTGGCCTGTTCGAGCACAGTTCCATCGTCACGCGCGTACCCGGCAGGAAGTTTGCCATAGGTCAGGTTTTGCAGGTGGTGTTGGATATATCCAGTGGAGGTTTGCCCTTCGCTTGCCATATCGCCTCTTTAGCACCTTGAAAAAATTAAATGTAAATAAATACCCCTGTCGGGGTCGCTCCTCTCACTAATGGAGAAATTTTTCTAGCCAATAAGCTTCGCGGATGCGACCCACTGCACGACGACCAGTATTATGTAGGTCGCCATCAGAACCAGCACATTAAGGGGGTGTACCAGCAGGTAAATCAATCCAAACCCGACAAACCGAGTAACGCAGAATATGCGGCGGTTCTATCGAACGCCCAGGCCAACAGACACAGGGGCAGTAACACAGTGGTCTGAGCCAGGGTTACCAGATAAACCGGTGGTTTCTTTAGGCTAGCCATAGTGATTTTAACAACCTATCCCAGAGTACTCTTATCTATAGGCTTGTATCTATAGACACCTATTCTAGGGACACTTTTAATCGCATGACGCCCTGGCGTCATGTTTCATGGCTAACACAAATCTATTTCCGCAGTTTTTCTATTGCTTTTGCAACTTCTACGATATTTCTACTACGCTGCACCAAGTACGCTCATTGCCGGTCGAAACCAACCACCAATTGGGCGTCGCGCATTATAGGGTCAAAGGGGCTAGGGTTCAACCAAAGTTCGATCAGTCCCAAACCTATACAGGGAAGTTGCCGAATTACGACCGGTATCTCAGATGATGCAGAATACCATCCAGTTCATCGAGATTATTATATTTTAAAACCAGCTTTCCCTTGCCTTTGGCGGAATGTTGCACACTGACGGGAACACCAATATGTTCCGCCAGCCCCTCCTCCAGCTTTTTGATATCCGGATCCTCTTTGGTTTCCGGTGTGGTCTCGGACAGCTGTTTTTGCAACCGCCGTACCAGGGCCTCGGTCTGGCGTACAGACAAACCCTTTGCCGTCACCTGGCGTGCAACGTCCCGCTGCCGGGAGGAGTCAAGAGTCAGCAGGGCGCGGGCATGCCCCATTTCCAGGTCGCCGTGTTCGAGTAGCATTTTTACTTCATCGGAAAGGGTTATCAGCCGCAACAGGTTGGTGACCGTGGTGCGGGATTTACCCACCGCAGCCGCCACCTCCTGATGAGTCAATTCAAATTCATCCTGAAGACGCTTTAGTGCCACAGCTTCTTCGATGGGGTTGAGATCTTCGCGCTGAATATTTTCGATCAGCGCCATGGCGATGGCCGCTTCGTCTGTGACTTCGCGAATCACAGCGGGGATTTTGTCCAGTCCGGCTATCTGGGCAGCACGCCAGCGTCGTTCACCGGCAATAATTTCGTACTTTACGCCCGCTGGCGCGGAGGCTATGGGCCGCACGACGATAGGCTGCATGACACCCTGGGCTTTGATTGACTCCGCCAGCTCTTCCAGCGCTTCGCTGTGCATGTCGTGGCGCGGCTGGTATTTGCCCCGCTGAATGAATTCCAGTGGAATACCGGCAAGTTTACCGTCTTCTCCGGGGTCCGGCGATGTGGCGGCGGCGATAATCTGGGTCGCTTCGCTGCTTTTTGCACCGCTCAACAGAGCGTCAAGTCCACGCCCCAGTCCTTTACGTTTTGCAGCCATAGCTAATTCCGGTTCCTATTTCTTTCTATCTATATCTACACCGGCGATAATGCTGGTGCCAGTGAAAAACGGCGGGGCCGATTAAACCCCAATCCTCGACTGCCCCTGTGTCGCCTCATTGCGCCGTATTATTTCTCCCGCCAGGGCAAGATAGGCGATAGCACCTTTTGACTGACGATCATAGCTCAGCGCCGGCATGCCAAAACTGGGCGCTTCGGCAAGACGGACGTTGCGCGGTACACAGGTGCGGTAAAGCCGATCGCCGAAATATTCCGACAACTGTGCCGAAACGTCGTTGGTAAGGCTATTACGCGGGTCATACATGGTGCGCAGTATGCCTTCCACCTTCAGGTCCGGATTGAGCACCTGCTGAATTTGATTAATGGTACCCATCAGTGCTGATAACCCTTCCAGGGCATAGTATTCGCACTGCATGGGGATAATCACTCCTTCACAAGCGGCTAATGCATTGACCGTGAGCATATTCAGTGCCGGCGGACAATCGATAATTATGTAGTCATAGCGGCTGCGCACTTCCCCTATCGCCCGCCGCAGGCGCCGCTCTTTGTTTTCCAGTGACAGTAATTCCACTTCGGCGGCGGTCAGATCGCCATTGGACGGCAACACCCAGTATTTGCCAGACTCGGAATATACCAGGGGCTTGCTGCCCGAGCACCGTCCGGTCAGTACATCGTAGACGGAAAGCTCCAGCTCATTTTTGTCGATTCCACTTCCCATGGTGGCGTTTCCCTGTGGATCCAGATCCACCAGCAGCACTTCTTTTTTGGTTGCCGCCAGTGACGCCGCCAGGTTGACACAGGTGGTGGTTTTGCCAACACCGCCTTTCTGGTTTGTGACCGCGTAGATCATACCCAAGATTATTTACCTTTGCTTTCACACTCTGTACCAGCGCACTGACGTTATATTGTTATCGATTCTATTTTGCTGGCGCGTTTAGTTGGGCTGTATTTTATGCTAACCAGTCGATCCTGGTTCGCCGATGCGCAATTCAATCAGATGTCGCTCACCTCCGCCTCCGGGAACCCGCAATAGGTGACAGCTCTCGACCTTATAATGTTTTTCAAGCCGGCTCAACTCGTCACGAGGGTAAATCCCCTTCATCGCCCAGAATCGACCACCTTTCGCCAGCAGGTGGTGACAGTTGTCAGTCATATCTTTCAAGCTGGCAAATGCTCGGCTGACAACACCGTCAAACAATTGTGTAGGTTTGAAAGACTCCACACGGCAGTTTTCCACAGCGATGTTCTCCAGCCCCAGCTCCAACCCGACCTGAAATAAAAACCGGGTTTTTTTACCACTGCTGTCGAGCAGGGTGAATTTTTGTTCCGGGAACACAATGGACAGCGGAATCCCCGGCAGCCCCCCGCCAGTACCCACGTCTATAAAACGATCACCGGCGCCGGCGAGGTAGGGCAACACACTCAGACTGTCGAGCAGATGACGGTACACCATGGTCGATGCGTCTCGTACAGCGGAAAGGTTATAGGCTCGGTTCCATTTTTCGAACAGTGTCAGGTAACTCAGTAGCCGTTGGATTTGCCACGGTTGCAGAGACACCTCCAGTGCGTCGATACCCGCCTCCAGCTGTCGCCGCAGATCACTCTCAGCTACCTCTTTGACGATGGAGCCCTTGACAGCAGACTTATTCAAAGCGGTTTACCCTGACGTTTTGTTTATTTGATATTGCGACACTGACTGTAAAGACGGAGGCAAAATGGCGACTATAAATTGACCGAGCGTTTTTTTAA
>JARROD010000001.1:102850-104820 GCA_037384225.1 Exilibacterium sp.
AAATCAGCAACAAAGATACGGCTGCCGGTGTCACACCGGGAACACGGGCAGCGCGGGCCAGGGTTTGCGGTCGAACCTCGAGCAGTTTTTGTTTCACTTCGTGAGACAGGCCTTCCACAGTGGCGTAATCAAAGTCAGCGGGAATAGACGTCTCTTCGTGCCGACGCAATCGTTCAATCTCTTCCTGTTGTCGATCTATGTAGCCGGCGTATTTAGCGTCGATTTCCAGCTGCTCCACCACCTGTGGATGAGATTGCGGGTTAAAATTGGCTCGCCCCTTCAATGTAGACACATCGCTGTAGCCCAACCGCGGGCGCTTGAGCAGGTCATGCAGGCTGTATTCGCGCGCAATCGGCGCCTCAAGTCGAGGCTCCAGCACTCGGGCCTCTTCACTGCCAGCCTGAATCCAGGTGTTTTTCAGGCGCTGTTTCTCCTGTTCGACCAGATCCCGTTTTTCGCAGAATCCCCGCCAACGCAGATCGTCCACCAATCCCAGCTCACGGCCTTTTTCCGTCAACCGCAGATCGGCATTGTCCTCCCGCAGCAGCAGCCGATACTCGGCGCGACTGGTAAACATCCGATAGGGTTCACTGGTTCCCATACTGATCAGGTCGTCCACCAGTACCCCGATATAGGCTTGGTCGCGGCGCGGGCACCAGGGTTCTTGCTCCCGCGCGCGCAAGCAAGCGTTGATGCCCGCCAGTAAGCCCTGGGCGCCAGCTTCCTCATAACCGGTTGTACCATTGATCTGACCGGCAAAAAACAAGCCGTCGATATGCCGGGTTTCTAGGCTGTAATGCAAGTCCTGCGGATTAAAAAAATCGTATTCAATCGCATACCCGGGGCGCGTGATATGGGCGTTTTCAAACCCTCTGATAGACCGCACTAGGTTCAATTGCACGTCGAAAGGCAAGCTGGTCGAAATGCCGTTAGGATAGAGTTCGCAGGTATCAAGGCCTTCCGGTTCAACAAAAATCTGATGGGCGTTTTTATCGGCGAAACGGTTGACCTTGTCTTCGATAGAAGGACAGTAACGGGGACCGGCGCCAGCAATGACGCCGGTGTACATGGGCGAGCGGTCGAGACCGCCGCGAATGATATCGTGGGTTTGCTCATTGGTGTGAGTAATCCAGCAACACACCTGTTGCGGGTGATCCCCCCGACAACCGAGGAAGGACATTACCGGTGTCGGCGAATCGCCCCACTGCTGTTCGAGTATGGAAAAGTTTACGCTTTTGGCATCGACTCTCGGCGGAGTACCCGTTTTCAGGCGCTCGACCCTCAGCGGCAATTCCCGCAGGCGCCTGGCCAATGCCAATGACGGTGGATCTCCGGCGCGACCACCGGAATGATGTTGCAGGCCGATATGCATAACACCGCCGAGAAAAGTGCCGGCAGCCAACACAACGCTGCGACAATAAAATTTAATACCGGCTTGTGTCACCACACCGCGAACGGTTTCACCTTCAACAATCAGGTCGTCGACGGCCTGTTGAAAAATCTGCAAATTGGGCTGGTTTTCAAGTGTCTTTCTGATCGCCGCTTTGTACAGCGCCCGGTCGGCCTGGGCTCGAGTAGCTCTGACAGCCGGCCCTTTGCGTGCGTTCAATACGCGAAACTGAATACCCCCTTTGTCTGTCGCCCGTGCCATGGCGCCGCCGAGAGCATCGATTTCCTTGACCAGATGACTTTTGCCAATACCACCGATGGCCGGGTTGCAGGACATCTGCCCAAGGGTTTCCACATTGTGGGTCAACAGAAGCGTCTTGCTGCCCATGCGTGCGGCGGCAAGGCAGGCTTCTGTACCGGCGTGTCCACCACCGATAACGATCACATCAAAGCGATCCGGATAGTCCATAACTGGGAAAACCTCTGGCTGAAATTACACCCCGGGGCGAAAGGGGCGCACATTATATGTCGATTGTGCCTTTTGCACAAAAGGCTGTTCAAAAAAACAACGAGGAAATTTG
>JARROD010000002.1:0-14159 GCA_037384225.1 Exilibacterium sp.
TTTTTCCCGCGCTTTTTCCAGAGTCAGTGCATATACCAGCACCTAAAAGGCTGTCCTATTATGATTATGAAGGCAACAGGTCTTTTACGGCATCGCGCTCTTCTTGCAGCTCCTGCTCCGTCGCCGTCATCCTGGTACGGGAGAAATCATTAACTTCCACACCTTGAACGATTTCCCAGTTTCCGTTTTCACAAACGCAGGGGAAGGAATATATCAGCCCTTTCTCGATACCATAGCTGCCATCGCTATAGACCCCCATACTGGTCCAATCCCCTTCGGCGGTACCCAGCGCCCAATCACGTATGTGGAAAATGGCTGCATTAGCGGCTGAAGCCGCACTGGAGGCTCCACGGGCGTCAATAATAGCGGCTCCGCGTTTTTGTACCTTGGGTATAAAGTCCTGCTCGTACCAGTTCTGATCCACCAGCCCCATCGCCGGTGTAGCGCCAACTAGCGCATGGTGAATATCGGGATATTGTGTCGAAGAGTGATTACCCCAGATAGTCAATTTGACAATGTCATTGATACTTTTACCGGTTTTCTGAGCCAACTGTGTTAAAGCGCGATTGTGATCCAACCGTGTCATCGCCGTAAACTGGCGCGGATCCAGATCCGGCGCATTGCGTTGGGTAATCAGGGCATTGGTATTGGCCGGGTTACCCACCACCAACACTTTAATCCCACGGGAGGCGTGATCGTTTATGGCTTTGCCCTGAACGGAAAAAATCGCCGCATTCGCTTCCAGAAGGTCCTTGCGCTCCATACCTGGCCCACGCGGACGAGCCCCCACCAATAGGGCGTAGTCAGCTTCTTTAAACGCTACATTGGGATCATCAGTACAAACCATACCCGTCAACAGCGGAAAGGCACAGTCATCCAACTCCATGGCTACACCCTTTAAGGCCTCCAGTGCCGGGGTAATTTCAAGCATTTGTAATATAACCGGCTGATCTTTACCCAGCATCTCGCCGGCAGCAATACGAAATAACAATGAATAACTGATTTGACCGGCCGCTCCAGTGACGGCAACTCGGACTGGTGCTTTCACAATTTTTCTCCGTTAACGCGTAATAAGATATAAATACAATGGCCGTCAAACGGTGGCCAGGCGGTGGGCCATTATAGGCAATTGAACAGAAATTTCATCTAAAACCATTGGGTTGGGACGATTTTCAGTAACTTCTCAATAACCCGGGGTATTTGTGCCTTCGATCCGGCGGCCATCCGCCTGACACTGTGCTTACCCCGGGTTATTGAGAAGCTACCATCGTTGCATAAATTTTCGAGCTCAGGGATTAACTCCTATACCATGAATGACTGATAGCGCGATCGCAATGCCGTGTAAAGATCATCCTGAAACGAAGCCTTGCTCGCATCCAGCGTCTGAAAAAGTTCAACCAAATGCTCATTGTCTTCTTTATCGCCCCATTGTTTTTGGTAAGAACCCTCTTTATAACCGTGGTCCTGGCGAAAAAAGTTGAGCACGTTTTTCCCTATATATCCCTTATAAAGACTATCGAAACTTAGGTTCACTCCCACCATCAAGCGGGCAAACCCCTGCGTATCGAACCCCCGGCTGCGTAAAGTCTCTAAAGCAAAATCCTCCAGATCGCCGCGAAAATCCAACTCTCCCCGCTCAGATTCAACCAAATCCGGTTGTAAAGAGCCTTCAGCCAATAAAGAGTCTTCAACCGATAAAGAGCCTTCAGCCAATAAAGAGCCTTCAGCCAATAAAGAGCCAGCCAGCTCATCGGCCACCACATCCACATCCGCATTGCGGGCCAATAAATAACTCAACCCGAAATGCCATATATCGATCAATTCCAGATTGACCTGGGCAATATCCGGCGACTGCTGCTTCCACCACTTCCAGCCATAGTGATCGAGCAGCTCTGCACACTCGACCCATATGGCCCGATACCACTCGTACCCCTGCTGGCGCCAGTTGGGGTGGACCCGGGAATTCATACTTTCTTGCAGTTCCAGCATATTTTTTAGTTGCTGCCGCATTGCTTTTCCTCACCATCGGATTTCAAATAGTTACATATGTAACTACTATGTCACTTTTTTGTCATCATCCACTTGCAGCGCTTTGGGGAACAGTTGCAAGAAGTTACGGCCGGTCTGCCGCGCCAGTTCGCCAAAGCTTATACCCTTGAGCTCCGCAATATACTCGGCCACCTCTCTGACAAACTGCGGCTCGTTGGACTTGCCGCGATAGGGCACTGGCGCCAGATAAGGTGAATCGGTCTCCACCAACAGACGCTCCAGAGGCAAACGCCTCACCACATCCCTGAGGGCCGCCGCATTGCGAAAGGTCACTATTCCGGATATGGATATAAAATAATTCAGGTCCAGAGCACTGGAAGCCATATCCCAGTCTTCGGTAAAGCAGTGCAGCACACCGGCGGTGTCGGAATTACCGTGGTGGCGAATTAGTTCGAGAGTTTCCCGACGCGCATCGCGGGTATGCACGATAACAGGAAGTCCGGCCTCTGATGCGGCCTGTAAATGTACAGCAAAACTTTCCCGCTGCAGTGACCTGCTGTCGTTATCATAATAATAATCCAGACCGGTCTCGCCCAACGCCACTACCCTGGTATGGGAACTCCAGGTCACCAATTCAGACATTGAAGCCAGCCCGCTTTTGACATCCAGCGGGTGCACCCCCACCGACGCCAGCACATCTGGGTAGCGCCGTGCCAGAGCCACAACGTCGCGCCGATTTTCCAGGCTCACCCCTACACACAGAAACCGCTCCACCCCCCGCGCCCGGGCGGCTTCCAGCGCTCGAGACAGGTCGCCGTCATAGCGATCCAGATTCAAACGATCCAGATGACAGTGGGAATCAACCAGCATAGAGGGTCAAAAGTTACATCGTGTGGGTTGGACGATCGGATTCCAGCGAGCCTGCCAGATAGGTTTCAATTTTATTTGCCGCGGTATCATCCTGATCGCTGAACTGCACACCAATACCGGCGGCGCGGTTACCCTGAGCGCCCTTGGGTGTGACCCAAACCACCCTGCCTGCAACAGGTATTTTCTCCGGCTCATCCATCAGGTTAAGCAACATAAATACTTCGTCGCCCAGTTTGTAGGGTTTGTTGGTGGGAATAAAAAGACCACCGTTTTGCACAAAGGGCATATAGGCCGCATAGAGAACGGCTTTGTCTTTAATAGTCAAAGACAAAATCCCGTTGCGCGCCCCGCCACCTAAACCTTTCATAACTTGCCTTTACTCTGCCAGAGCCCGCGCCTCAGGCCCCGCTCACGCTCTTTATCGAGTCAATATACACTTAACTTAATCCATTACGCATTGACTGTCTACTGCCCTCTGAAGACGGGTGCCGCGTCAACGCACTCCAGTCCATCAGAAGCTCTTCCAGCAGCAGTTGTTTATTGGGGTTGGCGCGGCTGAGAAGCTGCCGTTTCAACTGCATAACCTTATCGATGTAGCGGTACACAAGGGGGATATGCAAATGTTGAAATACCGCGCCCAATTCCACGTTGGCTGCACCGGTGACCCAGACCCGGGCGCCTGAGTGCAGCCAGATCAGCACCCACTCCACTACCGTAAGCGGTTCAAAAGCCATCCAGCGTCGGGCGACCCCCAGTGCGGAATCACGGCCTTCAGCAAGTGCTTGTAGATCATTCAGCATGGTACTGCGCTGCTCCAGGGCATCGCCCTCAAGCAATGCCAACGCAACCAATGGTGCATTGCCCGCAAAATCCAACAGCGCATCGGCGTCGGCATTGCCAACCAGCTTTTTCAACCAAGGCAGCGTTTGCTGCCGATCCGGTACCGCAAAATTGAGCTGCTGACAGCGGCTGCGGATAGTCGCCAGCACGGCGCTGGGCGCGTGACTGACCAGGAGCAGTAATGTGTCACCCGAGGGTTCTTCCAGACTTTTCAATAACGCGTTTGCGGCGTTGACATTCATCGCTTCGGCTGGTGCGATAACAGCCACCTTCAGCCCCCCCTGCTGCGAAGTTTTGCCGACAAATTCCGCTAAGTGACGAATCTGATCGACCTTAATGACTTTGCCAGTTTCTTCTGGACTAACCCAATGGATGTCGGGATGTGTCTGTGCCTGATTCAGTCTACAGTTGCGACAGTTTTCACAGGCCAGCCCGCTTTGCGGCGCCAGACACAACAAATAATGGGCCACAGCGGCGGCAAAGTGCGCTTTCCCCAGACCTTTCTGCCCCCCCAGCATCAGCGCATGGGGGAGTTTTTGCTGGGCCTGTAATTGCAGGACCCGCTGCCACTCCGATTGCTGCCAGGGATAGGGCAGCGCAAGATGAGATTCCGCCTGAGCGCTCATGGAGCCAGTGTCTCAGCTAGGTTTTTTCCGATTTCGGCCTGAACATTTTCCAAGGTTCCCCCCGCATCCACAACCCTGTAGCGCTGCGGCCAATGTGCCGCGCGCCGCAGATAGACGGTGCGCACCCTTTCAAAAAAGTCGACGGTTTCATGTTCAAAACGATCCAGGTCGCCGCGACGCACAGCCCGCTGTAATCCCTGACGCACGTCAATATCAAGTATCAATGTCAGATCCGGTCGCATATCCCTTTGCACCAGGGATTCAAGCTGAGCGATCAGGTCTTGATCAACGTATCTCCCGCCACCTTGGTAGGCATAGGTGGCATCGGTAAACCGATCGCATAAAACCCATTTCCCCCGCTCCAAAGCCGGCAAAATAACCCTGTGCAGGTGCTGTGATCTGGCGGCAAACATCAGTAATAATTCAGCCGTTTCATCAACCTGCTCCGTGCGTCGGGCCAACAACAACGCCCGAATTTCCTCCGCCAAAGGCGTACCTCCGGGTTCACGGGTTACGACAAGGTCTATGCCCCGTTGAATTAAAAAGTCTTTTATAAAGTCAATGTTAGTGGTTTTGCCCACACCCTCAGTGCCTTCGACCGTGATAAATTTTCCGCGATTCATAGGGTTCCTTCGGTTTCGGCTGGCGAAGAGCGATAGTTTTTCTCCCGGCGAGAAACCTGATAGCGCCTTACCGCCTTATTATGTTCCTCCAACGTGGTAGAAAAGTGGTGGCTACCATCGCCCTTGGCGACAAAATATAACGCTGTCCCATCATCCGGGTGCAACGCCGCGGCAATGGACTCATAACCCGGCAACGCAATCGGTGTGGGCGGCAAGCCGCGAATAACATAGGTGTTATAAGGCGTTTCCTGTTTTAAATGCCGTCGCTGGATATTGCCCTTGTAAGATTCTCCCAGACCATAAATAACAGTGGGATCTGTTTGCAAGCGCATCTTTTTTTGCAACCGCCGAACAAACACACCGGCAATTTGGCGCCGCTCCGACGGCTGGCCAGTTTCCCGCTCGATGATCGACGCCATAATCAAAGCTTCATAGGCATTGTCGTAGGGAAGTCCGATATCCCGCTGCTCCCACTCGCTGGCCAGCACATCCCGCATACGCTGGTGAGCTGCCTGTAAAAGCTCGATATCCGAAGTCCCGGCGGTATAGTTGTAGGTGTCCGGAAAAAACCAGCCTTCAGGGTGATCCAAATCCAATTGCAATAGCTGAAGTTGTTGCGTGCGTGTCTTATCCGCCAGCAGGGCTTTGAGTTTTGGCTGCCGATGCAGGGTATTCAAAGCCTGGGAAAACGTCCAGCCCTCTACCAGAGTAACCTGGTAGTTGATAACTTCACCGCGCTCGACTTTTTCCAGCATTTCCAGCGGAGTCGTTCCCTTGGGGAAAAAGTATTCTCCCGCTTTAATGTTCCCCGTCTCGGTAAAACGTGCATAAACTAATAGAATACGCGGGTAATTTAAAATACCGCGACGTTCTAACTGATAAGCCATACGCCCCAGTGAGTCACCGCTTTTCAATTCGTGGTTAAAGCCTTCCGCAGAAATATTGAGCGGTTTGTGCAACCATTGATAACTCCAGTACCCTCCCCCTCCCGCTGCGATCGTAAGTAATACAACAGTAACACCCAAAAATTTTTTCACGCCGGATAAATCTCCACTATAAGTCCACAGACCGACTGCGACCGGGAACCGCCGATCCAACCTCCATGGACGGGTTCACGCGGAGAGCCGACTCGCCACCCATTAGCAGCGATCGACCAGGATCAAATTTTCCGAAAAATCAAGGATCCGTTGGTACCGCCAAACCCAAAGGAATTTGACAATACCGCTTCTATTTTGCGTTCCTGCGCGGTGTGGGGCACCAGATTGATGTCGCAGCCTTTATCGGGGTTATCCAGGTTAATGGTGGGAGGGGCCACCTGATCCCGAATGGCAAGCACACTGAAGATCGCTTCCACCGCCCCGGCCGCACCCAGCAGATGCCCAATCATTGACTTGGTGGAACTCACCGCCACTTGATCGATCGCGTTGCTCATCACTAACTTGAGGGCGAGACATTCAGCAATGTCGCCGGCTGGAGTGGAAGTACCGTGTGCATTAATGTAGTTAATCGTTTCCAGCGGAATTTCTGCATCGTCAATCGCATTCTGCATCGATAGCGCTGCGCCGGCGCCATCCTCGGGGGGCGACGTCATATGATAGGCATCGCCACTCATGCCAAACCCGATCAACTCCGCATAAATCTTTGCGCCACGGGCTTTTGCGTGTTCGTATTCTTCCAGCACCAGTACCCCGGCCCCATCCCCCAATACGAACCCATCCCGGTCTTTGTCCCAGGGGCGGCTGGCGGCCTGGGGATCGTCATTGCGGGTTGACAGCGCCCGTGCGGCGGCAAACCCCCCCACTCCCACTCTGGTGGTAGCCATTTCCGCTCCGCCGGCCAGCATTGCATCGGCCTCACCGTACCTGATCATACGGGACGCCCAGCCGATGCTGTGCGTTCCCGTTGTACAGGCGGTGGTAACGGCAACATTGGGGCCCTTGAGACCATATTTAATAGACAGATTGCCGGAGATCATATTGATAATGGCGCCGGGGACAAAAAAGGGTGAAATTCGCCGAGGCCCCTTGTGCTCAATGATAAGCGAAGATTCTTCGATGAAGCCAATGCCACCAATTCCGGAGCCGACTGCAGCGCCGATACGCGCGGCATTTTTCTCGGTGATTTCCAACCCGGAGTCCTCCATGGCCTGAATACCGCCAACCATGCCGTACTGAATAAACGCATCCATTTTCCGCGCTTCCTTGTGCGACAGATACATACCGATATCAAGATCTTTAACCGAAGCAGTAAACTGCGTTGTAAAATCAGACGTATCAAAGGTATCAATGGCTGTAACACCGCTTTTCCCACTTAAAATACCCTTCCAGGTATTTTCCACCGTATTTCCCAGCGCACTGACCATTCCCACACCTGTAACAACAACTCTTCTACGCAACACATTTTCCTCCGGCTTATTCAAGCTCAGCTTTTTGCACAACAACTGCTCACAAGACTGGAACGCGTGAAATTAACCTTTATACCCAAAGCGTTTGAGATTTAAGTTTTCAGAGTGCGTCAATTTTTGTTCCCCCTTGCTTTAATAACAGGGGAACGACAACGCAGCATGGCAGGCAACCGAGTAAGGGCGCCGGCGCCGCGAATGTCTGGAGCCGCTGGACGAAGCGACGCGGCCAGCGGCAAAAAGAGCGTGCTCTGTAGGCCTAATTCTCAAACGCTTTGGGTATATATACAATGGTGTTCGAGCTACTCAAACACTTTATATTTTCAAAACGCCATAAAGCAAAAGCCGTACTATTTTTCAATAGATACGGCTTTCAGGAATAGGCTATCAATCAGGTGGAACTAACAGATTACGCCAGATTTTGGTTAATGTAATCGATAGCCAACTGGACAGTGGTAATTTTTTCAGCCTCTTCGTCTGGAATTTCCGTTTCGAATTCTTCTTCCAGAGCCATTACCAGTTCTACTGTATCCAGCGAGTCCGCACCCAGATCTTCAACAAAAGACGCTTCGCTCTTTACTTCTTCTTCTTTAACGCCCAGTTGCTCAGCAACAATTTTCTTTACGCGTTCTTCAATGCTGCTCATAACGTTTTTCAACTCCTAGTCGGTATCATTCGGCTACGCCGTTATGCCAATAAGCCTTGCAACGGCTCTTTTTTTAATCCCACGGCCAACACGAGCGCGCATTTTACATCGATTTTCGCCATGTTGTAACGCATTGGACCAATTTTCTTTGCACCACTTATTAAAGTTCAATAAAAACAAAGAGTTAGGACATATACAGACCTCCATTGACATGGATGGTTTCGCCACTGATATAGGCTCCAGCGTCGCTGGCGAGAAAACACACCACCCCCGCGACCTCCTCCGGTTGCCCCAAACGAGCCAGAGGAATCTGGGCCAAGAGTTGCTCCCTCTGCTCCTGTGGCAACGCTTTTGTCATATCCGTATCAATAAATCCGGGCGCAACGGTATTGACGGTAATATTGCGTGAACCGACTTCCCTGGCCAGCGAGCGGGAAAAACCGGCGACTCCCGCCTTGGTCGCCGAGTAATTTGACTGCCCGGCATTGCCCATGGAGCCGACCACGGAACCGACATTGATCACCCTGCCCCAGCGCGCTTTCATCATTCCCCGCAAACAAGCTTTGCTCAAGCGATACACCGCGTTCAGATTGGTTTCAATGACATCGAACCACTCATCCTCGCCCATTCGCATCAGCAGGTTGTCTTTGGTTACACCCGCGTTATTTACTAAAATAGCTGGAGAACCGTATTGGTCCAGCACAGTTTTCAGCAAAAACTTAATTGACTCCGGGTCTGTTACATTAAGTACCAAACCTACTCCCCGTATTCCTTTTTCACTCAAGCGGGAAGTAATTTTTTCCGCACCGGATTCACTGGTCGCCGTACCGATTACAACGGCACCGGCAGCGCCCAGTTGATCGGCAATGGCAGCGCCGATACCTCGACTCGCGCCGGTTACCAATGCTACTTTGTCCTGAATGCTCATGGATTTTCACCCTGTATAAAAGGTTATGGATTAAATACCAATGGTTAAATTTGGTTAAATGCGGAAACGGCGTTATCCAATTCGGCAGGTGTTTCGATAGTCAACGCCCGCAGACTACGGACAATGCGCTTATTCAAACCGGATAAGACTTTACCCGGACCACACTCGACAGCCACTTCAATGCCATCGGCGACCATGTTGTTGACACAGTCAACCCAGCGCACTGGACTGTATATCTGCTCTATCATCAGCGCTTTGATCGTGTCACTGTCGGATTCAACTTGAGCATGCACATTGTGGACTATGGGGGTTTTCGGTGTATTGAACCGCGTCTGCTCAATCTGCAATGCCAGCTTCTCGGCGGCGGGGCGCATCATTTCTGTGTGAAATGGTGCGCTTACGGGGAGCAATATTGCCCGCTTGGCTTTAGCGTCCCGGCACAAAACAATCGCTCGTTCAACGGCTGCAGCGGCACCGGCGATAACCGTTTGCTCGGGGGAATTGAAATTGACCGGCGCCAACACATCGCCGCAAGCGACTTTTGTGCAAATATTTTTAATCACCTCGGCTTCCAGGCCGATAACAGCGGCCATAGCTCCTTCACCTTCGGGAACTGCCGCCTGCATAAACATTCCACGCTGCTGAACCAGCTTAACCGCGGCGGCAAAATCTATCACACCGGCACAGACCAGGGCGGACCATTCACCCAGGCTGTGGCCTGCCATCAACTTTGGGCGCACCGGGGTCTGTTCGCACCAAATCCGCCACAGCGCCACACTGGCTGTAAGCAATATCGGCTGCGTCCGTTCTGTCAGATTCAAGTCCGTTTGAGCCCCATTGTGCACTAAATTCCAAAGATCGTACCCCAGCACTGCGGAGGCTTCGGCAAACGTCTGCTCAACAATGGGGTTGGCGGCCGCCATTTCGGTGAGCATCCCCACTTTTTGAGACCCCTGGCCGGGAAACACAAATGCTATATGATGATTGGACATATCTACTCACCTGCTTAAATTTGTAAATTACTACCGAGCTTGACTTCCAACGGCTGTCAACACTGTGTATCAGGCTATAAGGGCTGCCGTAGAAATTAATTTCTCCGGCAGCCCTGGTAAGTAGCCAATTGATCATGGATACAAGTGGCAATCTGCTTATCAACATGTTCTATCGCCGTTCTCAATGCATAGGTGAAACTGCGTTGATCGGCGCCGCCATGACTTTTAATGAGAGTTCCCCGCAAACCTAAAAAACTGGCGCCATTATAGCGGGCCGGATCGAATTGTGTATGCCATTTTCGCAACAGTGGGCGGGCAATCCGGCCAACCAGACGACCATATAAACCGACATTGAAAATGTCTTCGACACGATCCGTCAGAAAGCGCGCCACACCTTCGCTCACCTTCAGCGCCACATTGCCCACAAAGCCATCACACACCACAACATCAACAATACCGGAATAAATACCGTCACCTTCGACATAACCTGTGTAATTGAGCTGTGGCCACTGGCTTAATAAATGCGCGGCAAGCTGAATCTGGTCGTTTCCCTTGGTGTTTTCTTCACCGATATTGAGCAACCCAATGCTCGGATTCGGGTTCTGATCCACACTCGCCGCCAATACCGCCCCCATCATGGAAAACTGCACCAGTTGCTGTGCCTGACAATTGATATTGGCACCGAGGTCCAGTAAATAGCTGTGTCCTCTTTCAGTGGGTACCGGCTTGCAAATCGCCGGGCGATCAATACCTGGAAAGGTTTTTAGCAAATGCCTGCCCATGGCCATCAGAGCCCCAGTGTTACCGCCGCTGACACAGGCATCAGCGGCACCGCTGCGTACCATTTCCACAGCTATCCACATCGAAGAATCCCGCTTGTAGCGCAGCGCATGGGACGGTTTGTCACCCATGGTGACAGCTACCGGCGCATGAACCAGCTTTATGCGGGACACATCTGTATTTTCGGACTGGGAATGAAGCAGGGAGGTTAACTGGGACTTGTCACCGACGAGTATGAACTCCAGTTGCGGACTTTGTGCGGCGACTTCCAAGGTTGCGGGGATAGTAACGCGGGGACCTAAGTCCCCGCCCATAGCATCAACCGCTATCCGAATCGTTTTTGACAAGCCGGTGCTCCGGTTGTCCGCTCGGAATCAATCTTCGTCGGCGATGTTGACTACTTTACGGCCACGATAAAAACCATCGGCCGTAATGTGATGCCGGCGATGTTTTTCTCCGGTGGTCGGATCGATCGACAGCGTAGATTCCGACAGGGCGTCGTGAGCGCGACGCATACCGCGTTTGGAACGGGTCTTTTTGTTTTGTTGAACGGCCATTATTTAACTCCTATCTATGACTGCAGACGGGACACCTTGGCAATTCGGCAATCCCTCATAAAGCATCTGAAAAAAACCTTAATTTTTAGAGCCGCCTTTAAGCTGCTCCAGCACCTGAAACGGATTGTTCTCCGGTTTTTCACCCTCCTCTACCGGTTCGCCGGCGGAGAACAGCGACGGCTCCACACAGCCTGAGTCATGGTAGGCCACTATAGGCAGGGCCAACAACAACTCGTCTTCTATTACCTCGTAGAGATCAGCGGTCCCCTCACCCACTATCCAGGGGTCCATATTTCTGGGTAACTGTCTGGCATCTTCTTCATCCCAGACCATTGCCAGATTCAACCTACAGTGCAGGTCCAGATCCATCACATCCAGACACCGCTGACAGATCACATTGACCCTGGCATCAGCCGTACCGGTTAAAGTTCTGGTCTTTTGCTCATCTACAGCAAATACCAAGTCAACCGCCACTTCCCCGTCGCGACCCTGTACGGCGTTTGCTACCCGGCTCAGGGCCGAAATAGCTATACTGCCTGTCAAAGAGACCCCTTGTTGCGCAAATTTGCGCGGATCTATTTGCCTGGGCAGGGGCTGCTGAGAGGGGGCATTCGACATAAGCGCGCAATAATAGGGGCTGGTGATTTATCTGTCAAAGAATTCGCGAGTTTTCACCCACATTTTTAGCTTGACCGTAACGTCTCAATAAGCCGGGGCAGGCACAATACCCCTATTGCGAAGTTACCCTGAACGTAAGCGCCGTTAGCGCAACTGCAAAGGCACCTGAGAAATACTGACGGAACCGGCGACTCCCTCGCCGACGGCGATGCCCAATTTCCTAAACAATTCCTCAAACAGCGGTCGGCGATTACTGTAATCGACAACCTCTTCGGCGCCGATCACTTCCCGAGCCACATAGCCGGCGCTGCCCAGACCGTCGATCAACCCCAATTCCAGGGCCTGTTGGCCGTTCCAGATCAGCCCGGAAAACAGTTGACCACTATCCGTGTTCAAGCGGTCTCCGCGGCCGCGCTTGACGGCGGTCACAAACTGATCATGAATGCTGTTCAACACCTTTAGCCAGAAGGTTTTTTCCCCTTCTTTAAGCGGGGAAAACGGATCCAGAAACGCCTTATGTTCACCGGCGGTAAAATGGCGTCGCTCAACACCGAGCTTTTCCATACTATCGACGAACCCAAAACCGGATCCGGTAACGCCGATCGACCCCACCAGGCTGGCCTTGTCAGCGTAGATTTCGTCGGCAGCCGCAGCGATATAATAGCCACCGGAAGCCCCCAAATCACTGATAACAGCGTAAAGTTTTGTCTGCGGGTGTTGTTTTCGCAGCCGCATAATTTCGTCGTAAATATAACCTGCCTGCACGGGGCTGCCGCCGGGACTATTGATGGCGACAATAACACCTTTGGCATGTTCATTTTTGAAAGCCGCACGCAGTCCGCTGACAATCGCATTGGCGCTGGCATCCTTATCAGCGGCTATGACCCCGTTTATTTGCACCAGGGCAGTATGGGGATCGCTTGGCCCCGCCTCTACACCGATCGACCCCGACTTAAAGATAAGCAACAACGCAAACAGATACACAAACGTCAGGGATTTAAACACAATTCCCCAGCGCCGGGCCGTTTTCTGCTCTGCCAGCACATCACTGACAACAGACTCGATTAACCGCCAGTCCCTATGCTCATCAGTGGGGTCAATGGTTGATTTGGGTTTGCGGTTAAACAAGTTTGTTCTCCTGCATATCCAACCCCAGCTTCACATAGCCCGACCAGGTCGCCAGCTCTTTAAATTGGTCCACACACAAAACCGGGTTGTAGGCCCGCAGTCGATCGATATGGTGAGCGCCATAACTTACAGCAATACTTGCCATATTGGCCCGTTGTGCCATTTCCATATCGTATTCGGTGTCCCCCACCATTACCGCCGTCGCCGGTGCCATCTCAAGTTCAATCAAAAGTTCAAACAGCATTTTCGGGTGGGGTTTGGAGGCGGTTTCATCGGCACAACGGGAGGCGTGGAAGAAGTTTTGTATCTGCAGGGTCTCAAATATCCGATCCAACCCCCGGCGGCTTTTTCCGGTCGCTACGGCGAGTTGATGCCCCTCACTGCGCAGATATTCCAGCGTTTCCATCACCCCCGGGTAAAAAGCAGAAGGCTCGCGGTCAGCTTCAACAAAATGCTTGCTGTAGTTCAACTGCATATGTTTATGCTGTTCGTCCTCGGCCTCCGGGTACAGCCGCAGCAGCGCCTCCGGCAACCCCAGACCAATAATATCCCTGATCAATTCGTCACCTAACACCGCGAGTCCCGAATCTTCAGCGGCCCGTTGCATACAGGTAACAATTTTGTCCGTTGAGTCACTAACGGTCCCGTCCCAATCAAAAATAAACAGCAATGAAAACCTCCCAACAACCGCTGTAGACGATTTACTAAATCCAGACGCCAAGCCCGGACTCACCCCTTCCCGCCACTACCAATAACTAAAAGTCCGAATGCCGCTCGGCTTTCGCTAACGAAATAGCCTTAAGTCTGGCCAGCCCCTCTACCAGGTCATTGCTCAATGGCGCCTCTACTCTAACGGTTCGGGCTTCCCCCGGCAGACAGAAGGATAGGTTCGCGGCATGTAAAAACAACCGTTTGAACCCCAGGTCACGCATAACTTTGTTGCGCTGGTCGTCCCCGTATTTTTCGTCGCCGATTAACGCATGCCCCGCATACTGGGCGTGCACCCTGATTTGGTGGGTACGTCCGGTGACCGGCTGGACTTCCACCAGGGTGCAGGCACTGAACACGTCGCTGCCGCCATAATGAGTCAAAACCCTGAATTCGGTCAACGACGGTTTGCCATCCGGGTCCACCCGCACAATTCGTTCGCCACTGCTGAGT
>JARROD010000002.1:14195-21129 GCA_037384225.1 Exilibacterium sp.
ACCCGCTACCAACGCATTGTATATTTTTTTAACCTTACCTTCCCGCCACTGTGCCTGCATATCGCGCAACAGACTGCGTCTTTTGGCGACCATAATGCAACCGGAGGTGTCCCTGTCCAACCTGTGGACCAGTTCCAACACCGACTCCCGCGAGCGCATCTGTCTGAGCGCCTCGATCAGCCCCAGATTGATACCACTGCCACCGTGAACCGCCAGTCCCGCCGGCTTATTGACCACCAAAAGCGCATCGGTTTCAAAAATAATAGCGCTTTCCAGCAATTCCACCAGCGTGGCACCGGGTTTGTGCAAGGGTTTCTCCGCAGCGATACGAATTGGTGGTATTCTGATCAAATCTCCCGTCTGGACCTTATAATCCGGCTTGACCCGACCCTTGTTTGCCCGCACTTCGCCTTTGCGCAAAATTCGGTAAATACGGGACTTGGGCACCCCTTTAAGGCGGGCGATAAGGAAATTGTCAATGCGCTGGCCGGCGTGCTCTGCATCGATTTCAACAATCTGTACTTGAACTAACGGGTTCTGGGTTCCATTCATGGGCGCAATAATACTAGTGGAGGCTTTGATAAAAAGCGGAAAAAGGCAGGTAAATTCCTAAAATATAGGATAATTTTCTATGTAATTGAAGCACTTATCAAATACTGCTATAGTCTTTCATACTGTATCAGGTTGGTTTCCGGACAAAGCGAATCCGGCACAAGCTGCCGAAGGGCGTGTCGCGAGGAAATACCACTGGCCAGTAAAATTTAAATCGGGCTCTATTATTACATAGAAACGCGGACGAGCCGCCCTCCCCCCTATAGGAAGTCAAACTTTTAGTTAGTCAAACTTTTATAGTGTGGAAGAAGGTGGAACTAAGAGCTCTCTGCGCTGTGAGCCCCGAAAACAAAACAAACGGTGTTTACCGATTCAATACGTCGCTAAAAAGATGTATCGGAAACACATTTTTAATAACCGCGCAAACGAGTGCGCCGGTATAAAGTTAGAATTCACAGAATAGAAAGCATACTCTACAAAGGTACTGCTGGTAAAAATGAGATTTTCAGGCCCAACGATTGAAACGACTCGACAATTTGCAACACCGGCAAGCAAACCGCATCAGTGTTGTCCCCCTGAGTGCCGGGACGGTCAGAGACGCGAAAAGTGGAAGCGTTAGGGCTGTAATAGGTCAGAAGCTTAAGCGGCACGCCTATAGCGTTAAAAATGAACGTATATATCGCTACTCAGCGCTGCAGCCGACAAAACGAAAAGCAGGCAAAATCTCACCCTGCAAGAGCAGAGTAATTGACTTCGGGGATAAGCCAGATAGCACCAAAGCCTGGCAGAAGCTGCAAAGCAGCCAATGGAAAACAGGTAAATGTTCGGGTAATGGGTATAGTTACAGCAATCAATACTCCACAGCATTCTCAGAGCTGTGGCTGCAAATACGATCATAGCAGTCACCTCTGAACCGCAAAGGATACCTGTATTGAAGTTAACGATATCCACGGCCGCCGTTGTGAGCAGGACGTAGCACAACGATCCAGAGAGGCTGTGCATCAGTTCTGTAGTACTGACTGGACGCCACGCATTCGCTAAAGCGCCTAAATCATTTTAGGTAGCACATGAAAAGAATGCTAATCAATGCAACTCAGCCTGAGGAGTTGCGCGTAGCCCTGGTCGATGGCCAGTGGTTATACGATTTAGATATAGAAAATCGTACCCGTGAGCAGAAAAAGGCCAACATCTATAAAGGGAAAATTACCCGCATAGAGCCCAGCCTTGAGGCGGCTTTTGTTGACTATGGTTCCGAGAGACACGGTTTTCTTCCATTGAAAGAGATTTCCCGTGAGTATTTTCTAAAACAACCCCGGGACATCGAAGGCCGAATCAAGATCAAGGATGTGCTCAAAGAAGGCATGGAGGTTATCGTCCAGGTTGACAAGGAAGAAAGAGGCAACAAAGGGGCTGCATTAACAACCTTCATCAGCCTTGCCGGCCGCTATCTGGTTTTGATGCCCAACAACCCCAGAGCCGGTGGTATTTCCCGCCGTATCGACGGCGAAGAGCGCGCGGAGCTGCGCGAAGCTTTCAGCAAGATTGACGTCCCCTCAGGAATGGGGGCAATCGTGCGCACCGCGGGCGTCGGCCGCAGTGCCGAGGAACTGCAATGGGATTTAAATTATCTGCTGCAGCTCTGGGACTCGATCAAAACCGAAGCGGACAAATCCTCTGCACCACAATTCCTGTTTCAGGAAAGTAACGTTATTGTGCGAGCAATCAGAGACTACCTGCGCCCCGATATCGGCGAAATTATCGTCGATAATAGCGAAGCTTATGAGTTAGCCTCAGCGTTTGTCCAGCAGGTGATGCCCAATTATAGAAGCAAGGTAAAATTCTACGAAGACCCCACCCCACTGTTCAATCGCTACCAGATCGAAAGCCAGATTGAAACGGCGTTTGAGCGCGAAGTGAAACTGCCTTCCGGCGGCTCCATCGTCATCGACGTCACGGAAGCACTGGTATCGATCGATATCAACTCCTCCCGGGCGACAAAAGGAGGCGACATCGAAGAGACGGCACTACAGACAAACCTGGAAGCCGCCGATGAAATTGCCCGGCAACTGAGGCTACGCGACATTGGCGGGCTGCAAGTGATAGATTTTATTGACATGCAGCCTGTGCGCAACCAGCGCGAAGTAGAAAGCCGCATGCGTGAAGCACTGTCGATGGACCGGGCGCGCGTGCAGGTGGGCCGTATTTCCCGGTTCGGTTTGCTGGAGATGTCCCGCCAGCGCCTGCGCCCGTCACTGGGGGAAACCACGTCTAAAGTCTGCCCCCGCTGCAGCGGTCAAGGTACCATTCGCAGCACCAAATCCCTCGCCCTATCCATTTTGCGACTGGTCGAAGAGGAGGCCCAAAAAGAGCGCAGCGCGGAGATTCGTACCATCGCGCCGGTCACGGTGGCAACCTATCTATTGAATGAGAAACGCCAGGCGATTTCAGCCATTGAAACCCGCAATGACAGCCGGGTAGTCATTGTGCCCAGCACGGAAATGGTGACGCCACAGTTCGAGGTGCAGAGGCTGCGCGATGACGACAGCTCCACCTTCGAAACCAGTTATAAGATTACTACTGGCATAGAGGACAGTGCTTCCCAGGAAGAGCCAAAAGCCGAACCCGCACAGCCACAGGCGAAACCCGCCGTGCAACAGATTGCCCCCTCGCAACCGGCACCGGAACCGCCCAAGAAACCGGGTCTTATTGCACGCCTGTTAAAAGTGCTGAGCGAATTTTTCGAAGGCGAAGGCGAAGACAAAACCAAGCAAAAGAAAACTCAGGATCGCGCCAAAAACGGTCGCAATGGCCGCGGTCGCAATCAACAACAGAGCCGTCGCCGGCGCGATAGCCGCGACCCCAACCGCCGCGAGGAACGCGAGGAACGCCGCGAGAGCAAAAACGGCCGCCGCCGCGACGACCAACGGGATAACAGACGCAAAACCGGCGATTCTTTGTCGAGTAAGGAGCCCTCAGCGGGAGGTAGAGAACCCTCAGCGGGAGGTAGAGAGCCCTCAGCGGGAGGTAGAGAGCCCTCATCAGCCCGAGGCAATGGCGGAGAAGCTTCAGGCAAACGCAGAGAATCTGGCGCCAACAAATCGGCTTCATATGGTAGTAAAACCGCATCCGGCAAAGAATCCCGAAGCAGAGGTGGCTCGGTGGTCGAAGAATTTCCAGGCAATGGAAAAGCCAAACCAACTGAGGCAGACGATTCACAGCCGCAAGAGAAAAAAGCTGATGCCAAATTGACCGATAGACAAGCATCCGCACAGGACAGCGGCGATCGCCCGGCCAAGCGCCCGGCCAATAAACGCGGTCGTCCCCAGCAACGCCGCCGTGGCCGCCGTGACAACGAAATGGTCGAACTCAACACCCAGGTCGAACAAGCCTTAGATGCCCAAAAACAGCTTACGGATGATTCGGTCGAAAATCGAGAGCCCCCCGTATCCAGCGCCGCATTGACTACGGCTGAGAACACGGATAAATCCGGCATCCAGGAAGAGCAGCAGACGACCGGCAGGTCTACATCAGCCAAACAAAACCACACCGAAGCCGGCGCGACTGGAGAACGGCAACAGCCCCTGCCGTTTGAAAAGAAAACACCGCTGAAGAGTGCTGGTGAAGAGTCCTCAACCGGTGGTATAGAGTCCTCAACCAGTGCTAAAGAGTCCTCAACCAATGGTATAGAGTCCTCAACCAGTGTTAAAGAGTCCTCAACCAGTGTTAAAGAGTCCTCAACCAGTGGTATAGAGCCCTCAGCCAGTGCTAAAAAGTCCTCCCCCCCGGCTGAAAAGCCTACAGCACACGGCGAGAAACCTTCTTCTGAAAGCGCACCAATTGCCGCGGGAAGGGAATCTGTGGATTTGGAGCGTCCCCGTGCAGAGCCATCGGCAGCAACGCCAGCATCGTCTCAGCCGAGCGTACAACCCGCCCCGGTCGAAACAACGGCGGCTAGCACCCCACCGCAAACCGCGGCAGCGGAAATAACGCCACCCCCAAGCGCCGGCATTTCAGAGTCAGCCTCCGAGACAACGGAAGCACCGGGAACTGAGTCAGCAAACAGCGCCCGTCAACCTGGACTTGACAACGCAACTCGGGAGAATGCCCCCGCCTCGGCGGAATCCGACCAGCCCGACGCGGAATCGGCAGTCGATAAGATGCGGGAACAAAGCAACAACGATGCGGCTGAGACCAAGGTAGAAAATGTTGTCACGCACAAAATCACTACCCCGCAACGCGCCAGTAACGACCCGCGCTTAAATCCCAAACCTGTTACCCAGGTGCAGATTAAGACAGAAACGGAACAACGCCCGGCGCCGCGAGCACTGGATACGGCCCAGCCGTCAAGCATAGAGCACAATCCCAGGTCACTGGCACGCCCCTCCAACGACCCGAGAGTAAAAAAGTCCGCAGCTAACAGCTCTGCTGCCACAGCTCAGCATACCGACATTCACCAGGCGGAATAGCGCCTGCAGGCAGTAAACGATAAGAAAGGGGTAAATCAACAATGCCGAACCGGGCCCACCGGTTCGGCATTGTTGTTTTTAAGCTATGCAACAAGCACACAAATCAATGGCGTCTTAGGGTATACACGGAATAAGGCGTCAAGGTACGGGAAACAGGGAGTTTTTTGATGGCGGTGGGGCAGGGATTCGAACCCTGGGAGCTGTTACACTCAACGGTTTTCAAGACCGCCGCTTTCGACCACTCAGCCACCCCACCGGAATTGAGGGGCAGATTATACAGAGGATTTTTTCTGGGACAAGCGGGTAAGCTATTATTTTTAATCGAAAAATCATTTTTTCCCCAAACTGCTCGTAAATCATCCCGCTATCGGCCTGAATTCCCCTCAGGTTTATCTGGTTTTATGTATGATGGAAGTTACACACCGGGCACCGAAACATAACTTTACATACCCGGGCGCTTGAAACTTCTCAATTGCGTCCCTATTTAGGAGCTAAGCCTTTAAAAAACAAAACTTTTTAGGCTGATAACCCTCGTGTGACGCGAGTGCAAAGTCGCTTGCTTTTAATGCCCGGCTTTGTATTATTACGTCAGTACAGAGACTGTGAATTCGCGGTGTTTAAAATTCATCAGTTCTACGAGGACGTCAATAAACGGAGATTGACTCATGCAAGATATCTACACTCAGTCTAAGCCCCTCAGCAAGGGCCTGGAAACCAACAAGGTATTGCGCAATACCTATATTCTGCTTTCCGCGACGCTTGCGTTCAGCGCCGTTACCTGTGGCGTGTCAATGGCGATCGGTCTGGGCAGGGGTACAGCGCTGATCATGAGCCTGGCAGCACTGGCTCTGATTTGGTTTGTACTCCCCCGCACCGCCAATTCTGAAAAAGGGCTGCTGGTGGTGTTCGCCTTTACCGGCCTTCTCGGCGCCTCGCTGGGCCCGACTCTCAACTATTACCTGGCGATGTCCAATGGTTCCCAGGTGGTCATGCAGGCACTGGGAGGCACCGCACTGGTATTTTTCGCACTGTCAGGCTATGTACTGACAACCCGGAAAGATTTCAGTTTTATGGCGGGCTTTTTGGTGACCGGGCTTGTCGTGGTACTGGTAGCCGCGCTGGGCGCCATTGTCGCCGGCCTGTTTGGTGTTAACATCAGTGGAATTCAGCTCGCGCTGAGCGCCGCCATTGTGTTCCTGATGTCGGGGTTTATCCTCTACGATACCAGCCGCATCATCCATGGTGGCGAAACCAATTACATCATGGCCACAGTGGCATTATACCTGGATATCTATAACCTCTTTGTCAACCTGCTACATATCCTGGGATTTATGAGTGATGATTAATAGACAAAAGTCTCACTGATAGCCGCAAGCCCTGAAGGAAACTTTGGGGCTTTTTATCACATGAAGCTTTTTACCACATGGTGATTTCCCTCGCCATCTACGGCGCCCCCTATTCATCTCAAGCCAGTAGCAGCGCTTACCGGTTTGCCCTCGCCGCTCTGCGACAGGGGCACCGAATTCATCGCCTGTTTTTCTACGCCGACGGCGTGCAAAACGCAACCGCGCTGGCCTCCCCACCCCAGGACGAAGTCCATTTACAAGAGCGCTGGCAACAGATGGCAAGAGATTACCAGATTGATATGGTAGTCTGCGTTGCGGCGGCCCTGCGGCGCGGCATTATTAACAGCGAAGAGGCGCAACGCTACCAAAAACCGGCTGCTAACCTGTTGCCTGGTTTTGACATATCCGGGCTCGGCCAATTGCTGGAGGCCGCGGTCAGCTCTGATCGACTGATCACATTCGGCAGTTAAAAGGCGCACTGATGTGAACAAGAAAAAGATATTGGTTGTCAACCGCCACCCACCTTACGGCAGCTCACTGGCAAAGGAATCCCTCGATGCGGTTCTCGCT
>JARROD010000002.1:21209-64793 GCA_037384225.1 Exilibacterium sp.
AGTTCTATATTCAGAGCAGCGCTTTACTCGCCCGCGGCCTCACTGAAAAAGATCTGGTATTACCCGTGCAGAGTTTAAAAGACGACGAAATAGCAGAGCTGATGAATCAACAGGATGTGTTGCTTAGTTTTTAGCACCAATTTTTATATCGCGGATAATATCTCTCTACTCATGACAATTTTACATACGGTCAACAAATCACCTTTCTCCAGCACTGTGTTACAGGAATGCCTGACGGTTCTTGGCTCGGGTCACAGCCTGTTACTCATTGAAGACGGCGTTTACGGTGCTTTGTCCGTAAACCCTCAGGCCACCATAATGTCTGAACTCTGCAACCGGGGACAAAATGAGTTTTTTGTATTGTCTGACGACCTGAATGCACGGGGCTTGCAAAACGATTTGCTGTTGAAACAGATAAAACCGGTTGACTATGACGAATTTGTACAGCTGACGATACAACACAATAGTGTTCAAAGCTGGTATTGATCGGGGTTAACATGTCTTTAAAAATCGGGCAACGTCACATAGCCGTCGATAAAGAAGGTTATTTAAAACACCTGGATGATTGGAATAAGGACGTTGCCGAAGCAATCGCCTGTCGGGAAAACCTCTCTCTGACAGATGAACACTGGGAGATTATTGAGTTGCTGCGGGACTTTTATCGACAGTTTGAAATATCCCCGGCCATGCGGGTTCTTGTCAAACAAACCGGCAACAAACTGGGGCCGGAAAAGGGGCGCAGTATCTACCTGATGAAGCTATTTCCCCCCAGTCCCGCAAAAATTGCCAGCAAAATTGCCGGCCTGCCCCGCCCCACTAATTGCCTGTAAAAAACTAATCTGCAACAAATCGATAATCGGAAAACTGGTCGCGCAGCGACTTTTTGTCGAGTTTCCCCGTCGCGGTATGCGGAAGGCTATCGACAAATACGACTTCGTCCGGAACCCACCAGGGAGCGACTCTATCCTTAAACCACTCCAGCATTTGCGCTTGTGTCAATTCGACATCTTCATTTTTAATCACCATTAGCAAAGGTCTTTCCGTCCACTTGGGATGGTAAACCCCTATCACTGCAGCTTCTACAACCGCGGGGTGGTTGGCCGCGATATTTTCCAGCTCTATTGAGCTGATCCATTCTCCACCGGATTTAATCACATCTTTGCTGCGATCGGTGATCTGCATATATCCCCATACATCGATAGTGGCGACATCGCCGGTATCGAACCAACCCTCTGCATCGTGGGCATCGCTGTCATGGTGTTTAAAATATTCACGGCATACCCAGGGACCGCGAACCTTTAACGCACCAAAAGCGTTGCCATCCCAGGGCAGCTCCCTGTTATCCTCATCGACGATTTTCATCTCCACCCCGTATATCGGCCGCCCCGCTTTCAAGCGCATTTTTGCATACATCTCCTCACCCAGTGCCTGTCGGTCGAGCCGGCTATTGAAAGTACCCAAGGGGCTCATCTCCGTCATTCCCCAAGCCGCATGAGTATAGACGTTATACGTTTTCTCAAAGGATTCCATAATCGACAGCGGACAGGCAGCCCCCCCGACGACAACCCGCTGTAGCGATTCCAGGGACTTGCCGCTTTTCTCAAGATAGTTTAACAGTGCAAGCCATACGGTCGGCACGCCGGCAGAGACAGATACGCGTTCCTCGTTGATCAACGCAGCAAGGGTTTCACCATCGCCCATTTTGGGTCCGGGGAAAATCACCTTGGAACCAGTCATAACCGTCGAGTAAGGAAGCCCCCAGGCATTGACATGAAACATGGGCACAACAGGCATGACGACATCACTATGGGATAGGCACAGGGCGTCCGGCAGGCAGGAGGCATAGGCGTGGGCGACAGTGGAACGATGACTATAGAGTACGCCTTTAGGATGCCCAGTGGTTCCTGACGTGTAACACAGTGCACTGGCTTCCGACTCACAGAGCTCAGGCCAGGAAAACGCATCAGACTCACACTCGATCAGTTCCTCATAGCTTCGGCAGCCTCGCAAAGTAGTATCCGGCATATTAGCTTTATCAGACATGACAATAAAACCTTCCACCCCGGGCAATCTATCCTGGAGCGGTTCGAGCAACTGGACAAACATGGGATCAAGGAAAATATAACGATCTTCGGCATGATTGATAATGTACTCAATCTGTTCAGAAAACAAACGCGGATTAATGGTATGACAAACAAACCCCGAACAACTGATCCCGTAATAAAGCTCCAAATGGCGGAAATCATTCCAAGCCAGTGTGCCAACTCGGTCGCCGCGGGCCAACCCCAGTTTACTCAAGGCATTGGCCAGTTTCCGCGTTCGACGAAAGACATCGGCGTAGCTGCAACGATGGCGGGGATTATCGCCGGTTACCGATACAATTTCAGTGTTTGGGTACACCTTGTCAGCAAACTGCATGATTGAGGTAATGGTAGGGTGAAGCTCCATCATCAGGCCGTTCATACGCTATTCTCCAGTATTTCTCACTATCGTTATAATTTTAGAAAATCGAGCCTGGCCCGTTCAATCATCGCCCTGACCATTGAGTGTCACCACCAATCTGCGACTGCCCCCCTGGTCACGGTGTTCACCAAGATAAACACCCTGCCAAGTTCCCAGACAAAACCGGCCGGCCGCGACAGGGATTGTTAAATCGGTGCCGATACAAATTGCCTTTAAATGCGCCGGCATATCGTCGGCCCCCTCCTGAACATGGCGGTAATAGGGTTCATTTTCAGGGATCAGTTGATTGAAATAGGCCTCCATATCGGACCTTACGGAAGGATCGGCATTTTCATTAATGCTCAGACTTGCCGAGGTATGCAAAATAAACAGGTGGGCCACTCCCAAGGCCATATCATTCAACTCGGGCAGTTGGCGCTCTATTTCTTCGGTAATTAGGTGAAATCCCCGCTGTCGGGGCAGAAGTGCTATCTCTCGCTGTACCCACATCGCTTTGATACCCTCTTCTCTGAAATAAGCAAAATTAACATAGGATACAATCACTACGGGTATATCAAATCCACATAAGTCGATATAATTAACAGTCTTTTCGCAACTACTGTTCACGGCTATACATGTTGCTTTTCCAAATTCACAAACCTCAGATTCTCCCATGGCAATTCACTCAGTATACCCCGAGCACTACCAGCAACAGTTAACAAATAAAATTGACAAATTACAACAAGAGTTTGCTCAGTTTTCCACACCCGACATTGAGGTTTTCGCGTCCAGTCCACAGCATTATCGAATGCGGGCGGAATTCAAAATATGGCAGGAGCAGGGTCGCGCCCACTACGCCATGTATAAACCCGGTGAATATAAAAAACCCTTTATCATTGATGAATTTGCGATTGGATCCACGCGAATCAACCAGTTAATGACGCCGCTCCTCGATGCCATTAACCGTTCTGAAACGCTGCGCCAGCGACTCTTTCAAGTGGAGTTTTTAACCACGCTTAGCGGTGATGCCCTCATCACCCTGATTTATCACAAACCCCTGGACGACGCTTGGCTCGCCTGTGCACGCGAATTAAAAGTGCAACTGGAGGTGGACTTAATCGGACGCAGCCGCAAGCAAAAAATGCCGGTCGATCGCGATTATGTCATCGAAAAACTTCAGGTAGCGGGAAAAACCTATACCTATCAACAGGTGGAGAGCAGCTTTACCCAACCCAATGGCCGCGTTTGTGAAAAAATGCTGGCGTGGGCGCTCGATGTGACACAGCCCTTAACCGGCGACCTGCTGGAACTCTATTGTGGCAATGGAAATTTTACTATCCCTCTGGCCGGGCATTTTACCCGGGTGCTGGCGACAGAAGTTGCTAAAACGTCGGTAAAGTCAGCGCTCTATAACCTGCAGATCAACAACGTAAACAATGTCGCCATCGCCAGGTTGGCCAGTGAAGAGTTGTGCCAGGCGCTCGATAAGACGCGTAACTTTCGCCGACTCAGGGACATAAATATTGACAGTTATAATTTTACCACTGTATTTGTCGATCCTCCCCGTGCCGGGCTGGATTGCCACACGATAGAAATGGTGACAAAATTTGACAACATTTTATATATTTCCTGCAACCAAGAAACACTGAAAAGTAATTTCGAACCCATCTCGAAAACCCATAAAATCCAGCGTTTCGCCGCGTTTGATCAGTTTCCATACACACCCCACCTCGAATGCGGCGTTCTACTGCAGCGTAAGAGCTAATGCTTTGTGCTTTGTGCTTTGTGCTTTGTGCTTTGTGCTTTGTGCTTTGTGCTTCGTGCTTCGGCCTATGAAACTTTTTATCTGAAATTCTCAATGTGGTTCTATTCAAGCCCGGCCCAGCCGGTAAGGATGTGCAATTAAGGGCGAATAGTCTACCTTCAGTGGGACCCGCCGTTGGGTGCCATCGATGTCGCTTGATGTTCACCCCCAATCCTATTCCCTGGCCCGGTGGGCCTACGTGGTCGTTTCCGGCGTCATTTACCCAATAGGCCCAGCCGGTAAGGGTGCTAGGCTCTGACCAATGTGTGCAGAGTAATCTCCGGCGGGCAGTTAAACCGCACGTCGAGAACACAGGCCCCGGAGCCGGCGGCGGTGTAGCCGTGCAGCTGCCGAAAGCGCCAGGCGCCGGTGCAGAACTCGCGCGGGCAATCGGCATTCAAAATCACGGGCATACCGCCCGGAAGGCAAATCTGTCCGCCATGGGTGTGGCCGCATAGCATAAGATCAAATTCGGCAAACGCCGCGTGGCGATAAACTTCCGGGGAGTGAGCCAGCAAAATGGAAACCGCTTCGCGGGGGATACCCTTGGCGGCTTTGTCAAAATTGTCCGCCCGGTAATAGTGAGGGTCATCAATGCCGGCCAGCCAGATGCGCGGGCCACTGTCACTGTTTGCGGCAACGGGCGGCGACAGTGGCAGGTTTTCATTTAACAACAGTTGGATTTTGAGCGCTTCTATTGCCGGTGCCATGCGCAGGCTGTCGTGATTGCCCAGTACCGCGTAAACCGGTTTGCGGATATGGGGGCGGACCTGTTGCAGAGCGGCGATGGCCCGGTTTGTATCGCCGTAGGTTTTACCGCGAAAATCACCGGTGAAGACACAGATATCGTATTCTAAACCCTGTAGGGATGCGATCAGTGCGGTGGGAATATCTTCCGCCATATCCAGGTGTGGATCGGAGATATGCAGCAGTGTGTAACCGTCAAACTCCTCTGGCAACTGCGGCAGCAGCACCCGGTTGCGGCGAATATGGATTGCCCGGGCATTGCGTTTGCCTCGATTTATCAAGAAGGTACCCGTAAGCACATACTTCAAGGCCACGCCGATCAAGGACCAGTTTTCAATGTGAAAAAACGTCCGCCCCTGGCCAAAGACTCTGGCCTCTTTTTCTTCTTCGATGCCCAAGCGTTGATTAAAATGAATACTGCCGATGCGTTTTTCCAGTTGTTCCATGGCGGCCCGGACGGTTTTGGCATCCGCCAGCTCTGCCCCCTCGGCATCTTTATTGGGGCTGGAAACAATGGATGGTGTTTGTGGTTCCAGGACTCTTTCCGTGCTCTGGAATTGGGTCATAGCTCTACCCCTGGGACAAGTCTGCTAAAAAATGTTGGTTAGGGACATGCACGAAAACCGGAGGTTATTTCGTGCATGTCCCTTGGCCTGTATCTGCGTTTATTAAGTATCTGGTTATTATAACGACAGGCAAAACCCACGACTTCCGGGTCGGCCCTGCTCCTATATTCCAGACTAAGAACTATAGTCTAAGCAGTGGCCCATTTGCATCTTAAAGTCCAATACTGCTCAACTGTGCGGACTGCGTCGCTGTCGATTAGGATTGAAGGGTGTTTTACGCACCCATAATCGGGCCGGGAGGATCATTGAAATGTGGTTCCGGCGACTGGGCAATAACCGGACATTGATGTAACTTATACCGCTACACCGTAGCTTCTCAATAATCCGGGCCAGCTACCTCAGAACGTCCGCCGGATCGAAGGCACAAATTGTCCCGGGTTATTGAAAAGTTTCTCTACACTGCTTCTGAAACCAGCCCGTGGATCCAGGCTCCACCGTGTTATGACGATTTTTCACCCAGCCGTTCAAAACTGGTTCGATGCTACCTTTGGTCGGCCCACCGACGCACAGGCCCAGGCTTGGCCGGCGGTCAAGCGCGGGCGCCACACGCTGATCGCAGCGCCGACCGGTAGCGGTAAAACCCTGGCCGCGTTTCTGAGCGCCATCGATGATCTGGTGCGGGAGGGGGGCACCTTTGGGCTGGCCGATCAATGCTACGTACTCTATGTCTCACCGCTAAAAGCCCTCTCCAACGATGTGCAGAAAAACCTGCAACTGCCGCTGATGGGTATTAACGATGAACTCAATGCGCTGGGGTTGCCGGCGGTACATATTCGCGCCATGGTGCGCACTGGGGACACGCCCGCAGGCGAGCGCGAGAAAATGCGCAGGCGTCCCCCCCACATTCTGGTCACCACCCCGGAGTCCCTGTTTATTCTGCTCACCAGCGACTCGGGTCGGCAGCTGCTAACGCCGGTCCGCAGTGTTATTGTCGATGAAATCCACGCTGTCGCGGCCTCCAAACGCGGTGCCCATTTGGCGTTGTCGCTGGAGCGCCTGGAGGCCTTGTGTGAGCGACCCCTGACCCGAATCGGCCTGTCGGCGACGCAAAAACCCATCGACACTGTGGCCCGTTTTTTGACCGGTGACCGCGACATCGACTGCACCATCGTCGACAGTGGCCATGTGCGCCGGCGCGATCTGGCCATCGAAGTACCCCTATCGCCGTTGGAGGCGGTGATGTCCGCTGAAGTCTGGCAGGAAGTCTACCGGCGTTTGACCGAATTGATCGCAGACCACCGTACCACCCTGATTTTTGTCAATACCCGGCGTATGGCCGAGCGTGTGGCTCACGCGCTGGCCGAGCATCTGGGTGAGGAGGCGGTTACCTCACACCATGGCAGTCTGGCGCGGGAGCACCGGCTGCGGGCCGAACAAAGACTGAAAAACGGCGAACTGAAGGCGTTGGTGGCGACCGCTTCGCTGGAACTCGGCATTGATATCGGCGAGATCGACCTAGTCTGCCAGCTGGGCTCGCCGCGCAATATCGCGGCCTTTTTGCAGCGGGTGGGCCGTTCGGGCCACAGTGTCGGCGGCGTGCCCAAAGGCCGCTTGTTTCCACTCACGCGCGACGATCTGTTCGAAGCCGCGGCATTACTGGACGCGGTCCAGCGCGGCGAGCTGGATGCACTGCGACCGCCACAGGCGCCTATCGATGTGCTCGCGCAGCAGATTGTCGCCGAGGTTGCAAGCCGCGAGTGGTCGGAAGCCGAACTTATGCGAACGTTGCGCCGCGCCTGGCCTTACCGGAATCTAAGCGGTTCTGATTTTGAGCGGGTTTTGGCCATGCTGGCCGACGGTTACACTACCCGCCGTGGCCGCCGCAGCGCCTATCTGCACCGCGACGCCGTGAACCGCAAGCTGCGCCCCCGCAAAGGTGCGCGTTTGACAGCGGTAACTAACGGTGGAGCGATCCCTGATCATTTCGACTACGATGTGATTGTAGAACCCGCCGGACAGTTTATTGGCACACTGAACGAAGATTTCGCTTTCGAAAGCCTGCCCGGCGATATTTTTCAACTCGGCAATACCTCCTACCGCATTCTGAAAGTGGAAACCGGCAAGGTGCGTGTCGAGGACGCCCAGGGTCAGCCGCCGAATATTCCCTTCTGGTTTGGTGAAGCGCCCGGGCGCAGCGATGAACTCAGCAGTGCGGTGTCGCGCCTGCGTGGCGATCTGCAGCGACACTTGGAACAGGGTGGGCCGGAAGGTGCGCTCAAGTGGCTGGTGGGGGAGAAGCGCATCGGCGGTCAGGCGGCGGTGCAACTGGTCGAATACCTGGCCGCGGCGCGGGCAGCCCTGCAGCTTGTCCCGACCCAAAATGATGTTGTTATCGAGCGCTTTTTCGACGAGGCCGGCGACCAGCACCTTGTCATCCACTCGCCCTATGGCTCGCGGCTGAATCGCGCCTGGGGGTTGGCCCTGCGCAAAACCTTTTGCCGCAAATTCAATTTCGAATTGCAGGCGGCGGCGCTTGAAGATTCCATCGTATTGTCATTGGGGGCCACCCACAGTTTTCCGTTGGAGGAGGTTCAACACTATTTGAAGTCGGCCAGTGCCCGCGATTTGTTGACTCAGGCCCTGTTGGACGCCCCCATGTTTATGACTCACTGGCGCTGGAATGCGACAGTGGCGTTGGCGATAAAGCGCAACCGCAACGGCGCCAAGGTGCCGGCCCAGTGGCAGCGAATGGATGCCGAGGATCTGGTGGCGCTGGTGTTTCCGGACCAGCTCGCCTGCCAGGAGAACCTCACCGGCAAGCGTGAAGTGCCCGACCACCCCCTGGTGCAACAGACGCTGCACGACTGCCTGACGCAAGTGATGGATGTGGACGGCCTCGAAGCACTGCTGCGGCGCATCGAAGCGGGTCGGGTGCGGGTGCATTGCCGCGAACTGGTGGGCCCATCGCCGTTGGCCTGTGAAATTCTCGGCGCCCGGCCCTATGCCTTTCTCGACGATGCCCCGGCTGAAGAGCGCCGCACCCAGGCGGTAATGGCGCGCCGTTTTAGCGACCCGCCGAACGCCGCTGAGCTCGGCAGGCTGGCGCCGGAGGCGATTGAGCAGGTGCGTACACAGGCCTGGCCGGCGGTGGGCAATAGCGATGAAATGCACGATGCGCTGCTGTTGGCGGGATTTATAACGGCGTTCGAATTTGCTTCCCGCACGCCCGAAACGTTCGATATCTGCCTGCAGACTTTGATTCGGGACCGCCGGGTGACACTGTTTTTCCCGTCTGAATTTGACAACAATTGCACCGGCCAGCAAAACGTCGGCGCTCACAATGACGTTTCTAACCGCGCTGTTGCCACCGACGAAAACCCTGGAGGGCTCTGGGTAGCCGCCGAACGCCTGCACCTGCTACAGGCGTTGTATCCCGGCGGGCGTATGCGACCGTCGATCAATGCTGTGAGTGCGGAGCTCGCCGTTGCGCAAAGCCTGGTGGAGCTGCTGCGCTTGCGTCTGCAGTGTCTGGGACCGGTCAGTGAAACACGCTTTGTCGAAGATACGGGGTTGCCGTTGACAGAGATACAGGCGGCATTGTTGACACTGGAAAACGAAGGCTTCGCCATGCGTGGCCGCTTTACTGCCGAAGCGCTTGCCGGTGGGCATACCGAGTGGTGCGAACGCAGCCTGCTGGCGCGCATACACAGGTACACGATAAAAAATCTGCGCCGGGAAATTAAACCGGTTCCGGCGGCGAGCTTTATGGCGTTTTTGTTTGAATGGCAGGGTATCGCCGTCGCGCAACCACGGGAGAACACCGGCGAATCGACGCTGGCTGTGTTATTGCAACTCGAAGGTATAGGGGTTGCCGCGGCGGCCTGGGAAAGCGAGGTGCTGCCGGCGCGTATACGCCATTACAGCGCCGAGACGCTGGACGCGCTGTGCCAGTCAGGCCAGGTTGTCTGGCAGCGCCCGCAGGCTGGTAAAGTCAATGGCAAGGGGGTTAAGCCCGAAGCCGGTGCCGGCCGGAGCCTGGTCCGCAACACACCGATTACTTTAATGCCCCGTGACCACAGGCAGTTCTGGCAAGCCAGCGGCTCCGTGCCGGAAGACGCATTGAGTCGTAATGCCAGGGCGGTGTTCGACGCCCTGCGGGCACAGGGGGCCTCTTTTTTTGCCGACCTGACGCCGCAAACCGGTTTATTACGCACTCAGATCGAGGAGGCGCTGGCGGAACTTGTCGCCGGTGGACTGATCACCTCCGATGCCTTTGCAGGGTTGCGGGCCCTGATCGCCCCGGCGCGCAAAAAAACCGGTTTCGGTGCTTCAGCGCAGCGGCGGCGGAGCAGGCCCGGTACGGGTTATTTCGGTGCCGGTTTTAGCGCTCAACTGGGTTCCGGTTTCGATTCTTCTCTCGGCGGGGCTGGGCGTTGGAGTCTGTTGCAGGCGCCGTCCCCGGTTGTCGATCGGGTCGACGAGCCGAAAGGCTGGCTGAAAACTGACTACGAAACACTGGAACATATTGCATGGGTATTATTACGGCGCTACGGAGTGATTTTCCGCCGTCTGTTGGATCGCGAAACGGGTCTTCCCCCCTGGCGCGAACTGCTCTATGTACTGCGCCGCTTTGAGGCGCGCGGGGATATTCGCGGCGGCCGCTTTGTCGACGCTTTCAGCGGCGAGCAGTTTGCCCTGCCCGAAGCTGCCGGGCTGCTTCGGACCCTACACAACCGCGCCGGGCAAAACCAGCTGGTGGCTCTGTGTGCGGCCGACCCGCTGAACCTGACCGGAATTATCACTCCCGGCCAACGGGTGCCGGCGCTGGTGGGCAACCGTATCCTCTACCGTGACGGTGTGCCGGTGGCGGTACAACTGAAACAAAAAGTACAGTTCCTCGAAACCGTTGCCGTTGAAGATGAATGGGAACTGCGCAACACCCTGATACGCACACCTGGCGCCGGCCGCTGCCGGCATGTGCCTGGGCGTGAAAACCCCGGTCAGCTGCGGGAAGCACAAAAAAGAGAGTAAAAAGGTTAAAAGGGGGCCGTCAATGGCAAAGAAAAAAACCGCTTATGTCTGTAGTGAATGCGGTTCGGATTTCAACAAATGGCAGGGGCAGTGCAGTGATTGCGGCGCTTGGAACAGCCTCTCAGAAGTGCGTCTGGGGCCGCCGGTGCCGGCTGCCCGCACGCCTCGCTTTGAAGGCTATAGCGGTGCTGTCGACAGCGAGATTCAAACCCTGGCGGATATCAACCTGGGAGAGGTTCCCAGGTTCTCGGCCGGCACCAGTGAGTTTGATCGGGTACTGGGCGGCGGTCTGGTGCCCGGTTCGGTGGTCTTGATCGGCGGCCACCCGGGCGCCGGTAAATCGACGCTTTTGCTGCAGACACTGTGCCACTTGGGGGAGTCCATGGAAGCGCTCTATGTCACCGGAGAGGAATCCCTGCAGCAGGTAGCGATGCGCGCGCGACGTCTGGGACTGCCCACCGATAAGTTAAAAATGCTGGCGGAAACCAGCGTCGAAACGATTGCGGCCAAAGCGCAACAGCTTGCGCCCCGGGTTATGGTGGTGGATTCCATCCAGGTGATGTTCATGGCCGACATTCAGTCTGCCCCCGGCAGTGTTTCCCAGGTCCGCGAAAGCGCCGCCTACCTGACCCGCTACGCGAAACAGTCAGGGACGGTATTGCTGCTGGTAGGTCATGTTACCAAGGACGGCAGTCTGGCCGGCCCCAAGGTTCTGGAGCATATGATCGACTGTTCCATTTTGCTCGAAGGTTCCCACGACTCCCGCTTTCGTACGTTGCGCGGGAGCAAAAATCGTTTTGGCGCCGTCAACGAACTCGGGGTGTTCGCGATGACGGAGCAGGGGCTGAGGGAGGTTACCAATCCTTCATCGATCTTTTTGCAGCGCGCCGACGAAGTGGCTTCGGGCTCGGTGGTGATGGTGGTCTGGGAGGGCACCCGGCCGCTGTTGGTGGAACTGCAATCGCTGGTGGATAACAGTAATCTGGGCAATCCCCGGCGAGTGGCCGTGGGCCTGGATCAGAATCGCCTGGCGATGTTGCTGGCTGTATTGCACCGTCACGGAGGCATTATGGTGGGTGATCAGGATGTGTTCGTCAACGTTGTCGGCGGTGTTAAAGTTATGGAAACCAGCGCCGATCTGGCACTGCTGCTGGCGATTGTTTCCAGTTTTCGCGACCGCGCGCTGGCGCGGGATCTAATGGTTTTTGGCGAGGTGGGTCTGGCCGGTGAAATCCGCCCAGTACCCAGCGGGCAGGAGCGATTGCGCGAGGCGGCCAAACACGGCTTTAAAAAAGCGATAATCCCGGCGGCCAATGCGCCCAAAGGCGGTGTGCCGGGTATGGAAGTGGTGGCGGTGAAAAAACTGAGCGAAGCGCTGGAGGCGATTTGATGTTAGGTAAATTCCTTAGGCCCTGTAAAGAAATAACTTCACATTCTCGCTGCCCCCTAATCCCGCCTGGCGGTGTTGCTTGAGCTCGAAATATCGGCAGGAGCCTTCAGCTAATAGAAAAGCCCTCGCTCAAGCGCCTTGCCAGACGGGCGATGGAACACCGAGAATGTAAAGTTATTTCTTTACAGGCCCTTATTCTGGTATTTCCTCAACAATTCCCGAAGCTGGGCCTGATTGTCGATACCGTTGGCGCGACACTCGATCCCGAGAAAATGTCCTTTCTGATGTGATAGTTTGCCCTGCATTTTTAGTGTCTGGCCATCGTCTTTTTCTATGGTTAGTACCATCTCCTCGCCTGCCTCGATATCGTGTTTGTGAATCAAGGCCGCCAGCGCGCCGTTAAAAGACAGATCCATGATGTGCACCGGCCAACGGCTTCGGGTGGTGGCAAGGGTTGCGTGTGAGCGAAAATGTACCCGTGGAAAATGACGTCGTTCCCGAACGGGTGAATGAATGGATTTCACACTTCTTCTCCTGGTTGTGTACAGACGGTTGTCAGGGCACGTCCCTAAGGGCCGAAGAGGCTCTGATTGATGAGTTCCGACAACTCTCTTTCAGAAGCCGCCGGGTTGCCGGTGTTCAGCTCGATCAGGCGCCGCAGGTGACTGATGCCTTCCAGGTCTATCTTTTCACAATAGAACCCGAACTGACGATCAGTCGAATGCGCCAGTTTAAGGGTCAGTTCAATAACGGCGTCTTCAGACAGTTGGATGGTTCCGTGAACCGGCAGTTGCGGGTCGATGTCGGGCTGCCCTGCGTCGTCCGGCGACGGTAGAAGGGCCAGCAGGCCTTTGAGTGAAATATCGACCATTTTCGCCACCCAGGCACGTTTCCCCTGGCATAGGTGGATCTCGGTATGGAAATTGATTCGATTAAAAAGTCTTCTGTCTGACAGATTCACGACGCGATACCCTATCGACCACAGCGATTGAACAAAGGTGATTATTGACTGTTTACGGAACAATCAACGGGGTATCTCAAAGTGTAGAAGGCCGGATAATTAACCGCCAGTTGCTTTTTAGAAACGGGCACGGAATAACTTCCCGCCCCTTTATCAGTACTAAAAAGGGGTTTTGAGGCGCCCGCTTGGCTAGGCGCAAAAACTTTAGGCTTGGTGGGTCTACGTCGAGTTGGCTAGAAAGGTACGGTGCGGTTGGACGTCCACGGCGGAGGTACCTATAATCCGGCCTTTATACCCAAAGCGGGTTTTTTTCTAAGGCGGAAGACACTATTATTTTGAGCGCGATCCCGACGCAACCCATAATCGTGCGTATAAAGAACGCGGTACAGTTAAAACGCATAGCACAGTGTTTTTTTATACTCTTTTTGGGCGTCTATTGCCTTTCACCGGTTTTCGTTCGCGCCGACGATAGCGCGCCGGCGGCGCAGAGAATCGCCTCGCTGAACTTGTGTGTGGATCAAATACTGCTGCAGTTAGTACCTCGGGAGCGCATTGTTTCTCTCACTTCCCTGGCGGCGAACCCCTCCCTTTCGATGTTTGCTGACCGGGTGGGGGATATTCACTTAAACCGGGGACTGGCCGAACAATTGGTTCCTCTGCAGCCGGATTTGGTTCTCGCCGGCCAATATACCGACGGTGCGGCGGTATCCATGTTGAAGCGGCTTGGTGTGCGCGTGGAAACGGTGGCGCTGCCGCGTACGCTGGATGAGATTCGGGGTTATATTCAGCACATGGGCGTGTTGCTCGGCGCCGAGGATCGTGCCGAGGTCATACTTGCGGCCATGGAGCGGCAATTCAAACAACTGCAGGACAAACAACCTGGCACCGGGGGTGGGAAAATCCGTGCGCTGATGTATTCAGCCAACGGCATAACCTTTGGCGCGGGGACGCTCGAACACGAACTGCTGACACTGGCGGGGTATGAAAATGTCGCGGCCTCCATGGGCTTTTCAGGTTATGCCCACCTGTCCCTGGAGCATCTGATTCAGGCGCGTCCGCAGCGACTGGTGATTAACGACCCCAGCGACACGGGCTTTTCCATCGCCCAGGACAATCTGCGCCATCCGGTGTTAAAGCGGCTAGTGCCGAGCGCACACCGCATCGTGCTGCCGAGCGCCTTGTCGGTATGCAGCGCGCTGGCCGTGGTTCCCTTGATTGAGGCACTGGGGGCGAAACCGTGAAACTGATTCGGCTTTACCTCTGCCTGAGCGTGTTGTTGATGGCCGTTTTCTGGTTATCGCTGTACGGCGGGGCGGTAACGCTTTCGCCCGTGCAGGCACTGCTTGATGTCTGGCATGGACGGCCCGGTATCGAAGCGCTGGTACTATGGGAAATTCGTCTGCCCCGATCGCTGCTGGCGCTGACGGTCGGCGCCAGCCTGGGCCTGGCGGGAGCGGCCATGCAGGGGTTGCTGCGAAACCCGCTGGCGGAACCCGGACTGTTGGGGGTTTCCAACGGCGCCGCACTGGGCGCCGTGGTGGTCCTGTATCTGGGGGCCTCGGGTCTGGCCTGGTACTGGCTGCCACTGGCGGCTATCAGCGGCGCGGTGGCGGCGTTGGGACTGGTTTACCTGCTCGCCGGTCTGCACGCCAGTGTGTTGACCCTGATTCTGGCCGGAGTTGCCGTGAATGCTTTCGCCGGCGCCCTGATTGCGGTAGCGCTGAATTTTGCCCCCAATCTGTTCGCGGTGCAGGAGATTGTCTACTGGCTGATGGGCTCTCTGGCCAACCGCAGCTACGACCACCTGGCCCTGGCCGCTCCGCTGGCGCTGGTGGGTGCGGCGTTGATTATCTCCCGCGGCGGTTTTCTCGACGCCCTCAGCCTGGGGGAGGACAGCGCCCGTTCACTCGGGTACCGGTTGACACGGGAGCGTTCGCTGTTGTTGTGCGGCATTGCCGTGAGCGTCGGTGCCTGTGTGGCCGTCAGTGGCAGCGTTGGCTTCGTGGGACTGGTGGTACCCCATCTGCTGCGGCCGTTGACCGCCCACCGGCCCTGGCCGTTATTGCCGGTCAGCGCCCTTGGCGGCGCGGTGCTGGTACTGGTGGCGGACCTGCTGGTGCGCAGTCTCGACACCGCCAATGAATTAAAGCTGGGGGTGATTACGGCGCTGTTGGGGGGACCTTTTTTTCTGTATCTGATCGTGCGCAGCCGCGATCGCTGGGTGTAGTGATGGGGACAGTGCCGGGTGTAGCTATGTTGAACGCGCAGAATATCGAATTGAAGCTGGCGGGACTGCCGATCCTGGATCGTGCCTCCGTTAGTGTTAACCGCGGTGAACTGGTGGGGCTAATAGGCCCCAACGGTGCGGGAAAAAGCTCATTGCTGCGGGTGATGGCCGGAATCCAGACGGTACAAGCCGGCGTTGTTCGCTGGTGTGGAGAGCTTCTGACAGCTCAGCCGGCGCGGCAACTGGCACGGGAGCTGGCCTATCTGCCGCAGCAGGAAGTTCCCGCCTGGCCGCTGCGCGTCGAGCATCTTGTGGGCCTGGGGCGGGCTCCCTGGCGCCGGAGCTGGGGTCGTGGGCGGGATGCGGATAAAATAGCCATCGACCGCGCGCTGGAGATGACGGAATTGGCCGCTTTCCGTCAGCGGCCCGTAGGTGAACTCTCCGGCGGCGAATTGCGCCGGGTTCTACTCGCCAGGGTGCTGGCGGGGGAGCCGCGTTGTATTCTGGCCGATGAACCCATAGCCGCGCTCGACTCCTATCATCAGTTACAGGTGATGGAAATCCTGCGCCGACACGCCGATAGCGGCGGAGCCGTTTTGGCGGCGCTGCACGATCTGGGACTTGCCGCCCGCTTCTGTACCAGCCTGGTGTTGCTGCATAAGGGGCGGGTGGTGGCGGTCGGTGAGCCCGGGCAAGTGCTATGTCCGGATTATCTGGAGCCGGTTTACGCAGTGAAGTCCCATATCGATCGATTTCCCCAGGGCATGGCGGTAATACCCTATCGGCGGATCAGTGAACTCGATATCGTAACTTCCCAATAACCCGGGTTATTGAGAAGTTACAGCAACCCGTGGTATGTGTGCCTTCGATCCGGTGGGCGTTCGGCAGCGCCGCAAAGCAGTGCTTTGCAAACGGCTTGCCGCTGGTTCCGAAACAGAAATACAGATCAACAGGTTGACTCCACCCCCACGAGCCTTTACCTTGCACGTCGTCGCTGAGGTGCCTGGCCGGTCGCAAAACATGCGCAACCGGCCAGGGTAAACGGGAAGATAGGTGTAAAGCCTTCGCTGCCCCCGCAACGGTGAACGATTCGGGATTTCTCCCGCGATCGCTAGCCCGATACCGGCCTCAAGCGAATCCACGATGTAGCGGAGGGCTTCATCGGTGGTATGCTCTGGTGTTCCAAAGATCATCCCACTCTACCCTCCCTCAATCACAATCTCACCTGTTTAGATTGAGGTAAGAAAATGACTTTGATTTTTTCTCAGGCTGGTGTTATCCGGCTTTCAAGGTTGCCGAATTTTTCCATAGCCGAATTTTTATGTCTGTCTGCAACGTTTTTATGCCTGACTGCGGCGCCCGTCGATGCCGAAACGACAACTGTCGAAGAGACTATCGTCGTGACCGCGACCCGCACTGAGCAGCCATTGGCGGAGACTCTGTCGTCCGTATCGGTATTGACACGGGGCGATATAGAGCGCGCCCAAGCGGTTGATTTGACGGAACTGCTGGTGCGCTTGCCGGGGATCGACCGGGAACACAACGGTGGGCGGGGTGCCAACGCCGGGCTGAAAATACGCGGCACCGAAAGCGATCATACACTGGTGCTCATCGACGGTGTGCGCAGCTTCAGCGCCACCACCGGCAGCACGGCGCTGCAGCATATCCCACTGAACCAGGTTGAGCGGATAGAAGTGGTGCGGGGGCCGAAGTCGAGTTTATACGGCGCCGATGCCCTCGGCGGCGTGGTACAGGTGTTTACCAAAAAGGGCAGCCGGAAAGGCGGTGCCGGGTTTTCCGGTTCCCTGTCGACAGAACTGGGGTCGCACAATTTACGCAAGTCCACTGTGGGGGTTTACCATGCCCTTGCCGATACCAGTCTGGGGATTAATCTGTCCCATGAGGAAACTGACGGCATAGACCGTACCTACAGCGACGACTTGCTTGACGGCGATAGCGACGGTTACCGGGAATTCTCCGCGGCAGCCACCGTGCAGCACAGCTTTGCCGGTGGTGCGGTACTGGCTGTCAATTATCTGCGCAGTCAAGGCGACACGGAGTTTGACGGCGGGGCTGACGACTATACGGAGTTTGTCAATGAAACCCGCGCTCTGCGACTTAAAGCGCCGTTTAGTGAAGCGTTTGACATGACTCTGGAGTTAAGTCATTTTCGCGATGATGCCGACACCTTCGGTAGTTTCCCTTCCGGGTTTGAAACCAGGCGCAATGCGGCCCTGTTGCAGGGAGATTATAAGCTTGGGACCGGACACCTGATCAGTCTCGGTTACGATTATTATCTCGACGAGGTAAACGGTTCGACCGCGTTCAGTGAAACAGAGCGGGACAACAAGGCAGTTTTTATTCAATATCAAGGGAGTTTCGGCGACCTGCAGACTAATGCCAGCTTGCGGGGCGACGACAATGAGAGCTACGGTCATCACAGCGCTGGAAGTCTGTCGCTGGGTTACCCATTGGCTGGTGACACCTATTTGAGTGTCTCCTACGGCAGCGCTTTTAAAGCGCCGACGTTCAACGATCTCTACTTTCCCTTTACTGATTTTGGCGGCGGCTTTTCCTTCCAGGGCAATTCCGATCTGGAGCCTGAGGAGTCGCAAACGCTGGAGTTGTCGCTACGCGGTCAAGGGGCAGTACTGGACTGGTTCCTATCGGTTTACCGGACCGATATCGAAAATCTGATAGCCCTCAACAGTTCCTTTACCTCTGTGGATAATATTGACGAAGCCGAGATCTCCGGCGCCGAGGTGGGAGCTTCGCTGGCGGTTTTGGGGTGGGACACCGATATTTCCCTCAGCTACACTGACCCCCGCGATAAGGCGTCCGACGAGGTATTGGTGCGGCGGGCCAGAGGCAAAGTTTACGCGGAAATTTCACGCCGCTTCGGCAAATTCGATTTGTCCTTTGCCTGGCGCACGCAGAGTCATCGTTTGGGTGCCGACAGGGTAAAGTTGGGCGGCTATAACACGCTGGATATTCGCGGTTTGTACCAACTGACCCCCTCTTTTCAGGTGGCGGCCAAGGTGGAAAATGTTTTCGACCAGGATTATACGTTGGTTGAGGGGTTTGCCACCGAAGGGTTATTTGCCTCTGCATCGGTGCGATACAGTTTTTAAATACTGTCTAAGGGGCGTCGAGAGGGCCCGTGTAGGGCTCAGGTACTGATTTATTATCTGGGGGTGACAAAAATGGATAAAGATGAAAAAGCGCAACGCCACAAGGCGCGTATGCAACAGCGCAAGGAAATTGTCGACGCCAAGGTGGCCGGTGCAACCGAAGACCGCGGTGTCGTGATTGTGCTTACAGGTGACGGCAAGGGCAAAAGCAGTTCCGGTTTCGGGACTGTAATCCGTTGTCTGGGGCACGGCTATAAGGTCGGTGTTGTACAGTTTATCAAGGGCACCTGGGCGTGCGGTGAGCGCAGCTTTCTGGAGGCGGTACCCGGCATCGAGTTTTACGTGATGGGCACCGGCTTTACCTGGGAAACCCAGGATGCCGAACTGGACCGCCAGGCGGCGGAAAAAGTCTGGGAGCAATGCGAACACCTGTTTCGCGATCCGCAGGTGCGGCTGGTGCTGCTCGATGAACTGACTTACATATTGAATTACAAATACCTGGACAAGGATAAAGTGACCGAGGCCATCCGCAATCGTCCGCCTCAGCAGAGCGTCATTATCACCGGGCGCGGGGCGAAAAAATATTTATTGGATCTGGCCGACACCGTGAGTGAGGTCAAGGCGGTCAAGCATGCGTTTAACAGTGGGATTAAAGCGCAAAAAGGCGTTGAATGGTGAGATAAGGGGCTATCCCCTGGTGGAGACCGGTGGCGGGGGGCCCTGCACGGCCCTAAATTGTGCCCGCTTTGTCAGCGGGCAGTTGTTCCCTCTAACAGAGCTTTAGCGGCTATCAGGTCTTCAACGGCTTGTACTTCATCCGCTGCGGTTGTGCCTTTTCCCCCTTGCGGGCGATAAAGTCGTCGTGATATTCGCTGTAGTTACCTTCAAAAAACACCACTTCACTGCCGCCCTCATAGGCGAGAATATGAGTGGCGACCCGGTCCAGGAACCAGCGGTCGTGGGAAATCACCAGGGCGCAGCCGGGAAATGCCAGAATTGCCTCCTCCAGTGCGCGCAGGGTTTCCACGTCCAGGTCGTTGGAGGGTTCATCCAGCAGCAGAACATTGGCGCCCTGTTTCAGGGTGTTGGCCAGGTGCAGGCGCCCGCGTTCACCCCCGGAAAGCTCGCCGACACGTTTTTGTTGATCTGTACCTTTGAAATTGAAGCGGCCGACATAGGAGCGGGAATTGGTTTCGTAGTTGCCAATGCGCAGTATGTCCTGCCCTCCCGAGATGGCTTCCCAGACTGACTTGCTGTCGTCGAGGTTCTCGCGGCTCTGTTCGACATAGGCCACTTTGACCGTCTCGCCAATATCGATACTGCCGCTGTCGGGCTGTTCGGTACCGGCGATCATGCGAAACAGTGTCGATTTACCGGCGCCGTTGCCGCCGACGATACCCACAATGGCGCCTTTGGGAATACTGATACTGAGGCCGTCGATCAACAGGCGGTCGCCGTAACCTTTACTGACATCCTTTAACTCGATGACCTTTTCGCCCAGGCGATCGCCGGGAGGAATATAAATTTCGTTGGTTTCGTTGCGGCTCTGAAACTCCTGGGACTGCATTTCGTCGAAACGCGCCAGGCGCGCCTTGCTTTTGGCCTGCCGCCCTTTGGGGTTTTGGCGTACCCACTCCAGTTCGGCTTTCAGGGCTTTCTGGTGGGCGGCTTCGGTGCGGGCTTCCTGCGCCAGGCGCTGCTCTTTGGCCTCTAACCAAGCCGTATAATTGCCCTCATAGGGGATGCCGCGGCCGCGGTCCAGCTCCAGAATCCAGCCGGCAGCGTTATCGAGAAAGTAGCGGTCGTGGGTAATGGCAACCACAGTGCCGGTAAAATCCTTTAAAAAGCGCTCTAACCAGAAGACACTCTCGGCGTCCAAATGGTTGGTGGGTTCGTCCAGCAGCAACATATCGGGACGCGACAGCATCAGGCGGCACAGGGCTACACGGCGTTTTTCACCGCCGGACAGATTGTTGACATCGGCGTCCCAGGGCGGCAGGCGCAGGGAATCGGCGGCGACTTCAAGCCGGTGTTCCAGGTTGTGGGCATCCCAGGCCTGGATAATATCTTCGAGTTCACCCTGGCGTTTGGCCAACGCATCGAAATCGGCGCCTTCCTCGGCGTAGGCCGCATAGACCTGATCCAATTCCGCCAGTGCGTCCTTGGCCTCGCGGACACCGTCCTCCACATTGCCGCGCACATCTTTCTGCGGGTCCAGTTGCGGCTCTTGTGGCAGATGGCCCACTTTGATGCCGGGCATCGGTCGCGCCTCGCCATTGTAGTCTGTATCCACCCCGGCCATGATGCGCAGCAATGTCGACTTGCCGGCGCCGTTGAGCCCGAGCACACCAATTTTGGCGCCGGGGAAGAAAGAAAGTGAGATATCTTTCAGAATTTCGCGCTTGGGTGGCACTATTTTCCCCACCCGGTTCATGCTGTAAACGTATTGGGCCATGTGCTGGTCAGTCTCTCATAGGGTTAAAAAGCGGTTAATGATATACCCAAAGCGTTTGCGGTTTAGGTACAGTGGAAGTTGCGCGCAAATTACCGAATATCGGTACCGATTTCAAACCTTCAGCGTCATTAGCCCGGGAAACTAGCGGTATTTACTGCTCCGATACTGACCCGGCGACAGGCCGATCACCTTTTTAAACAGGCGTGAAAAATAATAGACGTCATCGTAGCCCAGCTCGGCGCTGATTTGCTTTACCGATCGCGGGCTGCTGTCGAGTAATAAGCAGGCGTGCTGCATTTTCATATTGATAAAATATTGAATCGGTGACTGACCCACCAAATGTTTGAATTTTTTTGAAAAGTGATATTTGGAAAGCTTGATCTGTTCGGCCAGGGTTTGCAGATCCAACTGGTTGTGCAGGTTCTCCCGCATGATCGACTCTATTCGCCCCAGGTCGATAATTTTACTGTGTCGCGGCAACTGCTGGCGCATCAGCAGGGATAGATAACTCAGCAGAGCCTGCAGTTGGTGGCAGCCGTGAATAAAAGCGGCCAGTTGGTAACCACTGTTACGCAACTCACACAGATTGTCGAAACTGGCAATCACACGTGGGTGCAGGCCGATGTTCTGGCACAGAGAGGATAGGTTCAGGTGTTTGGCAAAAGCGGCGGCCAGGCTGCCGTCAAAATGCAGCCAGTAGATGGTCCAGGGACGGTGGCAATCGGCTTGATAAAAATGGGAAATATTTTTCGGCAACAGAATAATATCGCCGCTTCTGATGCGGTAATTGAGGTTCTCGGTTTCCAGCAGTCCCTCCCCGGCGGTGCAGTAGATCAGTAGATAGTCATCGTGGTTGAGTCGCCGCATGCGGTGTTGATGGGCGCTGGGGTAGTAGCCCATAGCTACCGGGTAGAGAGAAGCTGTAAGCGGGTGCTGTACCAGATTGCTGAGCAGTTGTTTGGGGGTTAAAAACCGAACTCCATTTTTTGGCAGGGGCCAGTCGGAAGTAATGCTCATTATAGCCTGTAGAAATATCCGGTTTACATTGCTATTCCATAGGTCTACTCAAATAGCAAAAACAACAAGATAATCCATCATAAAGCCAATATCGTCAATCCCTCCTAAAGTCGTAGTGTGGTTAGATTAGTGCCACAACCCCCTCCGTTCCGAGGTGCTTATATGGCCACAGACTTTCCCGAAACAGTCCCCCTTTATATCGATGGCAAATGGATTAAAAGTCGATCTGAACAATTTATTCCAGTTACCAATCCGGCGACCCAGGAAATCATTACCCGGGTGCCCTGCGCCACCGCCGAAGAAATACAGTGTGCTGTCGATTCCGCCAGCGAGGCATTTCAAACCTGGAAGGAAACGGCTGTGCCGGTGCGGGCGCGAATTATGCTTGCGTATCAGCACCTGTTGAAGCAGCACCACGATGAGCTGGCGCGGATTCTGGCACGGGAAACCGGTAAAACCTTCGAGGACGCCAAAGGCGATGTCTGGCGCGGTATCGAAGTGGTGGAGCACGCCTGTAATATTGCCTCGCTGATGATGGGCGAAACGGTGGAAAATGTGGCCAGTGCTATCGACTGCTACTCCTACACCCAGCCGCTTGGTGTCTGTGCCGGTATCACCCCGTTTAATTTTCCCGCCATGATTCCTCTGTGGATGTTCCCGCTGGCGATCGCCTGCGGCAACACTTTTATTTTGAAACCCTCCGAACAGGATCCGTTGACCCCGACGCGCCTGGTCGAGCTGTTTGAAGAAGCGGGTGCCCCCAAAGGGGTGTTGCAGGTGGTTCACGGTGCCAAGGATCAGGTCGATGCCCTACTCAACGAACCGCGGATAAAAGCCATCTCTTTTGTGGGATCGGCCGCCGTAGGTCAGCATATTTATCGCACCGGCACTCGAAACCTGAAACGGGTGCAGTGTTTTGTCGGCGCCAAGAACCATATGGTAGTGATGCCGGACGCCAACAAAACTCAGGTTGTAAACAATCTGCTTGGGGCGGGTTTCGGCGCTGCCGGGCAGCGCTGTATGGCGATTTCGGTGGCAGTCATGGTGGGGGAGGCGAAAAACTGGATTGGCGACCTACAGACCGCGGCGGCGCAAATAGGTCCTGGTGCCTGGGATGATCCCAACGCGGCTTACGGACCTCAGATCAGTTCCCTGGCGCGGGACCGGATCCTGGCGTTAATCGAAAAAGGTAAGCAGGAAGGGGCCAACTGCCTATTGGATGGCTCCCATTATCCACCGCCGCCGGACTATCCGGACGGCAATTGGGTGGGGCCGACCCTCTTTACCGATGTCGGTACCGATATGGAAATCTACCGCAGTGAAATATTTGGACCGGTACTGTGCGTGATCAATGTGGACACGTTGGAACAGGCCATCGCTTTGATCAATAAAAACCCGATGGGCAACGGTACCTCCATTTTCACCGCCTCTGGCGCGGCGGCAAGGAAATTTCAGCACCAGATTCAGGTCGGCCAGGTCGGGATCAATGTGCCCGTGCCCGTGCCGCTGCCGTTTTTCAGCTTCACAGGCTGGAGGGGGTCCTTCTACGGTGATCAGCACGCCTACGGCAAACAAGCAGTCAGGTTTTACACGGAAACCAAAACTGTTACCGCGCGCTGGTTCGATGAGGATATTGCCGCTGGCCCCAATATGACGATCCACTTGAAATAGTGATCGGGATTGAAAATTGAGTACAGAATAAAACCATGCAGCTTGATTTAAGTGAGGAGCAAATAGCCTTTCAGGAGGCGGCCCGGGCTTTTGCCCAGGGAGAACTGGCGCCGAGAGCGGCCGAGTGGGACGAGCGAAAAATCTTTCCCAAAGACGTGATCGCCAAAGCCGGTGCATTGGGCTTCTGTGGCATTTACACCCCGGAGGACTGCGGCGGTATGGGGCTGTCGCGCCTGGATACCGCCATTATTCTGGAAGAACTGGCGGGCGGGTGCACTTCGACGGCGGCGTATATCTCCATTCACAATATGGCTACCTGGATGATCGCTACCTGGGGCACTGAGGCAGTAAAAAACCATTGGTGCGGGCCTTTAACCCGCGCTGAAAAACTGGCCTCTTACTGTCTGACCGAACCCAACGCCGGCAGCGACGCCGGGGCATTGCAGACCAGCGCCCGGCGACTCGGCGACGGCTATGTGTTGAACGGCAGCAAAATGTTTATCAGCGGCGCCGGCAGTACCGATCTATTGGTGGTGATGGCGCGCACCGGAAGCTTGGAACAGGGCCCGAACGGAATCAGCGCATTTGCGGTGGCGGCGGACACTCCGGGCATCAGCTATGGAAAAAACGAAATCAAAATGGGTTGGAACAGTCAGCCGACCCGGGCGATCACTTTTGCCGATGTGGAGATCCCGGCGCATTGTCTGTTGGGCCGGGAAGGCGAGGGATTCAAAATCGCCATGCAGGGGCTGGATGGGGGGCGCATCAATATCGCCAGTTGCTCTATCGGCGCGGCGCAGGCGACGCTCGATCTGGCACAGCGCTATATGCTCGAGCGGCGTCAGTTTGGCAAGTCCCTGGCGAGTTTTCAGGCTTTGCAGTTCAAACTGGCGGATATGACCACAGAGCTGGTGGCGGCGCGGCAGATGGTGCGGCTGGCGGCATTCAAACTGGATCAGAATCACGCGGAAAAAACCGCCTACTGCGCAATGGCCAAACGCTTTGCCACCGACGTTGGATTCGAGGTCTGCAATCAGGCCCTGCAATTACACGGCGGTTACGGTTATATCCGCGAGTATCCCATCGAGCGCTTTATGCGCGATGCGCGGGTTCACCAGATTTTGGAGGGTACCAACGAGGTGATGCGCCTGATAGTCGCGCGTCGAATTCTGCAAGAGGGGGCAACAGAGGTAATCCGATGAGTGAAATACAAGCACAGGGGTTGCGAGTGGAAAGGCTCGATCACACGGCGGTTATCACCATGAACAACCCACCCGCCAACACCTGGACACCCCAGAGCCTGAATGCACTGGAGCGCCTGATCGGTGAATTGAACACGGATCGGGACAACTACGCGCTGGTGATCACCAGTGACAGTGAAAAATTCTTCAGTGCCGGGGCGGATTTAAATCAGTTCAACCACAGTGATAAAGCGCGTGCGTTTGAATTTGCCGACGCTTTTGGGCGCGCCTTTACCGCACTGGCCAATTACCGGGGGGTATCGATCGCGGCGATTACCGGCTTTGCCATGGGGGGCGGGTTGGAAGTCGCGTTGGCATGCGATTTCCGCATTGCCGAACAGCAGGCGCAGATGGCACTGCCGGAATGTGCCGTGGGGCTGTTGCCTTGTGGACTGGGTACCCAACACTTGCCCTGGCTGGTCGGCGAAGCCTGGGCCAAACGGATGATTTTACTGGGTGAGCGTGTCAAGGCTGAACAGGCTGAACGGATTGGACTGGTGCAGGAATTGGTGGCGACCGGCGCCGCGCGGGAGCGGGCACTGGCGCTGGCGGCGAAAGTGGAGGGACAGTCGCCGACTTCGGTGCGCTATTGCAAAGAGTTGATAATGGCAGCGCGGGAGCGGCCTCTGAACGGCGAGTTCGCGCGGGAGCGGGAGCTGTTCGTGAAGTTGTGGGAGAGCGAGGATCAGCGCGAAGGCGTGAATGCGTTTTTGGAAAAACGCCGGCCGGCATGGAAAAATAATTGAAAAGTTACAGCCTTTATTCCGTGCACGCCCCGTAACTTCTCAATACCCTGGGTTATTGAGAAGTTACCACGCCCCTTTGAATTCTCAAATTATGCAAAAGAGGTTTTCAGTGTCTGAACAGCAAACCGTCTTATTTGAAGAACTACCCGCCGTCAATAATAAAAAAGTAGCCGTTGCGACCCTCAATGCTGAAAAGAGTTTGAACGCGCTAAGTGTCACGATGATTGAGCGGCTGCAGACGCAGTTGAGCCGCTGGGAGGTCGATGCCAAGGTCGCCTGCGTGGTACTGCAGGGGGCGGGGGACAGAGCCTTTTGCGCCGGGGGCGATGTGGTCGCACTGTTCAATGCCGCGACGGGATACGAGGCGGACAACGCCGAAAAAGCCGCTGCCTGTGACGTGGCGACGCAATTTTTCAGCGCAGAATACCGTCTCGACTACAGCATACACACCTTTTCCAAACCGCTGCTCGTTTGGGGCCATGGCATTGTCATGGGCGGTGGCATAGGTCTACTGAGCGGAGCCAGCCACCGGGTGGTGACCGAGGCGACCCGGATGGCGATGCCGGAAGTGACTATCGGTCTTTATCCCGATGTGGGCGCGAGCTGGTTTTTAAACCGCGCACCGGGGCGAAGCGGTATTTTTTTGGGAATAACGGGCGCACCTTTAAACGCGGCTGATGCCAAGTTTATCGGTCTCGGTGACTGCTTTATCCCCAACAGTGAAAAAGCCAAAGTACTGGAGGCGCTGGCCGCTGCGGCCTGGGGTAACGCAGCGGTGGCCAACCGCGGGCTGATGACGCACATTTTGCGGGCGTTCGAGCGGGCTGCTATCGACCGGCAACCCCCGGGGCAGGTGTCCGGGCACCTGGACTGGATCAACGATATCTGTGACGCCGATAGCACGGAGGAAATTGTGGCGCGGGTCTGTGGTTACCGGGGTGAAGATAAGTGGATACTCAAGGCTACCAAAGGGCTGCTCAATGGTTGCCCGGTGACCCCTTACCTGGTAGTGGAACAGTTGCGGCGGGGTCGGCATTTGTCCCTTGCCGATGTGTTTCGCATGGAGTTGATCATGTCGGTTAACTGTGTGATGCGGGGGCATTTCCGCGAAGGTGTGAGGGCGCTGTTGATCGATAAGGACAATGCGCCGCGCTGGCAGCCGAGCCGGGTCGGGGATGTAAACCCGGAGGAGGTGGAAGCCTTTTTTACCGCTCCCTGGGGCGGCGCTGAGCACCCGCTGGCGGATCTTTAACTTTATTAACGACAGAGAGCAAATACAATGGCGGAAAAGATCGCATTTATCGGTGTCGGCAACATGGGTGGCGGTATGGTCGCCAACCTGGTTAAAGCGGGATTTGACGTCCGCGCTTTCGATCTCTCGACAACGGCCCTGCAACAGGCGGTGGAGGCGGGCTGTGTGGCGGCCGAATCAGCGCCGGCAGCGGTCGCCGGCGCCGGCTATGTCATCAGCATGCTGCCCAACGGGGCGATTGTCGAAGACCTGTTTATCGATGCCGAAGACGCCCTGTTGCAACACATTTCCCACCAGACTCTGGTGATCGATTGCTCCACCGTGGCCGCGGCCACTTCCCGACGTCTGGAACAGGAAGCGGGCAGACGCGGTATTCGCGCTATCGATGCCCCTGTATCCGGCGGTGTCGCCGCGGCGGCGGCGGGAACCCTGGCGTTTATGTGCGGCGGCGCGGTGGCCGACTGCGAAGCCGCCAGGCCGGTATTGGAAGCCATGGGGGCAAATGTGTTCCGCGCCGGTGACAGCGGTGCCGGGCAGACGGCAAAAATGTGCAACAATATGCTCCTGGCCATCCATATGGCCGGTACGGCAGAAGCGTTGCAACTGGGTGTCGATAACGGACTGGATCCAAAAGTGTTGTCGGAAATTATGTTGAAAAGCTCCGGCTGCAACTGGTCTCTGGAAAAGTACAACCCCTACCCCGGGGTGATGGATGGTGTCCCCGCCAGCCGCGGTTATAGCGGCGGCTTTCTCGTGGATTTAATGCTGAAAGACCTGGGGCTGGCACTGGAGGCGGCAATGGCAAGTAAGTCGTCGACGCCCATGGGGGCGGCGTCGCGGAATCTTTTTAATCTGCACAAACACGTCGGCGGAGACGATAAGGGCGGTCTGGATTTTTCCAGTATTCAGCAGTTGTATACCCGAGGCAAAAATGGCTAAAAAATACAGTTAAAACTTTGCTGTCTTTATGCCTGAATAGTGTACAATCGCGCCCTCCCAGAGGGATGAGTACACACTTTTATAGACCGCACCAGGGGTAACGCATGTTTGATAAATCACAGACCCTACAAACTTTTGATCCGGAGATCTGGTCGGCCATAGACCACGAGCAGCGCCGCCAGGAGGAACACATCGAGCTGATCGCCTCCGAGAACTACACCAGCCCGTTGGTAATGGCCGCCCAGGGCAGCAGCCTGACCAACAAATACGCGGAAGGCTACCCCAACAAGCGCTATTACGGGGGGTGTGAATATGTGGACCAGGCCGAATCGCTAGCCATCGAACGCGCCAAACAATTGTTCGGCGCCGATTACGCCAATGTTCAACCTCACTCCGGTTCCCAGGCCAACAACGCCGTCTACGCGGCGCTCTGCGCGCCGGGGGACACTATCCTGGGCATGAGCCTGGCCCACGGCGGACACTTGACCCACGGTGCCAAGGTCAACTTTTCCGGAAAACTGTATCATGCGGTTCAGTACGGCCTTAACCCGGAAACCGGTGAAGTGGATTACGATGAAGTCGAAAGCCTGGCGCTCGAGCACAAGCCGAAGATGATCGTGGCTGGGTTTTCGGCCTATTCTCAAGTTTTGGACTGGGGGCGCTTCCGCCGCATCGCCGATAAAGTGGGCGCTTATCTGATGGTGGATATGGCCCATGTCGCCGGCCTGGTCGCCGCCGGGCTCTATCCGAGCCCGCTGTCGGAAGCCGATGTGGTGACGACTACCACCCACAAAACCCTGCGCGGACCCCGTGGCGGGTTGATCCTGGCCCGCGCCAACCCGGAACTGGAGAAAAAATTCAATTCCGCTGTATTTCCCGGTGGCCAGGGTGGCCCCCTGATGCATGTGATTGCGGCCAAGGCGGTGAGCTTTAAAGAAGCTATGAGCGATGAGTTCAAGGCCTATCAGCAGCAGGTCATAACAAACGCTAAGGCTATGGCGGCCACTTTTATCGAGCGCGGTATAAAAATCGTCTCCGGCGGCACCGAAAATCACCTTATGCTGGTGGATCTGATCGGCAAGGAATACACCGGTAAAGACGCCGACGAGGCACTGGGCCGCGCCAACATTACCGTGAATAAAAATGCGGTGCCCAATGACCCCCGTTCACCCTTTATCACTTCTGGACTCAGGGTTGGCACGCCGGCGATTACCACCCGTGGTTTTGGTACTGCAGAAACAATTCAATTGACTCACTGGATGTGCGACGTGTTGGCGGCACTGGAAAGCGGCAATGCCGAGGGCGTTATTGCTGAAGTGAAAGCCAAAGTACTGGAAATTTGTGTGAAATTTCCCGTTTACGGCAACTGAGGTTTACCGGTTCAGGCGATTGTTGTCGCCTGTATTGCAGCTGTCGCTCCCGGTAGCGACTCACCACCGGCGTCTGTGCTACCATGCGCTGTTCCCGTAAAAACCGAGAGTACAGTCATGCACTGTCCTTTTTGTAGCGCAGAAGACACTAAAGTGATCGATTCACGCCTGGTCGCCGGCGGCGACCAGGTCCGCCGCCGGCGTGAATGCCTGTCCTGCCACGAGCGTTTTACTACCTACGAAGTCGCCGAACTGCTGATGCCCCGGGTGATCAAACAAAATGGTTCCCGCGAACCATTTGACGAGAATAAATTGCGGGCGGGTCTGTTGCGAGCGCTGGAGAAACGCCCGGTGAGTGTCGAAGCCATTGAGGCTTCGATTGCGCAAATCAAGCACCGTTTGCAGGCTACCGGCGAGCGTGAAATACAGTCGCTGGCGATCGGTGAAAAGGTAATGGCGCAACTGCAAAAACTCGACGAGGTGGCCTATGTAAGGTTTGCGTCGGTGTACCGCCGTTTCAAGGATTTGAACGAGTTTCGCCAGGAAATCGACCGCCTCGAAAAACAACCCGAAAATAAAGCACCCGCCTGACCCCTATGATGCAGAAAGAAATAGATATCGCGATGATGGCGCGTTCCCTGCGTCTGGCCGAGCGGGGTCTCTATACCACATCCCCAAACCCGCGGGTAGGCTGTGTGCTTGTGCAGGCCGGCCAGATCATCGCTGAAGGTTGGCACGTGCGTGCCGGAGAGCCCCACGCGGAAATCAATGCTATTGCCGCCTCCAACGGCAAAACCCCGGGCGCCACGGCCTATGTGACGCTCGAACCCTGCAGCTACACGGGAAAAACCGGGCCCTGCTGCGAAGCGTTGATCAGGGCCGGTGTCACCAGGGTGGTGTTTGCCATGGAAGACCCTAACCCCAAGGTAGCGGGCAGGGGTATTGAATGCCTGCGGCAAGCCGGTATCGACGTTACGGGGCCTCTACTCGAAGAGCAGGCACGGGAACTCAACCCTGGGTTTATCAAACGTATGGAAACCGGCCGGCCCCTTGTGCGTTGCAAGCTGGCGATGAGTCTGGATGGGCGCACGGGCATGGCCAGCGGCGAGAGCAAATGGGTGACCGGCCCCATGGCGCGCCGCGATGTGCAGCGCCTGCGCGCCCGCAGTTGTGGCATTGTTACCGGTATAGGTTCGATTTTGCACGATGATCCGGCATTGACGGTGCGCGAGGAAGAATTGGGACTGGAGCAGGCCGCCGCCGTGGCCCGGCGCCAGCCTTTGCGGGTGGTTGTGGATTCGCAGCTGCGAACACCGCCCGGCGCCAAGCTTCTACAGGGGGGCGGTACAGTACTGATCGCAACCGTTGAGCCCGAGGAGGCGAATGGCGCGGATGAACCTATACCATCCGCTTCAGCAAGGGTGGCGGAACTCCGGGCTAAGGGCGCGGAAGTGGCGACAATGGGAGCCTATGGCGGTCAGGTAGCGCTGGGCGCGTTACTCGTGGAACTGGCGCGGCGGGAGTGCAATGAGATATTGGTGGAGGCGGGTGCCGACCTGGCCGGTGCTTTTTTGCGCGCCGGCCTGCTCGATGAACTTATCGTCTATATGGCGCCGAAGCTTATGGGCAGTGATGCCCGCCCTCTGTTTACACTGCCGTTACAGACCATGGCCGCCCAATTGCCGCTGACAATCACCGATATTCGGGCAGTCGGAAATGATTGGCGTATTACTGCCCGTCCGGACCCGGAAGGTTAATGCGTGCGCAACGAGTGTAAGTTGACTTAGCGAGAAGCCGCGGCACCGGCTTGTCGATGACGGGGTGAAAGAGGATAAGTTGGAAGCATGTTTACAGGTATTATTGAAGCGCTGGGTACGGTTGTCGCCATTGAACCCCGCGGTGGAGACCGACGGCTCAGGGTCAGAACCAATGGCCTGGATTTAAGCGCAGTGAAACTCGGCGATTCCATTGCCACCAACGGCGTTTGTCTGACCGTCGTCGAACTTCCCGGTGACGGCTTTTGGGCCGATGTGTCAGTGGAGACGCTCACGCATACCACGGTTGATGAGTGGAAAATCGGACAGGCGCTGAACCTGGAGCAAGCACTGACGCCGCAGGCGCGGCTGGGTGGGCATATCGTCAGTGGACACGTGGATGCTGTCGGCGAAGTGCTCAGCCGTACCGGGGACGCCCGCTCCGAGCGCTTTCGACTCCGCGCCCCAGAGTCCCTGGCCAGGTATATCGCCCACAAAGGGTCGATTACCATTGACGGCACCAGTCTTACCGTCAATGGGGTTGACGGTGCCGAGTTTGAAATCAATATTGTGCCACACACCCTGGAGCATACCGTTATTGGCAACTATAAAACGGGGACCCGGGTAAATCTCGAAGTCGATGTCATTGCCCGTTATCTTGAACGGTTGTTGATGGGAACCGCAGCCGGCGAGGGAAACGCGGGGAAAAGACGCGGCGATGCCGACACGGGCATCAGCGCGGAATTTTTGGCCGAGCACGGATTTTCTCGCGGCAAATAGCGGGCGCACAGATAATGTTTTAATGAACAGCCTGAAGTGTCTCTATTGCTGGAGACCAAGGGCTGGTGAGGTAGGTTTATTATGGAACTCCACGGTATTGAAGAACTGCTTGACGATATCCATCAGGGTAAAATGGTGATTCTCATGGATGATGAAGCGCGGGAAAACGAGGGGGATCTGATCATTGCCGCCGACCAGGTGCGCGCCGAAGATATCAATTTTATGGCCACCCACGCCCGCGGTTTGATCTGCCTGACGCTGACGCAAGAGCGCTGTAAACAACTGGATCTACCGCTGATGGTCAGTGATAACGGTGCCCAGCATTCGACCAATTTTACCGTTTCCATCGAGGCGGCCGAGGGCGTCAGTACGGGTATTTCCGCCGCTGATCGTGCGCGCACGATTCGAGCGGCGGTGGCTAAGGACGCAACGTCCCGGGATCTTGTGCAGCCGGGCCATATCTTTCCGCTGATGGCTCAGCCCGGTGGTGTGCTGAGCCGCGCCGGACACACCGAAGCCGGCTGTGATCTGGCGCGCCTGGCGGGGTACGAACCGGCGGCGGCGATTGTGGAGATCATGAATGAGGACGGCAGCATGGCGCGGCGTTCGGATCTGGAAAAATTCGCGCAGAAACACGGATTGAAAATCGGCACCATTGCCGACCTGATTCAATACCGTATCATCAACGAACAAACCGTTGAATGTATCAACGAGCGTGCCGTATCCACCCAGCACGGTGAATTCGCCCTGCGCACCTATCTGGATAAACCGCGCCGCGAATGCCATTTTGCCTTAATCAAAGGCGATGTGGGCGGTGATGAACCGACGCTGGTGCGGGTGCATGTAGGCAGCACCGCGCGGGATGTGCTGACGATTCAGCGGGAAAGCGACAAACAGTTTAAACCCTGGACTTTCCAGCGTGCACTGCAGCGGGTGTCCGCCGAGAAGCGCGGTGTGGTGGTGCTGATCTGTCACAATGAAAGCACGGAAGAAATTGAAGAGAGTATCGACTGGATGATATCCGGGAAACAGCAGCGCCCGAGTCAGGACCTGGTTTACAAGCAAGTAGGAACCGGCGCCCAGATATTGAAAGATCTCAATATCCATAAAATGCGCCTGATGAGCGCGCCGTTTAAATTCAGCGCCCTGTCAGGGTTCGATCTGGAAGTGACGGAGTACCTCAACTGCGAATAACGGCTGCGTCTGCCGACGTTAGCGGGAATCGGGTTTTATCAACCCGGATTTAACAACCAATTTGAGTAAAAGAGTAAATAAATGAGTGTAGTTACTGTAGAAGGGGATTTTTCCACGGCTCAAGGCAAATACGCATTGATCGTCAGCCGCTGGAACAGCTTTGTGGTGGAAAGCCTTAAGCTGGGAGCGCTGGATACACTGCGCCGCCACGGTGTCAGTGAAGAGTCCATTGCCATTTACTACGCTCCCGGCGCATTTGAATTTCCCCTGGTTGCACAAAAACTTGCCACTAAAGCCGAGTTCGATGCAATCATAGCGCTCGGCGCTGTGATTCGCGGGGGCACTCCCCATTTTGAATATGTCGCCGGCGAATGTACCAAGGGGCTGGCACAGGTATCGCTACAATCGGGAATTCCGGTGTCTTTTGGTGTATTGACAGTGGACTCCATTGAGCAGGCTATCGAGCGCTCCGGTACCAAAGCCGGCAACAAGGGCGCCGAAGCGGCGCAAACAGCGCTGGAAATGGTTTCACTGTTAAACAAAATTGAAAGGTAGCTGAGCGCATGACAGTGTTACCCGCCGCGCGCCGCCGAGCGCGCCACTACGCCATGCAGGCACTTTACCAATGGCAGATGACTGGCGCCGCCCTGAATGTGATTGAAGCCGAATTTCATACCGATAACGATATGAGCAAGGTCGATGTCGACTATTTTCGCGAGTTGCTGCACCGTGTCCCCGGGCAGGTATCGGAAATCGATGCCGCTTACGAACCCTATTTACAGGAGCGCGGACTGTCGGAACTCGACTCCATCACGCAGGCACTGTTGCGTCTGGCCGTTTTTGAACTCATGCGGCGCCCCGACATTCCCTACCGGGTGGTTATCAACGAGGCGGTGGCGTTGGCGAAAAAATTTGGCGCCGCCGATAGCCATAAGTTTATCAACGGTGTGTTGGACCGTGCCGCAACTGTGTTGCGAACGCTGGAAGTGCAGGCGGCGCGGGGGTAGAGCGTTAGCGGAAAGCGGGATTATGGCAACCGGTGAATTCGAACTGATTCGTCGCTATTTTATCAGAAGTGTGGGAGCTACCGGCGTGGCCCTGGGCATCGGCGATGACTGCGCACTGGTTCAGCCGCCGCAGGGTTGCCCGTTGGCGGTTTCCATGGACACGTTAGTGGCCGATGTACATTTTCCTAAAAACGCCGATCCGGAACTGATCGGTGAGCGTGCGCTGCGAGTCAATCTCAGCGATTTGGCTGCCATGGGTGCGCAGCCGTTGTGGTTCACTCTCGCTCTGACCCTGCCAAAGGCAGACAACCGCTGGCTGGAAGGTTTCAGCGAAGGTTTGTTCAGCGTTGCCGAGGAATACGGTTGCGCACTGATCGGCGGCGATACCACCCGCGGTCCATTGAGTATCACGATTCAGGTTCACGGTACCGTCAATGCCGAAACCGCACTGTTGCGCGCTAATGCCCGCGCCGGTGATAGTGTGTTTGTCACCGGTGAACTGGGCGATGGCGCCGCAGCGGTGGCGGTGATTCAGAATCAGTTGGACGTGGACAAAGCCGCGTTTAAGTACTTTATGTCCCGTTACTACCGCCCACGGCCGTGTTTGCGCGAAGGTGGACTGCTGCGGGGGATTGCTTCGGCAGCGGTGGATATTTCCGATGGCCTGATGGCGGATCTGGGGCATATCTGTGAGCAAAGCGGTGTCGGCGCGGTCGTCAATGTCAATCGGCTGCCGGTTTCGCAGACGCTGAATAAGCTGGCCAAGCCCAAGCAAATACTCAACTGGGCACTGACCGGCGGCGATGACTACCAATTGTGTTTTACCGTTCCTGCCTCAAGGCTTGAGAAAATGGAAATGCTGTTGGCGCAGGGAAAAATCAAGGCCACACCGATCGGGGAAATTGTGCGTGGCACCGGTGTTAGCTGTATGCTCGACGGCAAGGTGATGCCGATACAGAAAACCGGTTATCAACACTTTGAACCTCCCGGCAACTGAGAGACCAGGATGGCTGAAGAAAAAACAACGTTTATCTGCCGGTTGCTACGCAGCGCGCCGGGCCCCAAGTGGATACTGCTGGTTCTGCTGTTGCCGGCTCTGCAGGCCGAAGCCGAGTTCCAGGTACAGGCCAAGGGCCTGTTTCCAGGGCGTTCCGCGGTGTTGCTGATTAACGGTGAACAGCGCTTGCTGAAAGTGGGCAAGCGCAGCCCGGAAGGTGTGTTGCTGGTGTCGGTGGACAAAGCGGCGGCGGTGATTGAAATCGATGGTCGACGCCGGTCGCTGACGCTGTCACGCATCGTTTCCAGCGGTTACAGCGCCCCGAAAACGGCGGTAGCGCGGATTCAAAGTGGCAACGGAGGGCATTACTACACCCCCGGGCGCATCAATGGCATAGCTGTGAAGTTCCTGGTCGATACCGGGGCGACTTCGGTTGCCATGAATTTACCAGAGGCGAAACGGCTGGGTCTGAATTACCGCGCCGGCCGCGAGATTACGGTCGGCACCGCCAGCGGTATTACCAAGGCGTATCTGGTGCAGCTCGACAGTGTCAGGGTCGGTGAGATAGAGGTTAGAAATGTCGAGGCGGCGGTGCACTTAGGCAACTTCCCCAGCGTCATTTTACTGGGTAACAGTTATTTATCCCGGGTCGAATTGAACCGGGAAAACGGTGTCTTGGTTTTGGAATCCAGGTACTGATAAGGGCCGAGCACGACCCTGCCAAGCCTGAATGGTAATACTGAAATGAGTTGCTACCCGCACGTTGTCCGACTCCAATTGGCTAATGGCGAGCCTTGAAGTCCATCGTTTACGGGCCATTGCAACACGATGAAGAGGTAATTTTGTGACGGTTCGCTATGTTGAATCTTCCAAACTCCCCACCCCCTGGGGCATTTTTGAAATGCATGGTTTTGAAGATACCGAAGCAGAAAAAGAACACCTGGTTTTGACCATGGGTGACATTCGCGATGGCGAATCGGTGCTGACGCGGGTGCATTCGGAGTGCCTGACCGGTGACGCTCTGTTCAGCCTGCGCTGCGACTGCGGTTCGCAACTGCAGACTGCAATGTACCGTATCGCCATGGAGGGGCGCGGAGCGATTTTTTATCTGCGCCAGGAAGGACGCGGCATCGGTTTATTGAACAAGATAAAAGCCTACCACCTGCAAGACAAGGGGGCCGATACCGTCGAAGCCAATGAACAGCTGGGGTTTGGTGCCGATATGCGCGACTACAGTATTTTAAAGTCCATGCTGGACTATTTTGATATCAACTCGCTCAGGTTGATGACCAATAACCCGCGCAAGGTGCTGGCGCTGGAAGCGCTGGGTGTGACGGTCGCTGAACGGTTGCCGCACCAGACGGGACGCAACCCTCACAACGCCAAGTACCTCGCTACCAAAAAAGGCAAACTGGGGCATTTGTTCGACCATCCGGACGAGGAGTGACCGGTTGAGTGGCTCACAGGTAACGGAGGGCTTAAACAACCGCGCTTTTTCTGCCCCCCAGGAGCTTCAGGCGTTGCTCTATCGCCCTTTCGATCCCGTCGGCATCGAGACCTATCGACGCCAATAGCTGTTCGCGTTTGCCGTGTTCGATATAGCGGTCCGGCAACCCCAGGTTCAGAACCGGCATCACCACACCGATACCGGCCAGATATTCGTTCACCGCGGCTCCGGCGCCGCCGTGCACACTGTTTTCCTCCAGTGTCACCAGTAGATCGTGTTCGGCGGCAATCTGCGCCAGCAGGTCTTCGTCGAGGGGTTTAATCCATAACATGTCACAGACGCTGGCATTGAGGCGTTCCGCCACCTGCATTGCGGTAGTCAACAGGGTGCCAAAGTTGAGAATGGCAATGCTTTTTCCTGCGCGCTCGATGCTGCCCTTGCCGATAGGCAGTGAGCGCAGCGATTTTTTCACTGCCACACCGGGTCCGGTGCCCCGGGGGTAGCGCACGGCGGCCGGACCGCGGTGCTGGTAGGCGGTGCAGAGCAACTGTCGGCAGTTGTTTTCGTCGCTGGGGGCGGCAATCACTAGATTGGGTACGCAGCGCAGATAGGTGAGATCAAAACTGCCGGCGTGGGTGGGACCGTCTTCCCCCACCAGCCCGGCGCGGTCGATGCCAAAGGTAACGTCCAGATTCTGGATACAGACATCGTGTATCAATTGATCATAGGCGCGCTGCAGAAAGGTGGAGTATATGGCCACCACGGGTTTCTGGCCCTCGCAGGCCAATCCGGCCGCCAGTGTAACGGCATGTTGTTCGGCGATAGCCACATCGTGGAAGCGCTCGGCGAAGCGCTCGGCGAAATTCACCATGCCGGAGCCTTCACACATGGCCGGGGTGATTCCGATCAGGCGTGGATCCGCCGCCGCCTGGTCGCAGAGCCAGTCGCCGAATATTTTTTGGTATTTGACTTTTTTGGGCTTTTCCGCCGTTTTTTGGTTCTTACCCACCGCTACCTGCACCTTTTTGGAGGCCGGCTCGATTTTATTGAGCGCGTGGTAGCCCACAGGATCAGCTTCGGCGGGCTTAAAACCCTTGCCTTTGCAAGTGATGATGTGCAGTAGTTTCGGGCCCTTGATTTCTCGTAGATTGCGCAAATCGTGAACCAGGCGCCCCAGATCGTGGCCGTCAATGGCGCCCACATAGTTAAATCCCAGTTCCTCGAACAGGGTGCCGGGCGAGACCATGCCTTTCATATGCTCTTCGGTTTTGCGGGCAATCTCCCAGGCCTGGGGTATTTTAGTCAGCACACGTTTACTGCCTTCGCGCAGCGAATTGTAAAATTTACTGGCCCAGATCTTGGAAAAGTAGTTGGCCAGTCCGCCAACATTGCGGGAGATGGACATATTGTTGTCATTGAGCACGACCAGCATATCGGCTTCCGCATGGGCGGCGTGGTTGAGCGCCTCGAAAGCCATGCCGGCGGTCATGGCGCCGTCGCCGATAATGGCCACTGACTTATTGTCTGTCCCGGCGCGCTCATGGGCCAGCGCCATCCCCAGCGCGGCGCTGATAGAGGTGCTGGAATGGCCGACGCCAAAGGTGTCATAGGGGCTTTCTGAGCGTTTGGGAAAGCCCGCCAAGCCACCTAATTGGCGCATGCTCAACATCCGCTCACGGCGGCCGGTGAGGATTTTATGGGGATAGGTCTGGTGCCCGACATCCCAGACCAGGCGGTCTTTAGGCGTGTCATAGATATAATGCAAAGCGATGGTTAGCTCTACGACGCCGAGTCCGGCGCCAAAATGGCCACCACTTTGACCGACAGTGAACAATAGGTATTCGCGCAGCTCCCGCGCCAACTCGGGTAACTGTTTTTCATTCAGACTGCGCAGATCCACTGGGCTGGCGATGCTGTCGAGCAAAGGGGTGGACGGGCGTGTCAAAGGGATTTCGTTAAACATTAGGGTTAAACATCGCGATTAGATAATGTCCTTTTTAAAAACGCCGTGGTTTTTTAAAGCACCTTCAAGCATGTCAAGGAATAGCTTTGGGCTTCCACCAAAGCCGCCATTGTATTGTGCTCTTGCCTGCTTGCAAAGGCGCTTATCATCGAATCCTGTGGCAGGGGTCTTTAATGCCAGAGTCTATCAGTGTTTTCGCTCCACAATGAACCTGGACAGCTGGCGCAGAAAATCAGCGTTGGTGCTGAAATTACTCAACGCTTGCAGCGCTTCCCGGTGTAGTGTCAGGGCCTTGTGTCTGGCTTGCTCAAGCCCCAGCAGCGATACGTAAGTGGGTTTGTTGAGGGCTTTGTCCGCCCCCTGGCGTTTGCCGAGGGTGGTGGTATCGGCGGTGATGTCGAGAATATCGTCCTGCACCTGAAAAGCCAGTCCTATAGCGCAGGCATAGTGGTCGAGGGCGCGTAGTTGAGCGGCATTGGCACCAGCTGCCAGCGCTCCCATGGCGACACTGGCGCGAATCAGGGCGCCGGTCTTGTGATTGTGCATGGTTTCGAGATCCCGCGTTGTCAGCGCCCGGTTGACCGCCGCCAGATCGATAGCCTGGCCCGCTACCATACCGGTCGCGCCAGCAGCCCGCGCCAGTTCTCTGATCAAAGTCAGGGATGTGCGCGCGCTGACGCTTTGCAGACCGGTGAGCTGCTCAAAAGCCAGGGTTTGCAGTGCGTCGCCGGCGAGAATCGCGGTCGCTTCATCAAAGGCGATATGGCAAGTGGGTTTGCCGCGGCGCAGGTCGTCGTTATCCATTGCCGGCAGGTCGTCGTGAACCAGGCTGTAGGCGTGTATGCATTCTAGCGCACAGGCTATTTTATCGATATCCGTTGTTAGACCTTCAGGCGCTGTCTCGCCCGCCTCATTGGATTCTGAAACGGCGACTGCACTGGCGTATACCAGCACCGGGCGCACGCGTTTGCCTCCGTTGAACACGCTGTATCGCATAGCCTGCTCCAACTTGTGGGCCTGAGGCGCAGAGTCCGAAGCCTTGGGCAGTAGACATTCCAGGGTGGCATCGACACGTTGCCGACAATTCAGTAAAAATGCTTGAAATGCCTGGCTCATGGAGTTTCGGTATTGTCCCCGGTAGTATCATCGCCGGTAAACGAAACTGCACGCAGCTCCCCCTGTTCCTCGATAAGCAACTGCACTTTTTGTTCGGCTTCGGTAAGGCGGGTCTGGCACTCGCGGGTTAGTTTGATGCCGGTTTCGAAGGCTTTTAATGATTCTTCGAGGGTCATTTCGCCCTGCTCCATATCATTGACCAGCGTTTCCAGTTGGCGCAGGGATTGTTCAAAATCCACAACTCGCTTTTTTGCTGCCATAAGCATTCTCTACTATATCAATAAGGTGCCAACCCTACCGGAGGGGGTTGCGGGGGTCAATTTGAAGCCTCTGGGGACTTAAGTAATTTGATCTTTGGTCCGATAGTATCACTAACAAGCATCAGCAATCGGAGTTAGATTCTATCATTTGTGCTTATATCCGACAGGAATATTGCGGTGTTTTTTGGTGAGAAACAGCTAAAATTGTTGGTGCAATAAATTCGTGAGGTAAGGTCTGTGGATTTAGCTACCCTCGTAGGGTTGATTGGGGCCCTGGGGCTAATTATTACAACGATGTTAATGAGTGGCGATTTGGGCATGTTTGTCAATGTCCCCTCGCTGGTAATTGTTGTGGGTGGCAGTGTTTTTGCCGTCATGGCCAAGTTTGGTCTGGGGCAGTTCCTGGGCGCTTTCAAAGTGGCGACCAAGAGTTTTGTATTCAAGATCGACGACCCGGCGGATCTGATCGATGAAATAGTCGAATTGGCAGATGCTGCGCGCAAGGGTGGACTTTTATCTCTTGAGGGCAAAGAAGTGGGCAACGATTTCCTGCAGAAAGGTATTCAACTTCTGGTCGATGGCCACGATCCGGACGTGGTTAAAGCCCTGATGACCAAAGACCGCAGTCTGGCCGAGCAGCGCCACAATTCCGGTTCGGCGATTTTTGCCGCTCTGGCGGGCGTGGCCCCGGCAATGGGTATGATCGGTACCCTGATCGGTCTGGTGGCGATGCTGGCCAATATGGACGACCCGAAAGCCATTGGTCCGGCAATGGCTGTAGCGCTTTTAACCACGCTGTACGGTGCCGTCATAGCCAATGGCATGTGCGAACCCATCGCCGATAAATTGAAGCTGCGTGCCGGTGAAGAGGCGTTGGTGAAAAACCTGATTATCGATGCTTTGCTGGCCATTCAGGGCGGGCAAAATCCGCGGGTAATTGATTCGATGTTGCGCACTTACCTACCGGAAGGTAAACGCGGCGGCGAAACCGCGAGCTAAGGTATCCGGATGTTGGATGATGAAGAAACAATCCCCTGTGATTGCAAACCCGGACTGCCTCAATGGATGGGTACCTTCGCCGATTTAATGTCGCTGTTGATGTGCTTTTTTGTCCTGCTGCTGTCTTTTTCTGAAATGGATGCGATGAAGTTCAAACGCTTGGCCGGCTCCATGGCGCAGGCTTTCGGTGTACAGACCAAGCTCAAAGTGCTCGAGGTCCCCAAGGGTACAAGCGTTATTGCTCAGGAGTTCAGCCCAGCTGTACCGGAACCTACACCCATCAACGAAATTTGGCAGCATACGGAAGATGTCACGCAAAGCTCGCTCGATTTCGATTGCGCTAGACAATATGATGTCGAACAGGGGGTGGAAGCCAAGGAAGGGGGAGTCAAAGCCCGCATCAAACAGAAGCTTAAAGAACTCATCAAAGAAACCAGACGGGACGCCTTTGAACTATACGAAGCGCTTCACCAACAGGTGGATAATGGTGAAATCGAAATCGAAACGCGTGGCCGGAAAATTATTATCCGCATTCGTGAGAAGGGATCTTTTGTATCGGGATCGGCGGTGTTGGCTCCCAGCTACGCGGATGTAATGGATGAAATCCGCGTGGTGCTGGCGGAAAAACCAGGTCGGATTCAGGTCCAGGGGCATACCGATAATGTGCCCATTGCAACGGCTCGTTTTCGCTCTAACTGGGAATTGTCTTCAGCGCGGGCGGTGTCTGTGGCCCACGAATTGATGAGCAGTGGTGTTATCGATCAGCGCCGCTTCGAAGTGTCCGGATTTGCCGACACGCACCCACTGGTCGATAACGGGACAGCTGATAATCGCGCCCGCAATCGACGGGTTGAAATCGTAATTCAACAGGGAATTGACGATGATCTGGATAAAAAAGATGTCGAACTACTGAAGAAGCAGGGGCAGGATATTCTGCGCGACTTGGATCTGGACCCCGAGTATCTTTTTGAGTTGGCCCCTGATGAAATATTTTAAACAGCAATAATGATGAATGAGCTGTGACAGCGTCCGAGGTATGGTCTTTTTCACCGATTAATTGCTCGACAGGGGAGAATATCCACACCTGGTTGGGTATATTTTCCTACATCAATCACCGATATATGCCACTGTTGCCTGCCGGTAGATCTTGAGATAATAACGCTTGTATGGATATTGCGGCAGGGAGGTTGCTTCCCTTCGGGGGCATAATGATTATCCTACGTTGAGAAACGGCGCCTGCGATTTATTCTCGGCGCCGTCTTTTTTATCCATCCGCGCGGAACAAAGCCACTTTGTTTTCGGTAGCCAATTATGCGGAGCCTGCACTAATATGGGGCAGGCGTCTGTGCGAGTAATACTTATACGTTCGTGGCAGTCATAAACGCCACGGCTATTGCGTTCTACTGCTTTCATAAAGTTGCAATAGTTGGCGAGCGGTAGTAGTTTAAATACAGAGTAAGTTCCCAATAACCTGGGCTGAGCCTCAGAGGGGGGATTACAGCGTGTTTGGGCCAGCTATCTCCGCGGAGCCGTCGGATCGAAGACACAATACTCAGGTTATTGAGAAGTTGCTGGACAGCCCCTGGTTTTATTGGAGGCTATGGTTATATTGCAGTCCGTGGTTATGTGGTTATATTGAGAGTAATCGGCACAAAATGACGGATTAATGAATTAATTATAGAATTAGCAGTCATACACTGGTAGTGGTGTAATCAAAACAGGTGAGCCGCCTTCAATTGCACTGATTATAAAGCCCGCTTTAGGCATTTACCCCTTCAATGGCCACCACGTGGCAATTCCGGCCCTATCGTTCGGTATAGCATGGTGTGGTCGAGAGGACTTGTTAGCTCGCGAATATCACTGCTAAGGTTTTCCAAACCCCGCTTGGTCTCGGCCCAAGCGGGGTTTTTCGCATCTGGGTGGCGAAAATGTGCTGCTATGGGCAGCCAAATTGTACCAACCGCCCGGGTAACCCCTCTGTCACCGAATTTGTACATAAAGGTTGTTTATAGTGTTAGTAAATGGAGACGAGAATGGTAGATACCGTTATGGCTGCTGCGGGCCAGGTGAACCCCAGTACGACGGACGCGGTGATAGAAGCCCGAATCCTGCGTCTTAATCTGGCTGGACAACCCATTGAATGGCTGCACTGGAAAGAGGCTGTCTGCCTCCACGCCAGAGAACTGGTGGCCTGGAGTCTTGGTGGCATTGTGCGGCAGGTCTGCGGTGGGCGCTCGCGGGCAACCGGGCTGCGTACGAGAATTGAGTTGCCCGCGATCATCGCCTGCAACGGTAGCCGCCTTGCCCGGATGCGTACGGCTCCGCCCCTGACGAATGCCGCGTTGTTTGCTCGTGACAACTATCAATGCCTTTACTGCGGCCACTATTTTACTTCCCATGGATTGTCTCGCGACCATGTTGTTCCGACCAGTCGCGGAGGTAAAGACCGATGGGAAAATGTGGTGGCGGCTTGCAAGCGTTGTAATCAGCACAAAGGAAATTCTTTACTGACGGAAATTTCATTGCAACTCATTGCATTGCCTTATCGCCCCAACGCTGCCGAGTATTTGGCGCTGATCAATAACAAGCGTATACGAGGTGACCAGATGGAGTTTTTGCGGCCGCAGTTTTCCAAGCACAGTCGGTTTGCCATTGCCGGTGTGGGGGGGTAATAAATATCCCCCGCCGAGGCGGGGAAAGGCGTACAGCGTTTATAAAATACAACTCTATTATTTATTATGTTTTCTATGCCGATTGCCCCCGCATGGGCGGAAGGCTTAATCATAATAGGTCATTAGTTTGGTATTTCAACTGTTAATAACTGTAACTATTATTTGTTTTCTGCCTTTTTATATGATTGCAGGCATCCTCTCTTGTTGAGCTTGATATTTTGCTTCCCTAAAAGACCTCTCATCCAGACGAATATAGTTAAGCGTACGTATAACAGCTGACTTGTGCTTAACCTACAATTCGGAAGGTTAGGAACGTGCACGAAATAACTCCCGGTTTTCGCCTCCGATCCATCCCGCCTGGCGCCGTTGCGAAAACTTGACGTAGGCCCACTATGCCGGCGTTTT
>JARROD010000003.1:0-46298 GCA_037384225.1 Exilibacterium sp.
ACGGATATCTCAGTCGCTTCAAGTTCCGTTGTGAGGATGAGCATTGTTTGCGCGCCATCGGTGGCGCCTCTTTCAACGTACCGCAGACCGGCGGGGTACAATGCGCCAAGGATTTGTCACCCAATACCTCACTGGGGACTCTACAACGACGCAGCTCCGACTCTTTAGCGTAGCATTAGGCTTGTGAAATTAGCACTAGCACTCCCGCAAAGTAGTTAAGCAATCACAAACCATCCAGTCATAGATTGATACAATACTCGTCATCTTTGAAATGTAAAGAATATAAAAGCATACTAGGAGGGTGACAATGGCTTTACATATTCCGGGTAACATATGGAAAATCATCCGCTCCAGAAAATCCACTTCTGCGCAGCTTCATAAAAGACAACTTACACTGCTTAATGAGTTGATCGCGGCGTCTCAAACTATCCCCCTTTATAGAGAGAAGTATGAACCCCTTGACGCGTATGCACTGCATCTCTCGACACTTGAGGAATTTTTAAAATTCCCTACTTGCTCAAAGGACGACATTAAGCGAAATTTCCCGGACAGTATTGTGGCCGACGGTAAAGACTGGCGATCGATCTATCAAGTGGCTACCTCAGGCACATCCGACAGGGTAATGATTTTTCAAGACGAGTATCGCAGAGATTGGGATCGTGCCGCCGATTACAACCATCTGTTTTTCAGCCAACCTTTGTTAGGAAATAAACGCCGAATTACAATTCCTGCCGACGCGTGCTATGAGCGTTGTGGCATAGATACTCACGGCCGTGAAGATAAACTCAGCGATAAGCTGAAAGACTTGCGCAAAGCCGACCTAAAGGAGAAAAAAACTTGGGGTGGACGGAACAGCCGTCAAGGACGATATACTTGCAGGTTATCGGCGGGACATAGTAGCGTGGAAACCAACAGAGATTACTGCGCTGCCTATGAACGTTTTTATTATTGCCAAATCAGTTCCCGAAGATTCAACACAACAATATGCGCAGTATGTGAGACCGTCGGGCGGCTTGATTACGCCGTTTATGGCTAAAACGATTGAGCGGGCATTTAAAGCGAAAGTGCGGCAAAACTATGGGACCGCCGAACTGGGCACCATTGCCTACGACTGTAAAGACAATACCAATCAACATCTTATCGCGGAGATTCAGTATGTTGAGTTTCTCCGCTACGGCAAACCTGTGGCACCGGGAGAACTGGGTGAAATTTATGTTACAGACCTGCGCAATCGAGTCTCACCACTTATTCGCTACCGGGTAGGCGATGTGGGGCGTGCCGTGGGTAACCAGTGCTCTTGTGGCTACAATGGTTTACTGTTTCAGGTTGAAGGGCGATTGGATGAAATTATTGTAACTCCAGAGGGTAAAGCCTTCACGCCATCTGAAACGATTGATTTCTTCCTGGCGCGACCGGAATTCAGTTTTGTCAAACTTGTGCAACGTAGCGACAGGAAGTTTACTGTGGAATATGTGCCGTCTGCAGCCATTGCAGAGACGCTTGATGTACAGCTATTGGAAAAACGGCTGTCCCGGGAATTCAGTGAATTTCTGGAAACATCGGTAGAGGTTAGTTTGCGCAAAGTCCGCAGAATCCCCCCGGAAGGTTCAGGTAAGTACAAGCTGGTTATCAGCAAATCCTATGATCGTTTCCACCAACAAATCAGTGACGACAAAAACGGCGGCAATAGCGATAGCCATTGCAAACCGCAGACATTGCCGTACAAATTGCATAGTGTTTAATTGCATAGTGTTTAATTGCATAGTATTTAATTGCATAGTATTTAGTCGCTGCTTGCGTTAATCGCGGTTGTGTGGATCATATACCCAAAGCGCCAGCGCCCCCACATGGGGCCCGCCATGCAACCTCGTCGCCGCACACCTATACCTCAAACGCTTTGGGTTTAGTTGGGTGGACAATAACTGCGCTAAATATAGTGGCGCTAAATACAGTGGCGCTAAATATAGTTGGGTGAAACACAGATAGTTTATTTTGGGGACATAGTATGGAAGTCAACCTAGACAATTGTTCGAAATATTTTCCTCTTTTAAAGCGAGAGGTGCATGGAAAACCGATTATTTATCTGGACTCTGCAGCTACCTCTATTCGGCCGCAATCGGTCATTGACGCGGTCGTGAAGTTTTATACTCAGTATTCGGCTGGCATCAGTCGGGCGGTCCACATCTTAAGTGAGGAAGCTACCGAGGCCTTTGAAACATCACGTGACAGAATCGCACATTTTATCAATGCCGATAGTCGTGAAATTGCATTTATGCACAATGCCACCCAGGCCTTGAATGTTGTGGCTGCCAGTGAACTCAAGTCCGGTTTAGTGATGCATCCGTTATCAGAACATCACTCCAATTTATTGCCTTGGCGGCAAGGCGAGGTAATGGTACTACCGGTAAGCACTGAAGGTCGAATGGATGTAGATGCATCAAAAGCGGCTATTGCAAAATATAAGCCGAAGATATTAGCACTCAGTACCATTAGCAACGCATTAGGGGTACGTCATCCCGTCCATGAACTGACGCAAGCCGCACACTCCGTGGGGGCCAGAGTCATATTGGATGTTTCACAAAGTGTTGGCCACGAAGTCGTTGATATGCAGGATCTGGATTGCGATTATGCCTGTTTTAGCGGGCATAAGATGTTTGGTCCTAACGGCTTGGGCGTGCTTTATCGAAAAGAGGGTATTGCCAACGACCTGGAGCCGTTAATTTATGGTGGTTCCATGGTACATGCTGTCCACGAAGCGGATTTTGAGTTGCGGCCCTACCCATGGAATCTGGAAGCGGGCTCTCCCAATGTGGAGGCAGTTGTCGGTCTCGTCGCTGCTTGTGATTTTATTGAAGAGATTGGTTTGGAAGCGATTCATCAGCACTGCAATACTCTCACACAGTATGCGCGAGAGAAGCTCTCTGCGACTCCCGGTGTGACCTTGCATGGTGCACAAGACAAGGACCAGTCAAGTATTATTTCCTTTTCGGTGGAAGGTACGCCGGCAAATGGCGTTGCGAGAATTCTCAGCAATCGCTTTAATATCATGGTACGCTCCGGTTATCACTGTGCGCAACCGCTACATGAGGCATGTGGTATTCCTGAAACGGTTCGCGCTTCCGTTCATGTTTATAACACATTGCAGGATATCGAGCATCTCGTGGAAGCCGTTGGCATAGTCAGCAAAATGGGTAAGCAATCGGCTGACGGCCCCTAGCCCTGCACTTGAAATATACCCAAAGCGTTTGAGATTTAGGTGCACAGAGCACGCCCCTTTTTGTCCCTGCCTGCGTTGCTCCTCCTCACATGGGGCCTGCCATGCAGCGTCGTCGCGCCTTGCCAGGAACAAAAATTGACGCACTCTGCACACCTAAATCTCAAATGCTTTGGGTATACCCAAAACAAAATACTGTTTATTTATTACTGCAAGCCAGAACCAACGCCCAGAATTCCGAGAAATCATTGACCACTACATCCGGCTTATGGGGATAACGCCGGTTGCCCGGAAATATTTTTTGCAGCCATGACAGATCCCATTGGGCACCATTGAAAAACACGCTGGTAACACCTGCTGTTTTGGCGGCGATGGTATCCGTGGTACTGTCGCCTACGTACCAAACGTCGGCACCGACTTCGAAGTTGAGATTCTCCATGGCTTTATAGAGTTGATCCGGGTGGGGTTTGCGCTGTGGGGTATCATCGCCACAAATCTCAGTATCGAACAATTGCAACCAGCCGCCACCTTCCGCCGCCGCCAGTTCATGCTCGAAAAACTCGCGGTCGCGATTAGTGATTACACCCAGGCTCATTCCCAATTCCCGCAGGCCAAGCAGAACGTTGCGAACCTGCGGCTCAAACGGCAGCACAGTACCATAGTGCTTTCGGTAGTGGTGGTTAAACGCCCGGTGCGCAATTCGTTTGGCCGCTTCATCATCGCCGAACAGTACTTCAAAAATATCGGTGCGGGATATCTTGCGGTCGACCTTGACTTTGGGGTGAAGGCGGCGGTAGTTGCGCACATATTTTACCAGCCTGGCGTCCTCGGGCGATTTACTTTTTTCCGGGGGAATCAAGCGCTGGATCAAACCCAGAGTCTCGATTTCGGGCAGCATATCGTCCACCGCGTGATACATTGCATCCAGGGTGTCCACCAGGGTAGCGTGCCAGTCAAACAGGATCAGTTTGGGTGCGGTCAGGCTCGCCAGGGACGGATGCCAGTCCGGTTCGATACGCCGTGGCGGGGGCTTTCTGGGGGGGAAGGCGGGAGGGCGAACTGACTCGATATTGACGGGGAAACGGCTTATGCCACGGGTTTCCATACCCTGTAACAGGTCGAATAGCTGGTCAAAGCACTCCACCACCGCCAGGGGCGCTTCGGGATTGTGTTCGCGATCGGCAATAATGCGGTCTATCCAGCGCTCCTCCCAATGGGCACCGTTGAAAAACACAGGGCTTACGCCGGCATTGTAGGCGGTCAGCATATCCGTGTGGCTGTCCCCTACGTACCACACAAACGGCGTTGCGGGTATCTGCAAAGATCGCAGTGCTTGATAAATGACATCGGGATCCGGTTTGTAGTGAGTCACATCGTCGGCGCATACGGTGACATCCAGCAGACCAGACCAACGGCCTGCGTCCACCCGCTGCAATTCGCAGTCGAGAAATTCGCGGCTGCGGTTGGTGGCCACGCCCAGCTTGATACCCAGTTGATGCAGGGCCAGTAGATAATCGTAGATACCGTCCTGAAACGGCTTAACGTCACCGTAATGGCTTCTATAACATTGGTTATAGGCCCGGTGTGCAATGCGCCTGGCCTCGGTGTCGGTGGCAAAGATGGCGTTGAAAATCTCCGTCCGCGACACCCGTCTTTCCGCCAGTATTCTTGGGTGCAGGCGCCTGAAAATACGGATATAACGCACCAGTTTGGCGTCGTTCGCTGTCTTGCAGTGAGTTTCGGGTACCAGGCGTCGCACCAAGTCCAGCTCTTCCAACTGGGGCAGCATTTCCTCCATCGTCTGGTACATAGCATCCAGGGTATCGACCAGGGTTCCGTGCCAGTCAAACAGAATAACCTTCGGCGGCGGCAGCTCAGCACTGTGATTCGTCATATTCGAGAGCCCAATGTTGCAATCCAATGTCTTTAACAAGACTACGCTGGAAACCGAATTCTGCCAAATAAAACCGTTAGGGACGTGCACGAAATAACTTCCGGTTTTCGGTTTCGAGGCGCCCGTCTGGTGTCGTTGCGAAAACGCCGGCATAGTGGGCCTACGTCAAGTTTTCGCAACGGCGCCAGGCGGGATACTTACTGTTAAACGATCACGATCGTCAAACTGCCCAAAAAATCCATTTGAATTTCCACCCATCCAGTCTCCCGCTATGGTGAATTCATAGCGCCCCCGGAACTGATAATGCAACTCGGTAGTAAGCAAGTAGTCGTTTTTCTTCAAAGCGGACATGCCGAATACACGTAATTTTAGCTGGCGTTGCAACCAGTACTTTTCCAGCACTGCGCTTGCATAACTACCACTGGGTGTTGCCAGATTGGCGGCTTCCCCTTCGTTTTCGAACTGAAAAACCTGCCAGCCGGCCAACATGTTTTGCGGTGTCCAATCCATGCCGAACGCAACATGGGTTTCGGATTGCTTGCGCTGTTCCGGTAAACCGGCGTTGTCGGTAAATGAGCGATAGCCATCCTGTGTATGCAGCGCTTCAAATCGCCAAACCACTGAGCCGTAAGGAACGTCCCCGCTTACACCTATTAGCGTTTGACGAACTGACGTTGGACTCACTGACAGCGTTGTCGGCCCGGTCACTTCCGTAAAATAGACGGGTTGGTTTGACCAACCATGATACACGAGAGACGACAATTCCCAAGGCCCGGCCCGACCGGTCCACTTAACCCCGGCCTCCCAGTTTTTCGGATAGTTCTCCGGTTGATTGGGCGTATTTATACGAAGCTCAACTCCGGCCGGTAAACGGGTAGCAGCGAGATCAAATCGCCCACCAGGATCGGGCAGCCGGTTGGTCTCCATGTCCGGCACTACAACCAGCTGCAACGATTGACTGTTCCAGTAGTAGGTCGCGGAACCCGCCCAGACTGGAATGCGAGAGCGCGCCTCGTCATCCAGCACAAATTCGCGAACGTCCCGCGGATTTACCACGTCCAGCAATGGAAAAGCATCCATTTTCCCCCAGACAAAATCCTGCTTTCCCAGGGAAATACTCCAGTCAGGGGTCTCTCGGCTCACAACCAGTTGGCGAATAGAAAAATCCCGAAACGGGTCGCGTTCCAATTCATCTTCGTAGCGAAGCCTGGCGCGGGTTTCCAGGCTCCATCCCAATCCCCGGGTAGTCTCCCAGCCGAGTTCGAGCAAGTTGTCATTGAGTACACGATGACTCTCATTCGGCCCCGCCAGCCCTGCGCCGCTACGAAACACAGCTTTGCCGCTCCATTCGCCGGCTGTACACAATTCGGCGGTCAAAGCCAGTATAGCGATCAGTAAAAGCCTAGGGTCCCGCGTGCCAAAAGCGCGTACTTCATTGCCGCAGAAAGCGCTTGGATACATAAAATTCTTCCACTGGTTCGTTAATTTTGTCACCGGTAATCTTTAAAACTGCACTGCGCCCATTGCGTTTGTTAAACATCGCTTGTTGTTCAGGACGCCAATAACCGGAAACCTGATGGATGCCAGTGGCCGTCTCCACTTTGGCGATCTCGCCGTTTTTTCCATAGAGTTCAAGACGTACAGGATAGAGGCTTTTCTTTTCTATCCAGTAAATTTGTTTTGTATAACCACTCGCTTGCTTTTCGGTTTTCGTTGCCGCTGTTGCGATAACTTTGTGGCATTCACCGGAAACGGCATCGCAGGAGCCGGAGCCTGCAAGCTGAAAATCGTACTCGGAAATCTGGTAGTCCTCGAAATCTTCATAGGTGTATTCTGTTCCCATGTACTGGTTGCTTTTTTCCTGCCCGGCGATGCGCCGGATTCGACGGGAGGATGGTAAATACAGCCAGATATCGTTTTGTCCTATATTATCATCAACGATCAGTAGACCAGTTCCTTCATACACCGGCGGACTTTCGAATTTTTGCAGGGTACGCTCTTCGGTCTCGTTGCGATTGGAGTAAGTCACAAATTTTCTGGTTTGCTCGACCTTACCATCGGCCGAAATGATATCCATCGTATAGTGAATAATTTCCGTTTTACTTTTAAGCTGTTGGTCCGAATGCTGCATCAGCGTTTTGGCATCTTCGACCGGCATTTTCTCAGCCGTATAACCGTGGGCGACGACGGTTAATAAAATCACAAATAATAGCGGTTGTTTCATCCTAGCCTCCGTTGTTTGAGTAATTCCAGCATCGGACGGGTCAATACAGTGCGAACCGATGGAATGGCGGCCAGAGGAAGTGCGGCTAACGCTGGCAACCAGGCAATAGCAAAGCTGACCCAACTGAAATCCATCATCACCATGAACCAAGCTTCGCTCACGCGACTGTTTAAAAAGCGGGCTAGCAGGAATCCGACGGGAAGTGACAACACAATGCCGGCGCCTGCCAACACCAACACTTCAGTCACAAGCATGCGTCGCACGGACGGATCAGAAAAACCCAGCACCCGAAGAACACCGTATTCCTGCAGGCGTTCCATCACAGTGAAAGACGTACTTGCCACAAGAATAATAACGGCGACCACAACGCTAAAGGCCGTGGTAACGTAGATCATGGAAAGTATTTGGGATGTAAGGTCCAATACCTTCCGCGTGAGTTCATTCTTGGCGGTAACACTGGCGACGCGTTTCATGCCGCGTATTTTTTGCGCGACTGCGCTCGGGTCGCCACTTGTCTTGAGCAGGACGCCCGTCACCTGATCCTCCATATCCAGCCATTGCTGGACGGTGCCGATAGGCGCATAAATAGCGCCCGGTGTGGTGCCCGAAAATACGCCCACGACCTGTGCGGAAAATTGCTTATCATCGCGTTCTATCGTCACCCTATCACCGGGTGAAACCTTCAGGCGCTTGGCCAGGTTGTATTCCACTACCAGGGCGTTTTGGTCTTTGCTTCCCAGGCCCCTACCCTCGACAATATTCGGTTGACGCAGCGACTCTCCAGCGGTGATGCCTGTCAACAGCGCCGGTTCACGCACTCTCTCGCCGAGCAGACGAACACTGCCTCGCAAGTACCCTTCCGCGCGTTCAATGTCTGCCCTGTCGGCGTAGGGGGAAAGCTCGTCGTTCCACACAGGCACCATAAAGCCGACGGAAACATTCCAATTATCGCGCTTAAACCCCTGATCAATGGTGTACATATAAGAATCCCCCACCACCAGGTAAGACAGGGATACGGCGAGCGCCAGAGCAATTGAAATCATGGTTAAAACGCTCACAACGCGCCCGCGCAGCAAGCTCCGCAACGGATAGAATACGGTGATATGATGGCGCAGGCCACCCAACACCCGCGTCCCAAGCCCGCCGCCACCGTTATTGTTTGTGGCGGCGGGTGCTTCGCCCCGCACCGCTTCCTGAGGTGTTAACCGCAAGACACGGACCAGCGGCCAGGCCACCATAATAAAGGTACACAGCAAAATGCCCAGCAAGCCCTGGGCTATAAAGCCCCACCGCAAATGCAGTATCGGATTGGGCAGCCCCAACGCATCAGCGTAGATCAGGCCGAAATCAAACAGAGTGAGGTAAGCCACCGGCAACGCCATAACCGTCGCGCCGGCGGCAATCGCCAACATGGGATAGCACTGCGCCATAATAAGACGTTGTTTGCGATATCCCAGCGCCATATACACCCCCAGCGTCGAGCGTTGCGCCGCTACCCATCGGGCAATGAGAAACAGCCCCACAACAATCGTCGCCAGCGTGAAAACAATGATGATGGCCGGCACGAAAATAGCAAATGCGTCCAGATCGACTTTAAGGAATAGGTTGCTAAACTGTTGCGCCAACGGCGTGACCGCGTCAATTTGAAGCCGCTTGGAGAGGCGTTCGCGCACTCGTTGCATAACCTGCTCCCCGTTTGCACCATCGGCATAGTCGATACGAACGCTGTTTACCAGAGAAAAATTCAGCCGATCAGCGATTAATCGGTGGGGCGCAAAAACAACGGCTACGGCGCCTTTTAATGGCACGAAATAATTGGGACTCGAGGGCGCAAGCAAGTATTCCGGACTTAACGCGATACCGGCAACCCTAAGACTATACCGGGCATTGCCCATGCTCAGGTTCAGGGTATCTCCCGGCGCCAAACCGAAATGCCTGGCGAAGCTGCGTTCGATCAACACCGCATTAGGGTCAGTCTGGTCCAACGCACCGCCCGCCAATATACGCAATTGATCCATCTCACCGGATCGCCCGAGATGCCGGGTAATGACGCTGGCGGCATGCCGACTGCCATCGCCCAGTGTCAGTTGCCCGGGTGATACCAGCCGCGTACTCCATTGCGCAACCCCAGGTATATCACTGATATTCGGGACGTTGGTCTCATCCGACGGAACGAATCCCACGTCGAGATCCGCCACGTTCAATTGAGCGTGGAAGCTGTCGCGGGTAGTGTAAAGGCTGTCGATACACGAATAAACGCCGATAAAAATACCGGCGGCCATACCCAATATCGCTGCTATACCCAACAGCCGATAACGCATTCCCCAAGCCTGGCGATGCGCCCATGTCAACGTCAGAGATCCACGCATTGAACTCCCCACCTGTTGTTCATCTGTTGTTCATCTGTTGTTAATTTTGAAGTTCGACAAGCCGACCGTCCCGAACCTCGTAAGCTCGGTCAGTATAGCGGGTCATATTCCGGTCGTGCGTGACCATGACCATTGAGGCTCGGGATTCCCGAATCTGATCGGTCAGCAGTTCCATAACTCGGCGCGCGGTTCTGGGATCAAGATTACCGGTGGGTTCATCTGCCAATACCAACGGGCTGGACTTCACTAAAGCGCGAGCAATAGCCACGCGTTGTTGTTCACCGCCGGAAAGCTGGCCGGGAAATTTATCCGCTTTTTCAGCGAGTCCCACCGATTTCAAGACTTCGCGGCACCACTTTTCATCTTTTGCATTCGTGCGGCGAAAGGCCTGCAAGGCCGTTAAAACATTTTCAAACGCGGTAAGACCGGAAATGAGATTGTAAAACTGAAAAATAAAACCGACACTTTTCGCGCGATAATGGGTCAACTCATCCGTGTTCAATGAATCGATTGACTCGCCATTGACCTGAATCTTGCCGCCGTCGGCGCGATCAATACCACCCAGTATGTTAAGTAAGGTGGATTTGCCGGTACCGGATACACCGAGAATAGCCACGATTTCACCCACCCCCACGTGCAAGTCCAGATTGTCCAACACGGTTTGCGCACCTTCGGGACCTGTGTAGGATTTCCGCAGGCCTTTAATATCGATGGCTGTTGAGCGGGTAGCTGTATCCGCTTGGGGTATCGGTTCTTGCACCGTCATGTCAATGGGTCCTCTAAATTCTCTTGTACTAAACACAGTGGCGGACTTTGGTTTTATTAAGTCATGTAAGTTCGCGGCATCAGCGTCGACTGGCCACTGCGACTTGAGCATCACCGGTTTGTAAGCCTACAGGGATGTCAGCGTTATGCGTTGCAATTAGCTGACCTAAGCGTACGATGTAGTCGTCCAGCAATCGATCGACAACACCGGGTGCGAATGCGTCTTCCACAGCGTCCCAATGGATGTGGAGAGCACCGTTTCGTTCCACACTAACGTTGTCCAGGCAAACCTGTGGCGTTCGCGACAGGCCGTAATCCCATTGCACGCCGTCCGGTAGCGGCACCGCGCCGTGGTTAAGCAGTCGACTGAAAACCACCGGAAAAGCAAGATGCCGTCCATGCCTGGCGCTGTGTTTGCGCAGCGTTCTTAGACCACTGAGCGGGTAGCAACAGCGCCGGTCTTCCTCAAGTTGGCGTGCGAAAGCGCGGGTTCGCTCCGCGAAACCGGGCATTGCCGCATCGCTTGAGCCGATCCATGAAAGCCAAGTGAAGTCACCGACGCAACCATCAAACCCGACCGGCGATGAGGGCCGATTAAAATCGACAACAACAATGCTAAGGGGACCTGCGACCCACTTCTCCAGCACTTCCATGTAAGCGGTAAACAATATGTCCTGAAGGGCCAGTTTATGGTTGCGCGCGTAGCGCTGTAACCCCGCAAGGTCTTCGAACGCCTTTTCATGACGTTGGCGGTTCGCCTTTGCCGGTACTTCCAGCATTGGTCCCGGGGGCAATGCCATGAAGCGTTGATTCCAGTAGTCATCCGCAACTGACAAGGCCGAGCGGTCGGGTGTGTGCGCGACATGTTCCAGAAAGTGAGCGTAGTACTGCCGGGGACGGTCGATAGGCTGACCATAATAAATTGCCAGCAGATCCCGATAAAGCTGATATATGCTCGGTGCATCGGCGATCAACATGTCTACAGCGAGATGGATACGCCAGTATTGTTGGCAACGGGAAACGCGCACTTCAAACAGTGGCCACTCGCCTGGAGGGAAGGCGCGATTGACCATCGACGCACGAATAGACTCCAAAGCACTTGCCTCATTACCTGAGCGATGATCTTCCACCGTTATCGAGTAAGGTGGCGCATCCCGCTGTAAAACGAGAAAACCCTCACCGGAAATCCGAGCACGCAACAGGGGATGGTGCTGAATAAGTTGGTTCCAGGCGTTTTCAAGCGCGGAAACATCCAATGACCCTAAGCGGAATTCCTGATAAACCACGCAACCGGCGTTGTCATCGCCGAGTAATCGAGCGAACAGATAGGCGGATTGCAAATCGGTCAGCGGGTAGCTTCCGGTGGGTTCCTCACCGGGTCCGGCGAGCGATGCGGCCAGGCCTTTGCGAATGTCGTCAAGCCCGGCATCGTTGTCATTGGCCAACGTTGCCAGCGCACTGTGATAAGCATTGAAAAGCGTGCGCATTTGCGCTTCGTCGACCACACCGATGGCGATATCCCAGCTCAGGTGTAAAGCACCATAACGCACTGATGCCTGATGATCCAGTGACACTTGTGGCGTTTGGGTAACGGCGTAAACCCAGTCGGTGCTCCAATTTTCATTGAAGTCGGTGGACTGAAAATTGTCGATCATACTGGTGAAAACCACCGGCAAAACAAGGTTGGAAGGCACTTGCCCGGTTCGGCGCAATTCACGCAGGACGGTCACACCGCCCACCGCGCCGTGATCCAGATCGTCCCACAGTTGTTGCTGAACTTGACGACAGCGGTCTTCCAGCGATGTTGCTGCTGCAGTGTCGATGAATAACCCACTGGTGGCAAATGGACCGACCAATGACTCCGCGTCAGCTTGCGCAGACAGCCGGTTGAACAAGGTCAAGACCAGCGTAAAAGCGCTGTTCTGATCCAGCCTCGCGCCCAGGGTTTCGCAAAATAACGTCAATAACAAGACGGTTGGTGACACATCCAGTGAACGTGCCCGACGCTGCAGGTTAGACCATTCATCGGGCGCCAGACTTGCCTTCAAGCGTCGGCGCGCCGCGGTAGCGGCCGATGCGTCGTCGGGTTTCGGCAACGCAGCTGCCGGTGGCAGGGAGCAGCACTTATTCAGCCAGTATTCCAGGTCGTCCCGGCCTTTTGCGGAGTTACGCCGTTGTGTTTGATCGTGGACGTGGTCAATGAAGCGATAGCGACTTTCCGGCAAATCAGTGTCGGGTTGCCGATAAAGGGTTTGCCATTGGCGCAATAACAAACTGACGCTGGCACCGTCGACAATCAGCTCGTCAATGCTGAAGTGAATCCTGTAGCCCGCTTCCGGTTGAACCGTCACGTGAATCGCATACAGCGGCCAATCGTCCATACCGTATACCCGGTGTGACAAGGCGTCGCGCGTGCCCCGGATATGTCGGGCCAAACGCGCGGGCTCTGTATCGCGCATGTCGTGTATGACAATGTCGTAGGGTTGGTAAGGTTCGATTCGCTGTCGTCCATCAGCCGTCATTGCCGCCCGCAACATCGGGTGATGTGACACCAATCGGTTCCAGGCGGCATTAAGGCGCTCGATATCGAGGTGCCGGGCTTCCAACTCCACGTATAAATGGCACCCCACCCGGTGCGCCGGACCACTGAGGTCACGCCCCAACAGATACGCCTCTTGCAGATCCGTCAGCGCAAATGGTTGACTGTCGTCGCCGCCGTTGGCCTCGGTTGCGTTGTCATGTTCCGTCGCCGCTTGCGCCGGTTGCATGCCAACCGCTCGCGCCAGTTCGTCCCAAGTCATATTCGCGGCCAGAAGTTGCATCGACACGGGTACACCGAATACCTGCTCAATTTCATAACGAAGCTGTACCAGGCGTATCGAATCGATATGTAACGCCGCCGGCCCGGTTGATGCCGCTACAGTGTCGAAGGGCTGGTCCAGGCGGTGTGCAAAACACGTAATTAACCGGCTCCGGCAATCGCCCGTCTTTGCTTCAGTGTGTGGTTCTGGCGCCGGGGCCGGGGCTGTAAACCCATCCTCTGCGCGGCGCTGCGATTTTAGCGGGTTGTCGCATTCCGGCAGGGACGTCCAAAAGTACCGGCGGGCGAAGGGATACGTGGGTAACAATAACTTGGGTGGACGCTCCCCATCGCCATAGATAGCGCTCCAGTCGATATTGCCCCCGCGCACCCATTGTGCTGCCAGCGTTGTCTCCGACGGCGGTTCGTGATCGCCGCCGACCAGGCGCGCGTCATCGCCCCCTCCATCAACCCGGCCACTATATAGCGCGCCGTGATCGTCCCCGGCCAGGTAGGCTCGCAACGCATCTCGGAGTTGCTCCACATTGCTAGCGACGATTGCCAGTCTCATGGCCAGAGCCGTCCTGCCCCGCTGCGTGGTATAGGCCAAACGGTCGTAAATGTCGCCCTCGGTAAAAGTGACGTCCGCGCTGTCCAGATAAACCATAAGCCGCTCAGCGTGCACTTGCAGACGCTCCTTATCCATAGCAGACAACAGGATAAGCCCCGGCACCCGAATTGTTGGCGCGCTTGTCTCCGGCGGCGTCGGTGGGGAGCCGACTATTACATGAGCATTGGTACCACCGAAACCAAATGCGCTGACCGCCGCATAGCGTTTCCCTTCCCGTTCACCCGGCCAAGGGGTATTGTCCCGCGGTAACGCCACAGGCAACGCATCCCAGTCTATGTACGGATTGCGAGATTGCAGGTGCAGGTTGGGCGGAATCCTGGCATGCTTTACCACCATTGCAGTTTTTATCAGACCCGCCACACCGGCGGCGGCTTCCAAGTGACCGAAATTGGTTTTGCTGGCACCCAGGTAGCAGTTCGGCGATGATGGCCGGCGCCCTTCGGCGAGAATCTCACCGAGCGCGTTCACCTCGATCGGGTCACCCAGCGGTGTGCCTGTCCCATGACATTCGACGTAGCCTAATTCCCCCGAAGAAATAGACGCCTGATCGAGAACGCGCCGAATCAACCGCTTTTGGGACACGCCATTAGGCGCGGTGAGACCGTTGCTGCGGCCGTCGTGATTGACCCCCGATCCGTGGATGAGCGCGAGAATATTATCGCCATCGGCCAGCGCATCGGAAAGTCGTTTCAATACCACAATACCGCCACCCTCGGCGCGCACATATCCATCGGCTTCTGCATCGAATACACGGCAGCGACCGGAAGGGGACAGAGCCGCGGTTTTGCAAAAGTAAACAAAGCGGTGCGGATCAGCCAACACATTCATGCCCCCGGCAAGGGCCGTATTACATTCGCCGTTGCGTAAACTTTGACAGGCCAGATGGACCGAAACGAGTGAGGATGAACACGCGGTATCCACGGTCATCGCAGGGCCCTGAAACCCCAGCAGATAAGCGATACGGCCACTGGCAATACTGAAGGCCGCACCGGTAAAGGCATTGCGACCAATGCGTTCGGCATCGCCTGAATCGATATGGGCTCGCGAGTAGTCGTGGGTAGCGAGGCCGACGAATACACCCGTGAGGTCGCTGTCACTCTGCTCGGTGCGCGGCGCAATGCCGGCGCGCTCCAACGCCTCCCAGCACAGTTCCAGGAGGATCCGCTGCTGGGGATCCATGTCGGCGGCTTCCTCATCAGAGACGCCAAAAAGTGTGTTGTCGAAATGGGCCACCGAGTCGAGGAAACCGCCGTGTCGGGCATACATTTTCCCCGGTATTGAGGGGTCGGGATGGTAATATCGGTTTTGATCCCAACGATCTGTGGGGATTTCGCTCACAGCGTCGGTGCCGCTGCAGAGCATCGCCCAGTAGGCTTCCGGCGAGTCTGCACCACCGGGGAGACGGCAAGCCGCACCGACTATCGCAATCGGTTCGGCAACGCGGTTTTTGAGTCCCTCGTTCTGCTGGCGTAAGCCCCGGATGGCCGCCAGGGCGCGGTGGGCAGGGGATAATATCTCAGCCATGATAATGACCAACCTCCATCAACTCACGTTCCAATGCCGCATTAACTTCCTGTTCCGATAAGGTGTGGATGCCCAATGCTGTCACCGCATCGCTTTCACCATCGGTCGACAGGGTTTCGGGGTCATCTGGTGACGTGTCGTCAAGCAATTGCCAGACATGCGCCGACAGTTTGGCTACGTTTGGATAATCAAAGGCCACGGCGGCGGGCAGATTCAATGCAAACTGTTGATTGACCTCATTGCGCAAACGCACCGCGGTTAGCGAGTCCAGCCCGATATCGCGAAAACTGGCGCCGCGCTCGAAGCTTTCTTCATTGGTATAACCCAACAGTTGATTGATCAGCCTCACCACGCCCTGTTCAACGTCTTGTTTTGACTGAGCCTGTTTTGACTGAGCTATAGCCGGTTTTTCTTCGCTGTCCAACGCATTGGCATCTGAATCGGCGCAACCGGGTTGCGCGCTTTCAGCGTATTGACTGAATGATTTCAGCGGTGACGGTAACGCGCTGCCATTGATATCACGCACCAGCGACGGCCAGTGATACGGCAATACAGCCAAGTCGGTGTGAATGCACCTGTGGGCCGCATCGAAAATTTCAGCCGCCTCGGCAAGCGACAAGGCGCCGTAATCAGTACCGGTCCAGGATCGCTGTCGGTTTTCGCCCGCCTGCGACACCATGCGGGACCCTTCCCAGGGGCCCCAGGCTACTGCCAATGCAGGCAAGCCGCTGCGCTGCCGATAACGGGCGAGCGCCTCCAAAAAGGCGTTGGCCAAGACGTAGTTTGTCTGCCCGGGTGCGCCCATCAAGGTAGAGGCAGTGGAGGTCATGATGAAAAAGTCCAGGCGTCGATCCTCCAGCAACCGGTGCAGGTGCCAAGCGCTGGCAGCTTTAGCCTGGAAAACACGTTGCAGTTGCTCAGGGGTTTGACGAATAAACAGACCGTCGTCAAGGCAACCGGCGGCGTGCACGATGCCCCGCAGCGGCGGCCGTTTTTGCGTGATGTCATGCAACAGCATCGCCACTTGACGCTCGTCACCCACGTCCGTGCGGTGATACTCCATCACCACGCCCTCGAGACTGTGGTTTTCAAGCCAAGCCCGGGACTCGTCGGTGAGTTCACCGCGACCGGCGAGAATGACAGTGCGGGCGCCACGACCAACCAACCATTCACACAGGGCACGCCCCAGTGACCCCAGGCCGCCGGTAACAAGGTATGAAGCATCACCGTCAACAGATACCGCTGCCGCCTCCGCCGAGGGACGATACGGCCGGATACGGCAAGCCCGGACATGTTCCCGACCGCGCAGGGCGAGTTGATTCTCGCCGGTCAAACCATTCAATATGGAGCGAATAATCGCGGGGTCATGCTCCGCTGGAGTAGCCGAAAGGTCCAGTAGTCCCCCCCAAAACTCCCGGTGCTCCCAGGCCAGGCATCGTCCCACCCCCCAAAATGCGCCGCCTATAAGCGCCCCGGCCGGCTCGCTGCCATCCAGCGCCTGTGCTGCCTGGGTCACGAGCCAGAGGCGGATGTCGCGGGAAGGCGTATCGACCAGCTTCGATACCACGGTTTGCAGCGCACCCCAAACGCAATAAAGGGGTTCCAGAGTCGCGGATGTTAAGGTCACTGCCGGTATCTCAAAGATCACCGTGCTGCCACTCTCCAGGTGTTGTGCGTCAAAATCCGCCACTAAAATGCGCGTCACCGGCTCACCGATGGCCCGGAGTTGCTCGGCTATTTGCGATGGTTGCTGGCCGTCGGCGCTGACCACAATGCGGCGGCGGCCAGCCACCTGAACGTTGGGCGTTTGAATCGTTTCCCAGGCTGTGCGGTACAGCGATTGGCGGGATGATGCTGCGCCGCCGCTTAACTCGGACGCGCTTGCACGCAATGCCGTCATCCGATGAAATACGGCGCAGACCGCGCCATTGTCATCAAACAAAACAATATCGAAGGTGACTGATCGATCGTGCACCTCGTCCGACAGTTTCGCGTAGGCCCAGACTTCCTGCGGAGGACGGCGATGCATGACCACCTCCTCCACGCCCAGGGGTAAATAGGGATCGCCAGCAGCTGTCCGTTGTTCGTTTAAGGCGGCGACAAAGGGTTGAAAACAGGCATCCAGGAACGCCGGGTGTATTTCACAGTGCTCCATGTCCGCGGCGAGGGAATCCTGTAACCGTACCTTTGCCAAAGCCTCCCCCGGACCGCGCCAGAGGGATTGAACTGCGCGGAATCCGTCGCGCCAGTGAAACCCGAGGGTGTCGCCAAAATCATAAAACGCCTCCCGGGCCATAGGCTCACGGCATCGTTCTCGAACCTCGCTCAACACCGGTGCCACGGTTGATGAAGTGGCTGGCACCGTGGCGCAGGTCAGGGTGCAATGGGTTTGCCATTCCCCGGCGTCGCGTCGCGATACAATTTCGAGCGTTCCTTGCTCTCCCCGCCAGTGAGACTGTATATCGGTATTGCCCATCGGCGTAACCTCAATGGCCTTCAGAAAAGTCACGTTCTGAAATGCTACCGGGTACTCGGGGCGCTCTTGTTGCAGCAGTGTCAGCGCCAGTGCGATATATAGCGAACCCGGAACAATCACCCGGTCGTGAATTCGGTGACTGCCGAGATAAGGCAAACGCTGTAAATGGTATCGCGCGCGGTAGAGTACGCCGTCAATGAAAGGTGACTCTAACCGCTCACCCAGTAGAGGATTGCCGGACACTGGCTGTGTGGCAGCGCGCTGCAGTTCCCGCGGCAGGTAGTATCGGCGGCCACCAAAAGGATACGTAGGCAGGGAAACCGGACGCAGTTTGATTCCGCCATAAAGCGAATGCCAATCGATGGTCGCGCCGGTCGACCACAATAATGCCAGCCGCTTCAATTGTGACGCGCCTAATTCGCCGCTTGAGGCGCCCGGCAGGGAAGCGATGTCCAGGGCATTAAACACACTGGCAAAACGGGCGTCCACACGCCCTTCAAGCACAGCGTCCTGCTCGGCTTCATCCTGGAGATAGCCCTGCAGATGCCGCAGCAGTTCTTCGGGCGTTGAGGCGATGATTGCTACCCTCTCGTGCAACGGCTCGCGTCCAGTCTGCAGCGTGTAAGCGATTCGCTTTAAGTCCGGTTTGTCCTGCTTGTCAACGGCGTCTCTTAAGCGCTCAACCTGGCGCCGCAGCGCTTTGGGATTATGCGCTGACACCGGCAGCACTACCGGCGCGGCATTGGAGCGGGGAAGGTCGCTCTCGCCTGCGCTGTACTCCTCAAGAATCAGATGGGCGTTGCCCCCTCCCGCGCCAAAAGAACTCACTCCCGCCCGCCGGGGGATGCCCAGTCCGGGGCGTCGCCAATCGCTGAGACTGGTTTGCACTTTGAAAGGCGTGTCTTCGAATTGAATCATCGGGTTGGGTTGCTCGGCATTCAGCGATGGCGAAAGCCGGCCCTCCCGCATTTGCAACAAGACCTTGATGACGCCGATGACGGCGGCGGCTGATTCGAGGTGCCCGATGTTGCCTTTGACCGATCCCAGGCTACAGTGTTGGGACATTCCCGACGCCGTTGAGCAACCCCGGGAGAAAGCCTCGGACAACCCCCGCACTTCGATGGGGTCGCCCAGTGAAGTCCCCGTGCCGTGCGCCTCGATGTAGCCTATTGTGGCCGCGTCCACTTTGGCTCTTGTTAACGCCTGCTCGACCAAATCGGCCTGAGCCATGGGGTTGGGCACGGTAAATCCGTTGGTACGTCCGCCGGCATTCATGGCGGTGCCCCGTATTATCCCGTGGATTCTGTCGCCATCGCGCTCGGCGACGCTCAGTGGTTTTAACAACAGTGCGCCTACACCCTCACCATACAGTGTGCCATCGGCATCGGCGCCGAAAGGCCGGCACACACCGCTTTTCGAGATGATACCCATCTGGCGGTACTGGACGAAACGACTGGGGTGCAGGAACAAATTGACGCCGCCGGCGATAGCGCTTGAGCACTCCCCCCTGTGCAGGCTTTCGCAAGCCAGGTGGATGGCGGTACCGGACGAAGAACAGGCGGTGTCCACCGAAAGACTGGGCCCGTGCAAATCGAAAAAATAGGAAACGCGGTTGGCGATCTGGTAGTAGTCCGTCCACCGATAAGGCACATCACCTTCCGTGGCGGGATCGCCGGCATGAATACCGTAGTCGTTGGCTATGACACCGACGAATACACCGGTATCCCGAGCCAGGCTCGCTCTGTTGTAACCGGCGTCTTCCAGAAGCGACCAAATAGATTCCAGGAACAGACGCTGTTGCGGATCCATGTAAAGTGCTTCACGGGGCGACACACCGAAAAGCGAGGCGTCAAAGCGGTCTATATCGTCGATGAATCCGCCACGCACATCACCGGCATGGGGCAACTCGCCGGGCTGCCAACGCCCCTGCGGTGGTTTACTGAAAGCGCTGCGACCTTCACTCAACAATTGCCAGAATGCATCCGGACCGTCGGCACCCGGTAAGCGGCAACTCATCCCCACAATAGCGATGGCGTCTTTCGCCGCTGGTTTAACCGGACTGCGCCCAGTATCCGCTGACGGTTCTTGCTCGGGCGGCGAGGCGCTGCCGCCTTGTCTTTCATCGCCCGGCGGCGCTAAAGCACCGACGATGTCCGCTATGGTTCTATGTTCGTAAAGGAACGTGGCCGGCAGTGAAGGAAACTGACGTTTTAACGCCACGGTTAATTCTACGACCTTGAATGAGTCCCTGACGTATTGATCCAACTCGGCATTAACCGACAGTTCCCGCAACGCGACATGCAAAACATTCGCGAAGATAGTGAGCACCTGGTCCTGTATCGCAAGATATTGACTCGACGATGCCGGTGGATACGGCGTCTTTTCATCCTGCTCGGCCACAATCTCTTGTCCATTCTTTGCCACGGCTTTTGTGAGCGCAGACAGCGACCCCAGCATGTGTGTTGTTTCGGTGCAGTCGGCACTTATTGTACAGGGGGATTTTTGGCTTTGTTTTGAGATTGTCTCGGTTTGATCGGGCACTCCCTGACCAGGTTGAAACTCTACGTTTTGAAGCGTTTCTCTGGTCACTGACAATGTCAGAGGTTCTGCTTCTGCCGCCAATGTTTTCTCGAGGATTGTCTCAAGAAAACGTCGCGCCGGTTCATTTTTCTGTGTCGGGCGCAATTCAACGGCAACTTGATGCAATCGGAGTTTTTCGGCCTGTTCCCCCGCATAAACCATCATACGATGCTCTACACCTCGACCGAGAACGCGACAACTGAGCAGGAAACTATCGATCACCAATTGGTTTTCGCCGGTGCGGAGAATCAAAACGCCCACCAACCCGTAATCACCAAATCGATCACGGCAACGCACTATGTGACAGGCGTTTGGTTCAGCGGCCAGTAACTCGCCAACGTCGGACAGGCTGCGGCGCTTGCCGGAAAAATTAAACTGGTTGGTCCGGTATGTAAGTTGCGACACCCGAGCCAGTTCAGCCTTATCCGGCGGTCTAATTTCCACCCGTAATTCAAGGCGCTGCAAAAATTCGCCGTAATCCTGAACCTGCACCTGGAGGGCCCCGCGCTCTTGTTCTGCGCGATACATGGTTGTTCGCCGGGTATCCTCCTCGGTCACCAGAAAACGGTCAAAGGCCCAGGTATGATCCAGCACGGTTTGCGCCTGGGCCTCGTCACTCGGCCACTGAATCGTCAACACTTGGGGGCAGCCAGCTCGCACTTCGGCGCACTCGACGGGGTTGTCGTCGATAAAAATAAAGCTGTCCAGCCCCAGGTTCAACCGTTGCGCCAACGCCTTCAGGCTTTCGGATTTCGGCGACCAACTGATGGCATTGGCGGCGCAGTGGCGCAAGTGAAGGTGGTTGTGCCGACACTGTTCAAAAACCGCGTGTACATCGTCGGGGTTATTTTTACTGCAAAGACACAGCAGCATGCCTTGATCTACGCGCGCGCGAACAAACTTCTGCAATTGCGCGAACTGTCGGTGAACGTTAACGTTGCCCGGACCATCCTCGCCGCAGACACCCTCCCACAAGGTATTATCACAATCACAAACAATCACTTTGTAGGGCTTGCTGACCGTCGAATAGTAAAACCGCATGAGCAGTGTGCCCAGGAGGTGATAGTAGTCGGGCTGATAAGGCAAATGACCCAACTCGTCACGCACGGGATCGAGATAGTGGCCGACATTGTAAGCGCTGTGGTAGTCGCCCGCGTTGATAATGCACAGACCCATGGCTCCGTCGTTGAGCGACTGCAACTGCTTTTCTATGTCAGCAATCACATCGACCAAAGCGCCCTCTTCCCCGGACGGACAGATCATAACCGTGAAAGCGCTGGCACTACGCTTGGCGAAATTCACCACGGCATCGCTGAACTCACGGGCAACGCCGCGTAAGTACTCTATTTTCTCTGCAACCGGTTCATTATTATCACGTTCCCGCAACCAGTCGACGACCCGCAGCAACACCGCATTAACCCCACCGCGGTTACGGGCCAGTTCGCTGTTCGGATCCAACAGTTGGCGGAAAACCTGGTTGTAATCGGTGTGCCGGGACAGCAGGGGTAAACGCAGCTGCCGCGACCAAAATGTCAGACTTTCAGACAAGGGTTCGGCGGTAAAGCTGGCGCTAATGATCGCCTCGGGCGGCGCCTCATCACTTGCAGCCACCCTACTGCGCCGCGGCACCGTGCCGCCCAACGCCGTTGCCGGTAGGACCTTAGCCGCCCCGCGCGTGACATCTGTGCTGATGGCGTTGACAATGGCCGCGGCAGTCAGCACCGGCGCCACCGCCTCCATCATTGCCTGCGGCGTGTTCGTCATCTCCGTCAGCATTCGCGGTGCCCGCGGCAGCAAAAAGGCCATGTCGGGATTGTCCTCGGCACACTGTTCTATCTCTGCCTCCACCGCGACTTTTAAAGCAACGTAGTGCCGGAAAGCCTCTGGGCGCTCATCCACGAAAACAGATGACACGGCCACCACCGTTCCCCCTTTCGGTGACACAATCGGCAACAGGGTCCGCAAAGGCGTGCGGGTGATTGCCAGGTTGGTTTCCAGGTATTGTCGCCATTCCTCTTCATGCTTTTCCCCCTGCATAGCCGAGGGGGCTGTGGCGGCATTACAGACGAGGATGTCCAGCGCACCGCGCTCTCGACGAATACGCTCGACCAACGACGAGCACCACTCCCCATTGGCCACATCGCCTTGCAACAGTGTTACCCTTGCGTCAAAAGCAGTGCAGGCCCGGGCTACCTGCTCGGCCTTTTCCCGGCTGTTGCGATACACCAGGTAGACGTGACAACCCTGCGCCGCCAAACTCATGACCAGCGCCGCGCCCAGACCTCGACTACCTCCCGTCACCAATGCGGTTTGTCCGGGTAATGCGGTTGCCTGTCCAGCAAAGAGTTTGCTGATAGCGCCCGGCTCCGGTAGGGACACATCCCGCCGGACAAAGGCTTCGAGTGTTCCCGCTACCGCCAGACCTTGCCCGTGTAAAGCCCGCAAGGTCATCTGCAGCAATCCAAAATCCTCGTTATAGTGTTGCGGTTGCAGCACTAGGTTAACGGCATTTTTCGAGTGGCGCGGCCCTTCACCCAGGGAAAGTTTCAATTTGCTGAATAACGCCCGTTCGCCGGGCAACTCCATACCCACCAGATAGCTCGTGGCCATCAGTGTATCCACCAGGCCCTCGCCGAACCTAGCCACTGTATCGGCAAACCACTTCGGCGCACCATCGGCGGCGCGGTTGCTTTGGAAAACACCGCGTAGGGTCTGGGCGCCGGCGATGGCTGTTGGTTCCAGCGCGGCGGGTGCTTTGCGCCGCAGGCGTGCGGTGACGTCGGTCAAATCGCTCAAATCCGATGACATCAAGATGTCATCGTGCTCAATCTCGACACATAGGGAAACTGTCTCCCCATCCCGCAATTCGACGATGGTCTGGCCACTGTCAGCCGATCGACTCAGCAGATGATAACGGCGACCTGGGTAAATCGGTTGCCGGAATTCCATGGTCAGAGATGAAGGTTTTGACTTGCAAGTGCCTTTCACTCCACTCAACGCGGCCAGGGCGCCGAGAATACCAAAAGTGACGCGCTGCCCATAGGCCGTTCGGCGGGCGTAATCGCTGTCCATGTGAAGCGGATTGACATCGCCGCTGACACGGGCAAACCAATCTAGATCGTGCTCCAAAAACCTGATGCCCATAATTCCCCCGTAGGAATAATCGCGATCGTGTTAACTGAAAACTGTAGATTTATCCGGCAACCACAGTGGTTACCGGGTTAGCTTCGCTTTGCCCGGATGTGCTATCAAAGAGTCGAGAAACGGCTTCGAACCACTTACGCAATAGACGGCGAGCGGTCGCTCGATGGTGATGTTTGACACTATAACGCAGGCAGAGCTGCAGGCGATCACCTTGCTGGCGGGCGATAAAATCCAAGAGATAGCGTCGCTGTTTATCAGCTCCGAGGCATTCTGCCATGTAATGGATTGAATCGGCGCAATGCCCCAATGGCTGGAAATTGAATCGGATCGTGGCCAGTTCCCACGGCGGCGGCACCTGATCGCGTTGCCGTAAGAGTTCATAATCGATGCCCGATCGGCTCACCTGATCATAGGCATCATTGAACTCCTGCAGCATGGAATCAGGTGCGCCGGCGGCGAGACAGACCGGCACATCGCAGGCGAAATTACCGAGAACGTTCGGAAATACGCTCTCGTCCCCCAGGCTTCGACCGTGGAGGCGCAAAGCCATCACCACCAATTGCGCTTTGCTCCACTGCGCTATCGCCTGAGATAGCGCCGCCCCCAGATACTCAAAATAACCGTTGGCGTTTTGAAAATTGCCGCTAGTTTCCAATAGCGACGAGGCGTCAATCCATTCCTCACGTTGGTGCGCAAAACCGTTTTTTGCCTCGGGTGCAAGATCGGGAATGCGCGACGATTCGGGATTGTGTTGGGCGATCCAGACAGGTGCGGAACCGAGTGATTGCGCAGCCTGTGTTACCGCACTCAGGTAGTGTTCGTAAGCGTGCGCATTCCCCTTCGCGGTAAATTTTCGGGAGGGGTCGCAACAGCCGGCAACGATGTCTTCAAACAGCAGCATCGCCGACAGACCATCGACAACAAGATGATGCCAAACGAGGCTGATTTGTGGCCGGCTTTTTCCTTCGCACACCAGCGCGGCACCGACAATCGGCCCCGCCGTGATATTAAGCATTCGCGCAAGTTTCGCCTCGACTTTCTCAACGCGCTTGCCGTTGTGTTCGAACTCCTGCGTTACCACCAGGTCAGCCACCGGTTGCTGGCTCAAAGCACCTTTATCCGGATTCAAGACAACGCACAGTTGAGGGTGAGCGCCCAACACACCCGCGATGACTTCGTGCAGGCGATCTCTGTCCAGCCCAATGCCTTCTTGCACTGAAAAACGTTGTACAATATACCAGTCTGATTCCTGACCATCGCGGGCCAGCGATTGGGTTTGCGCCGGCAATAATGAATAATCACGGCCAAGGCGATAGCCATAATGCGCCGCCAGGGCGACCGTCTCGGCAGAGGGTTTGAATGCCTCGGGCAAGTTTCCCTGCCAGCGTTCGGCCAGCGAGGCATCTATACGATCATGATTCAGAAAGTTTGGATCACCTATGCTGAGCGATCCCTGATGGAGCCCCTCCAGCATGCGTGATTCGCCATAGGGATTGAGCATCTCCGATGTCGCTTCTATGTTGAAAAAATTGCACACTCGCGTTGTTTGCCGGTGTGGTTCACGCACCAGGTCCTCGTAGCGCACAATCAGCTTTCTGTTTTCCGCAATGGTGTCAAGGAAATCGGCAATGTTGCGGTTAATCTCAAGCCATATCGCCTCCGCCGTTTTCCAGGGATCGTCTCCCTGCGGGTCGATCAAGCGATCAAAACGGTTGCGTACAATCGACTCCATGACTGCCAAGGGATCGCGCACGAGATGAATATAACGGGCTTCGGGAAACAGTTTGACGCTTTGCCGCAATGTGTCGGGATCGCGGCCGTAAGTCGGTGACTTGTCCACCAAAAGTGCGGGGGCGGACAAGCGTCGCAACCGTTGGTAAACGCCGGCCGTATCTGCACCCTCTCTCGCGAGTTTCTCCACCTCTTCCCGCGCTTGTTCCGCGGTACAATGTCGAAGGTTTTTTAGCGCTTCCAGCAGACCTTCTTCAAGCCCGGTATTGTTCAATGCCTGTTGACGTTCAGCAAGATTCGAATAACCCAGCAAATGCAATTCCGGTGGTGCAAAAATGCGTTCATGCCCCTGCAGCATGGTTCGCAACAACGTGGACCCGGCGCGCGGTGTCGACAGGATAAAAGACATCGGCGGGGTAATAGGTTGCACCGTTTCTACCGGCGGGATTTCGTCTCCCTTCTTGTCCTGCGTTGAGCTCTGTGTCCCGCGGGCACCCACTTCTGCCTCAAGATAGGCCGAGAGTTTAGCCAGGGTGTCGTGGCGCATGATTTCCGTCACGTAAACCGGCATGTCCAGGTATTGCTTGATATTGTTTACCAGCGACATTCCCAGGATAGAATCCAGCCCGTACTCGGCAAGCGATTTTTCAGGGTTGATTGATTGTGCGTCAACTTTCAAAAGCGCGGCGATCTGTCCGCGTAAATAGGTGTGCAGATCAGGCGCGGTCGACTCGATTAACGGTTGATGTGTACTCGCTTTGGAAGCCGAGGGTACCAGGCCACCGAACCAGTAACGGCGATTGCCAAATGGATAAGTGGGAAGCGCAACCCGTCGTTTTACGGGGTTCACCGCGTCCCAGTCCACAGGGATACCAAGAAGCCACAGATGAGCCAGCACTTCCAGGCGCCCGTCGGCGAACAACCCCTTGAGAAAGTTTACGCCATAGGACTCTCGCAACGCAGGCACCAATTCTGCGACGCCCTCCGAGCTGCCGGTAATCACTTTGCGATGTTTGTCCCCTTTGGCCCAGGCGGACAAAGCTTCGATCGCCTCGCTAACGTTATTGGCTACCAAAGCCAGTTTTTCACGGAAACTGGTACGTCCCACCTGCAATGTGTATGCGATTGCCTCGAGGTCCACTTCTTCACCGTTATGTACGGCTTGAGCCAGGTGATTGTGAAGATGGGTGGCGTATTGGCGAAGGCTGTCGCTTGACCGCGCCGACAGCAATAGTAGTGTCGGACCGCAAGCGGCTTTTACCGGGGCTTGAGGATACTGCTCCAGTATCGCGTGAGCATTAGTGCCACCGAAACCAAATGAACTGACACCTGCACGGCGAGGCAAGGTGGTACCGTCGTGATTCTGCAGACACGGCCAGTCGCGCTTTTCGCGCAATAAATAGAACGGAGTCTTATCCATATCCAGGTAGGGATTGGGTGTATTAATATGCAGTGATTGCGGCAACTGCCCATGGCGCATGCACAACAAAACTTTGATCAACCCGGCGATACCTGAGGCCGCTTCAAGATGCCCAATGTTGCTTTTAACCGTACTGATAGCGCACCGGGCCTTATCGAAATCAGCACCGGCGTCCCTGAAAGCGCGCTTTAACCCTTGGATTTCTACAGGGTCACCGAGCGCCGTGCCGGTTCCATGAGCTTCCACATAACTAATTGAATCCGGCGCAACCCCGGCCCGCTTCATCGCCTGCTTGATCACCTCGGCCTGCTGGCGGGGATTAGGCGTCGTCAGACTTTGTGCTCGCCCGCCATGGTTGAGCGCCGACCCTTTCACTAGGGCGTGTATGCGGTCGCCGTCGCGCTCAGCCGCAGCGCGCGGTTTGAGCACCACAGCGCCGACACCCTCACCTCTAACATAGCCATCGGCGTTGTCGGCGAACGACCGGCAACGACTGTTAGGGGAGAGAATACCTGTGCTTGAAAAAGCCCAAAACGGTGTCGGCGACAACAACAGGTTAACGCCACCGACAATGGCGAGGTCGCAGTCACCTCTCTGCAGAGCCGTCGCGGCACGGTGGAGTGCAACCAGAGAACTGGAGCAGGCAGTGTCGATGGCTTCGCTCGGGCCCTTTAAATCCAGGAAATAAGATAAGCGGTTGGGTATATTGTTGAGCGCCAGGCCGGTAGACGAGTGGGGACTAAGTATCCAGGCCTCACTGCCTTTCAAGCTGGCAAGTATAACCGCCCGATCCTGATAATCCCGGGTTGAGGCACCCACAAAAACACCGGTGGAAGATCCCATTAAGGACATTGGATTATGGCCCGCAGCCTCAATGGCGGCCCAGGCAACCTGGAGGAAACGGCGCTGCTGGGGATCTATCAATTCCGCCTCGGCGGCGGACAAACGGAAAAATTCGGGGTCAAACGCCGCCACATCATCCATAAACCCGCCAACAAATGTTTCCTGACTATCGTTGTCAATGCCCATTAGATCCGCGAGTCCGTCAAACTGCCAGCGCTCCGGGTCCGTCGTAATGAGGTCCTTGCCGGCTATCAGGTTGTTCCAGAAATCATCGGGTGTCGGGGAACCGGGAAATTCGCCGTGAAAGCCAATAATGGCTATGTCGTCTTCCGAGGCGTTGTGCGCTCTCGGCGCCCCTTGCGGTGTGAATGAGGATGCGGGGTTGGAATGCCCCGGCGCTGTTTGAGTTTTCGCCAACGCCTGCGGCTGCGGTTGCAGCCAGGCTTCGATGGCTTCGCGTTTGCCCTCCAGATAGATTAATGCGTTGCCCGTGATGTCGAGTGCGCGATAAAACGCAGCGATCCCCGAACCTGTGGACAGCGGTGAAAGGCCGAGATTGTCTTCCATGAAATCAATAACGGCCTGGTGAGGACGCATGCCACCTTCGGCCCACAACGGCCACTGAATGGAGAGACTGCGGCCCGCCCGCCGGCCGGCGGCCACTTGCTCATCGCGCTGCACGACAAAGCCATCCAAAAATCCGTTGGCATAGGCGTAATCGGCTTGACCGTGATTACCGGTCACTGCCGCAATTGAGGAAAATGTGACGAAAAAGTCGAGTGGCTCTTTCGCCGTGAGCGCATCCAGGTGGCGTACGCCCAACACCTTTGGCGAAACGACTCGCGCAAAATCTGCAGCGGTTTTACGGGGGATGGCAGTGTCGTTGACAATCCCGGCGGCATGGATGACCCCGTTAACCGGTCCAAAAGCATTCAGCGCGGTCTCGACGACCCGCTGCGCCACCTGCAAATCGGCTATGTCACCGCCGACGTAACGCGCATCGCCACCGGCACGGCGGATGCGTTCAAGCAATGCACGGATGCTGTCATCTTCGGCACGTCGACCGGACAACACCAAGCGGGCGCTGTAGCGAAGCGCCAGATCCTCGGCAAACACCGCGCCCAAACCGCCCGCGCCGCCAGTCAGCAGATATACACCACCGGTTCTCAGGGTCACCTCGCCGGCATGTGTCGGCGCCAAGTGCTCCACCACGCGTTGCCGCCAGTGCCCGGCACTGTTATGCAAAACGGCATTGTTGGGGAGTTTTGCATCCAGCCATTGCCCCAGTTCCGCGCGCGAATCCAGGGTTACCACTGTGGTGGCAATGCGCGGGTATTCCACCCGGATCGTCGCTGCGAAAGACGCCAGCGCAAACGAGGCCGAGCACCCTAGCTCGTCGTTTTCAATGGCGAAAACAATTTCCAGGTCAATTTTATTGTCGACATCGCGCAGCATACCGAGGGCGGCGAGCGCCGCTTCCCGGGAAGGTTCCACATCACCGCCGCCCCGCCCGACAAAAAAGATAACCCGACGCGGCGTCCCAAACCGCTGCAGCAGTGCAGCGGGCATTGCGCCCCATTCCCCTTCGGCCAGCGTGAAACGCTCTCCGCTGGCGACGTCCACTGCAGACTCACCGTCGACCAGCACCCGCGGGCGGTTATCTTTTCGCGAAGCAAAGACTTGCAATGCTTCGATGACGTCCGATTGCGTCGCATAAACAAAAACCGTCCCCGACTGGGAATCGCTTACCGGGCGAGAAGCCGTGTAATCTCGCCATGCATATTGGTACAAACAAGCTTTTTCGGGCCACGCGCTATCTATTTTGGCCGCTTTATCGCTGCGGGCCACCGAATGATTTTCCGTGGTTTTGGTGTAAGTTTTGGTGTAAGTTTCGGTGTAAGTTTCGGTGTCACTCGACCCAGGGACTTGCCCAGGATTTTCTCCACTACCCTCGACAACGGGGGTCTTGAAAACATTGCCATATTCATCGGCAAAATACCCTGCCACGGCTTCCAGCGTTTGGTATTCAAAGAACACCGTGGGATAGAGCGTGATGTCGAGCTCGCGCTCGAATTGCTCCGCCAGTTGAATGATTTTAGTGGAGTCCAACCCCAAGTCCATGAGGTTGGCCTCGACATCGATTTCCGCCTCCGGTACTTCCAACGTTTGCGCAAATCGATTAACCAGATAGTCTTGTACCCGCACGATCAGATCTTCAGCATCCACTGCACCGTTCGCAGCCGTTGCTTCGCTCGCGGGTGTCGATCCCTTGGGTTCGTCACTCGGGACATCGGTCGATACAGTCGCGGATGCAGCAGGCGGTTCAGCGGTGTCAGCGCCATTAAACACGCCGGGATACTCTTCAGCGAAATGCTCCGCCACTGACGCCAGCGTCTGGTGTTCGAAAAACACCGTGGGATAGAGCGTGATGTCGAGTTCTTGCTCGAATTGCTCCGCCAATCGAATGAGTTTGGTGGAGTCCAACCCCAAATCCATAAGGTTGGCCTCCATATCGATTTCCGATTCAGGTACTTCCAATACTACTGCAAGCCGGCTCACCAGATAGTGCTCGACGCGCTGCGGCAATCCGTGTGCATTTTTCTCCACGGCGACGAACGTTGTTGTCGCGTCCGCGCCGCGCCGGTTAAGCAAGTCCAGTGCAGTGGTTTTATCCAGTTGTCCCCCAGCAATGCGGGCAAAAATTTCTTCAGAGTTCATAACTGTATCCATTCGTTGAATGCCTTAAATAGAATCACATCGTTTCGGTGAGCACCGATTCCATCGCCACTGCTTCCTGAACGCTAATGCGTCCTTGCTGTAGGGCTTCGATGATGTCTTCGTAGGTTTGCGGTGACGGTTCTAGTGTTTTCGGCACCGTTTGCTCCGGCCCCTCCTCCTGGGTCAGAGATTGCAATGGGGCTTTTGCCGGGCGACAGTGCACGCGGTTGAATTGTGTTGCCGGCAAAGGTGAGCGCTTTTGCTGATAACCTGTCTCGGCGGGAACGAACTCCTCCAGAATCATGTGACAGTTCGTGCCTCCGAAACCAAACCCGGAAATAGCCGCACGGCGAGGTTCATCACGTGTTTCCCAAGATTCACCGCGCAATGCCGGGCGAAAGGGCGAGCGCTCAAACTCAAATCGTGGATGGGGGGTGTCGCAATGCAAAGTACGGGGAATGTAGCGATGCTGGAGCATCATAATAACCTTGATAAGGCTTGCCACACCCGCCGCCAACAAGGTGTGCCCCATATTTGATTTTACTGAACCCACGGCGCAGTACTGGCGTTGCTGGGTAAAATCACGGTACGCTTGAGTGGCCGCTTTAATTTCGATCGGGTCGCCGAGTAAGGTGCCGGTACCGTGAGCTTCAAGATAGCCAATAGTTGCCGGGTCCACGCCAGCGTTATCGATCGCCTGGCGAATGACCGCGCGTTGCATTTTGAAGTTGGGCGTGGTGATACCCATGGTGCGGCCGTCGTTATTGATGGCTGAGCCTCTGATGACACCGAGAATATTGTCACCATCGGCCACCGCATCGTCATAGCGCTTAAGCAGGACCAAGCCAGCCCCCTCGCCCAAGACAAACCCTTTGGCGCGCTTGTCGAATATGTAGGAATGCGGTTCGTCCGACAGCACCGACGCTTGACTGAATCGCACGTGTGCAAATTTATCGAGCAACAGAGTAACGCCACCGGCGATGGCCATGTCACATTCGCCGGCGCGCAAAATCCGACAGGCGTTGTGAGTGGCCGCTAAAGAGGAGGAGCAGGCGGTATCCATGGTGAAGGCTTCACCGCGGAAGTCATAAAAGTCCGATATGCGCGCGGCAATCATATTCTGGATCGAATGAACAATAGCCGCTTTGGCCACATCGGCGGAAATCGACTTATCCATGGTAGCCGGGCAATCGTCGGCTGCGGCACCGAGTATAACCGCGGTATTACTACCGGCCAGTTCACTCGCCCGGTATCCGGCGCAATCAAACAACTGTTGTGATAATTCCAGCATCAACAGGTGTTGCAAATCCATCGCTTTGGCGTCTTGTTCACGAACGTGAAAAAAAGCCGGGTCGTAGTGGTAGACATCCGCCATAAATCCGGCCCAGCGCGAGTAGGTCTTGCCGACGAGGCCTTTTTGGCTTGCGAACACTTCGCGCCAGTTCCAGCGGTCAGGCGTCACTTCGCTGATCATATCTTTGCCTTCCCGGATGTGACGCCAGTATGTTTCGACATCGGGAGATTGGGGAAACCGCCCCGACACACCGATAACCGCAATAGGCACCTGCCGGCGAGGGCGTGCGCCTCTACTCGAGTCTTTACCACCGTTTTGCCTCGGTTGACGGTTTGGAAGTGGTCGGTCCGCCTCTCTCTGGCCCGAGTCGCCCTCCTTTGCCTCCACCGGCCTGACGGTGAACTCGTCTATTTCCGCACAGACATTGCCGCGCGCGTCGCACACCCGGATATTAAAACGTTCCACCCGCGCGGAACTGTTGGAAGCTCGGCACACGTGCACCCAACATTCACCGGGCAAGGTCGAAAATTGACGCACTGACTTGACGAAAAAAGGTAACTGCAGACGCCCGAGGGATTGATCACTATCGGTGGCACCAATCGCGGATTGGAAAGCACAGTCCAGCAGCGCCGGATGCAATGCAAAGCCCGCGGTTGATCCCTTCTCACCGTTTAACACAATTCGGGAGAGAGCCTCGCCCTTTCCTTCGCACAGCCATTCAATGCCCCGGTACAGGGTTCCATAGTCCAGTCCGGTTTCACGGAAGGCGTGATAAAGTTGCTCTTTTTTCCGTACCCGTGGGCAGCGTTGACGCAAAGCCTTGAGGTCCAGCCGCCGCACCTCCGGCTGTCTCTGCAAAGGTGCCACGTTACCTTGGGCATAGGTAACGTGGCCGTTCGAAGACATAAACCGGAATGCGCACCGATGATCGCGTTGATCGAAGCACAGTTCGATTTCCGCGCTGCCGCCATCGTCCAGGCCTAACGGTTGCAGCCAGGAAACATTGGTGACTTCAATAGTGTCACAACCCAACACTTCACAGGCGCCTGCGCGGGCCATTTCGATATAACCCGCACCGGGTAACAAGACTTTACCCTCGACACGGTGGTGGTCCAGGACGGCGGCGTTGGCATGCAGATGGACCCGGCCTCGAGAGCCGTTGCGAAACCTGCCGGTATCTCCCAACAAGGGGTTGGAAGCGGACCGGGGAACGGTTTTATTGCCCGGCACGCCAGGTTGGTCGAAACCGCGACCGGCGGCGCTGGAACGAAGCCGGGAGACCAGGGTGTCGCCGCCGACGACCACTTGATCGGCCCGGTTCTCTTCAATGGCCCACAAGGCTTTTTCGATAAACGATTGTAATTGCACCAGTGTGGGATTTTCGACCAGATCCGACGGCGTCAATTCGATACCGAGACGCTCGGAAATAAGTAGCGACAAGCGTGTCAGCATAACCGAATCGAAACCATATTCCACCAGTGCTGTATCGGCATCCAGCAACTCAATATCCACTTTCGATACCGCCGCCACATCGGCCTTCAGAGTGGCTATATCCCCTGAGGCCGCTGGAGACGCCGGACTTTGTGGCGTGAGCGAGTTTGTTTTCCCGCTCACGCCGAGGGTTTGCTCGATCTTCCCGGGTTCGCCGGGGATGGCGAGCACATGGCTTCGCCGGCAACCCCAGAGCTGCTGCAGAGCCGCCAAACCCCACTCACTGTCGATAGCGTCGATGCCCCAGCGTTCGCTCAACCTGTTGAGCATGTCTTCGTTCATGGTCATGCCACCGTCGCGCCAGAACGGCCAATCAATGGCCAGTGTTCGACCGTGGCATCGCCCGGCCTGGCGTTCTTTCTCTCGCCAGTTGGCGTAGTGGTCCATAAAACCGTTGCCAAACGCGTAATCCACCTGCCCCGGCGAAGCGATTTCCGCTATCAGGGAAGAGAATAGGATGAAGCATTCCACGGGATCCTTCTGCGTCAACCGGTGAAGATTGACGGTGCCGAATACTTTCGGCGCCAGCACCGCAGACATGTCCAGCGGTTGCTTGTCTGCGGCGGCGGCATTGCGCAAAACACCAGCGCAGTGAACAATACCGGTGATCGCCCCGAATTTTTTTCGAACGTTATCCAGTACCTTCTTAAGGCCATCGACGTCGGAGATGTCCACGCGGCGATAAAACACCCTTTCACCCATTGCATGAACCTGTTCCCGTCTGTCATCAACATCGTGCGAACGTCCGAGGAGCACAATGGTTTCCGCTCCCTGGCGCAGCAAGTACCGGGCAATATGACGGCCGATACCGCCGCCGCCCCCGGCGACGATACAGACTCCACCAGACAGCATCGTTTCGTCGTTTTCATCGACTCGCAATGGCTGGTAGGATTTTCGCCAGCGCTCGCCGCCGTCATAGCGGATCACGTCGACGCCCGTACCCCACAGTTCATTGGCGAGACTCGCTATCGATTGCCCGGCCGTATCGGAGCACTCGACCACGGCGGCCGATAACCACGACATTTCCGCGGACAAGGTGCGTAAAAGACTTTCCTGTGCACCAAAAAGCGGATTGCCACCATCACTGGCATTGGGCAACCAGGATACGCACCGGGTAGACCGCCGGTGACCCGCTCGCGACAACGACTGCGACAGGTAAATCCAACTATAGAAACCCTCGCTTAATTGCTGTTCCAGATCGACCGCAAGCGCATCGAAACGTTGCTGCCGGCAAACGTTAATAATGGCCGCAGGCTCGCGGTTTTGCGCCAGCAGGCAATCCACCAGCCGTTGCCAATCGGCGACGTTATGAGGGTCGACTGTGAAGTGATCATCACCCTGTTTGAAACTGGAACCGGCTTTGATAACGATTACAGATACCTTATGCCCGGTTAATTGGCGCAGCGCGGTTGCAACCGTGTCTCCCCTGTCTATAAGCCACACGGTGCCGGGCAACCCGCTGCGACGCGGTCCGTCGTCACGCACCTGGACGGGAACGGCGTATCCTGAATCAAACCTTTGTGTTGTGGCAGTGACGTTTGAATGAGTGTCGCTTTTTTCCGCGCTGGCGAGAAGAGGAGTATTTATTGGTTCAGCGTTGCTGTCGGTCGCGTTATCCACCGCTGCGCTGGTATTCAAATCTGGAGACCCGCCGATCCAATATTCCTGTTGGCAGAACGGATAGCTTGGTAAAGAGAGGCGGCGGGCTCCCCGGTTGACGGGCAAGCTTTGCCAGTCAATTGTTTTGCCGCCCGCCCATTGCTTGGCTAGCTTGAACAAGCTGTCTGGGGACGCGTTCCCGACGGCGGCTGTTTTCTTCTCGCCAGGGACTGTCACCTCTCCGAGGCAGGCGTCGATAGCGTCATAGTTCTCGGCCGCGCACTGTTCCAATGCGTCGATAAGCTCGGCCCGGTCATTGACGACGAAGGCAAGCCGAAAGCGCATAGGCTGGCGACCGATTTGTAATGTGTAAGCAATGTCTCGCAGGGCCTGTTCGGGATGTTGAAGCAAATGCGCCCGCAAACGTTCAGCCATGGCACACAAACGTTCGCGGCGTTTAGCCGACAGCACAATAACATTAGCACTCTCCGTATCCGGGTCGAACGCTGCCCGCTTATCCGCCATATACTCCTCCACTATCATGTGAACATTGACCCCGCCGGCACCAAACGAACTGATGCCCGCACGCCTCGGATAATTAACCGGTTCCCGGCCATCGATGGCGAGCCGCGGCCGCGGCCAATCGGCGGCCTCGACTTGCAGGCGAAACGGTGTATGGGTGAAATCAATATCCGGATTGCACGGCTCGGCGTGCAAGGTGGGTACGTAACGTCGATGTTGCATCTGCAACAATACTTTCGTCAGCCCGGCCACACCGGCCGCCGATTCCAGATGTCCAATATTGGATTTGATTGAACCCAGCGCGCAAAACTGCTTATCGGACGTCCCGGCGCGAAACGCCTGACAAAGGCCTTCCACTTCGATAGGGTCACCGAGCGCCGTACCTGTGCCATGGGCTTCCAGGTAGCTGATGGTGCGGGGATGAACACCGGCACGCGCCAGGGCTTGGGCAACGACTTGACCCTGCGCGCCCGGATTGGCCACCGTGTAGCCGTTAGTGCGCCCATCACTGTTGATGGCGCTGCCGAGAATGACCCCGTAAATAAGATCACCGTCGGCCACCGCCCGACGCAAGGGTTTGAGCAGTACGCATCCGGCCCCTTCGCCGATCACGGTGCCATCGGCATTGCCGCCAAAGGGTCGGCATTCGTCACCACTGGAGAGCATGGTCACGGAGGAAAGGCTGATGTAATGACTCGGGTGCAGCACCAGGTTGACGCCTCCGGCCAACGCCAGGCTGCACTCGCCTCGCCGCAGACTTTCGCAAGCCAGGTGGATAGCCGTTAATGAAGAGGAGCAGGCGGTGTCCACGGCCATGCTGGGCCCCTGAACATCCAACAGATAGGAAACGCGGTTGGGGATGGACCAGTAGCGCGTTACCTGCGCTCGAGCCGAGGCATTACTGCTCGCGGCATCGGCGGCGGCACGCTCGTAGGTAGCGTTCATCACGCCAACGAATACACCGACATGCCCCATGTTTCGAAGGGATTGCGGCGGCAGCCCGGCATCCTCCACGGTGGCCCAGGCGGTCTGTAGTAACAGCCGCTCCTGCGGGTCCATGGTTTCCGCCTCGCTGGGTGAAATCTTAAAAAACAGCGGATCAAAACAGGTCGCACCTTTTACAAAGGCGCCGTAACGACTGTAGTTAAAACCACTGCGTCCACGGATTTCATTATAATGTTGGTGCCAGTCCCAACGCTCTGGTGGAATTTCACCGACGCTGTTGCGTCCGGCGACCAGGTTTTCCCATAGGGCTTCAACGGATTCAGCTTCAGGGTAATGGCCCGCCAGACCGATAACAGCAATTCCCGTTTCTCCCAACCCGCTCTCATAGGTTCTCTCCGATACCGATCTATCCGATACCAGTTCGGGCCGTTGGTTTGAGTCTCCGACATTCGCCGGTGAAGCATTTTGGGTTTCTCTGCCCAACAATTGCGCCACCGATGGGGCATGGTGGAGCACGAGGTACTCCGCCACCTCATGCAGGGTATGGTACTCAAACAGCAACGTCCGGCGCTGCACTCCGAGCCCTAATTTATCCAGCCGATCGTTGAATCGGGTAATTAGCAACGAACTCAGTCCCAGTCCTTCCAGCAAGGCATTGGCGCGCACCCGTGACACCGGCATCTGTGCTTCCTCGGCGTAGATTTTACAGAGAATCTGCGCCAACTCAGTTACGATTTCATCCCTGTTATTCATATCGGATTGATCAGAGGACTGCTGCGATACGTCACCGGGTTCAGAAGGTCCGTCCAGCCAATAACGCGCATCGGCGAAGGGATACGTCGGCAGAAATAGAATGCCAACGTCAGGGCTACCAGGCAGCACCTGCGACCAATTGACAGGGTAACCCTCAAGCCAGGCGCGTCGGGCGTCCTCAACAGAGGCGGGCTCCACACCCTTAGTCCGTTGGCACGGGGCATCGTCAATCTCAACCACATCGTTGAGCAGTGTTGATTCGCCATCGGCCAGCTGCTGCAGTGTGGCAATGGCCTCATCGAAAGTATGGACGGTACAAGCAAAACGACAGCGCATGGGAACCCGTCCGACCTGCAGCGTATACGCTAAATCACACAGGCGCGGATGGCGCAGCAACGTGGGCAGCTGTTCAGCGGGGGTTTCCGTGCAGAAGCGCAAGTGCGCAGCCAGGCGAGCAGCATAACGCAGCAGTTGTTCGCGTGAATCCGCCGAGAGAACGATCAGCTCACGGCTTTCCCGGATACGCGCGCGTACCGGCGCAGCGACTGATTCCAGCAGCACATGGGAACTTGAGCCCTCGGCACTATAGCCATTGATCAAGGCTACAAGCGATGCCGGTTTGGTCCAGGGTTGATTCTCGGTAACCAGTGAACCGGCGGCATTGTTCCAGTCGACAAAAGGGTTGAGCGTATCCGCCACCAGGGTGGGCACCAGATTGCCGTATTGCATTTGCAATATCACCTTGGCCAATTGCGCCATACCTGAGGCAGCTTCCATGTGACCGGTATTACCTTTCACCGAACCGAGACAGTAACTGGCGCCGCTTTTTCCGAACACACGTTCCAGAGCCCTTACTTCGGCGGCATCGGCGATGCCGGAACCGGCGGCCGACGCTTCCACATAGTCAATGTCGGCGGGCTGTAGTCCGCATTGTTCAAACAGGGTTTGCAAAGGGGCGACTTGCCCATCGGTGTTGGGCATGGTACGCCCCCGACTATATCCCCGATGTGCGGTGGACGATCCGCGGATGCGGGCATATTGTAAATCACCGAGCGTTTTTGCCACCTCGACTGGACGTAACAACATGGCACCGACACCCTCACCGACAACCCAACCATCGCCTTCATCGCCAAAGACATGGCATTTATTATCAGACGACAATAAGTCCAGGTCAGAAAGCACACGGATGTGATCTGGATGGCTAATCACGTTGACACCACCCACCACGGCGGCATCGCACTCGCCATTGCGCAGACTTGCGGCCGCAAGATGCACGGCGGTAAGCGCCGAGGAACAACCCGTGTCCACGGCCAGGCTCGGCCCTCGAAAATCAAAAAAATGAGAGACACGGTTGGGAATAGAAGAATAGGTTGACGTCGGTCCAGGCTCGCCACCGGAGCCGCCGAATTTTTGGTAATCACCCCACATGACGCCGACAAACACACCAACACGTGGCGCCGAGGCGCGCAATCGTTCCGGCGTATAACCCGCGGACTCGAGACACTCCCAGACCACTTCAAGGAAAAGTCGTTCCTGGGGATCCATTGTTTTGGCTTCGAGCGGCGCGATGTTAAACAGCAGACTATCGAACCGGTCAACGTCGCTCAGAAATCCGCCTCGTAGCGATGGTTGCTGCCACCGGGTTTCGGGCAAAGGTGTAATCTTACTGTTCCCCGCCCGTAGTATTTCCCAAAATTGCCAAAGATTACACGCACCGGGGTAGCGGCCGCTAATACCGATTATTGCCAATTCGTCTCGCCGCGGCGGCGCCGGCGCATCGGGTGCACGCCATGCCGGCCCGATGGGCTGGTCGAGTGCACTGAGCGGCAAGGGCTGATTATGGTCGAAGTAACCACCGGTAAAGCCGTGTATGAACACCTCATCCGCGCCTAACCCTCCGGCCTCCTGGACCGGTTGCAGGTGCATCCAGCCTATGGGACACAATCCCAGGTTGAATGCGGCCTGATGCCACATGATGGTCTGCCCCAGCATGCCTGAACCGAGCACCGCTTGGGTCAGGTATTCCGCGTTCTCAAGCGTAGACTTCGGCGCTACCATCAACAGGGAGAATGCAGCTTGGTCGAAATGTCCTCGGTTGAATGGGTAGACACCTTTTCGCAACGGCTCATACGCATGCGAATCGACAAACACAAGTTCCCGGCTTTGCCTGTCATAACGCCACAGACCCGCATCCACGCCTTCAATGGCATTGGCTTTTATCAACACGTAGATATTTATCAGGTTGGAAAAAGGTATAGCGCCATCCGCCTCCTGCCCGAGTCGTTCAACTTCCGCATCAACTAACGCGATAACGTCAAAGAAGACCCGGCCCTCAATGGCGCGCCGGGCGTAATCCCGTCTGCTGCCACGGGCAACATAGTCACGCATTGTATAGGGGCGGGGAGGCAGTGTGACAGTCTCCCCCTCTCGAAATTTGCGCAACCCCAGTTTGCCTTCGTCGTATTGGTGTTTTTCTTCTGGGGATAGCGGTATGAAACGATAATCCCGTTCATTGTAACTATTCATGACAATGGGATGGGATCCCGCCACGGCCGCCAGGTATTTCAACGCACCCGTTCCCGAAGCACCGTCTTCACTGCCGATACTGAGACAGGTTAAAACATGATGACCTTCTTCAAGACACAGTCGCTGACGAAGCGTCCCCGTATCCACAGCGCGAACGGGACAGACGCGCACCTGTTCTTCTGCCTGGGCGTCGCTCAGTAACTGTATGATATAACCGGCGTCCAGTGTGGCCAGCAGTGGGCTTAAACGGTTGTAGGTTGTTTCCAAGGCTTTGAGTTGCGCGACCAGAGTAAGACGAACACCGGCGCTTGGCGCAGAGGGGTATCCCTCGAGCATATGGAGATTATGTGCTTCCGGATGATAATAGTAAGCCCCTGGCGCCAGCGAAGCCACGGCGTCAAGGCCGACTTCCAGGTAGACTTGTACCGGGTACTTTCCGCCGCCGGAGGGAAACAGATATCGGTTGCGCTCACCAATCCTGACCGCGCCAATTCTCGATAACAACCGCCCCATTTGTTCGAGGGTCAGCGCTTTAGCGCCGCTCTGCGCTGTCAGGCTTGCCCCGGCATAGCCACCCGGGCATGACTCTATCGCCATGCGACGGCTTTTATTACTACTGCTATTACCACTACTGCTACCATCGCCATCGATGGAAGGTGCAGCCGCACTCTCGGGAGGCTGCAGCTCGGAGGTCACCTTTTTTGTTGGCGTTGCTATCGGCTTTGTTGGCGTTGCTATCGGCTTTGTTGGCGTTGCTATCGGCGTAGATGCCTTCGGTAATAGACCCATTATCGCTTTGACAATGCCCGACACGCACGGGTTGTCGAGAAAGGCTTCGAGGGGAATCGCTATTTGATATTCACTGTCAATGGTGCGGGCCAAACGCATCAACGTAAACGATGTGGCCCCCAAATCGAATAAGTCCGCCTCCATGCCGAGGCCATCAATGTCCAGTAATTTACAGCACTGTTCAATCACCAATGCCTTTACATCTGCTTCTGCAATAGCCGGATCCGCTGCAATCGCCGGGCCCGCCTGTTCGCAAGACATTTGATCGCCAACGCTTTCTTGTCGCGGACTTGCTCCCCGCCGGGAATCGTCCGCTGGAGCGTCATCCCATTGCGTCAGACACACGGCAATCGAATGATCGCTTTCCCGGTTTCGGGATGTGGGTGTCGGGGGTATCTCCCGGTCGACGCTAACCGAATCGGCCTGTTCCCGGGCGGTCGGTTTGGGATCAGCTGCGCCAGGACTGTTAACGCAACAATTGAGAATGCCGCGAATTGTGGGTTCCTGCAAAAAAGTTTCAAGGGACAAGCTCACCCCAAGTGTTTGTTGCAACTCCCGCGACAATCTCATCAGCGTGAAAGACGTAGCGCCGTGATCGAACAGGTCCCCATCCAACCCCAGCATTTGCCCGTCGAGGTACTGGGCCACTATCGAGGTAATGCGACGCTCGAGGTCGCCCTCGTCTGGCCGCGCCAGCGCCGCTGTTTTCTCTTGAGACAAGGCCTTTCGGTCCACTTTGCCGTGAGCCGTTAACGGTAGTTTGGCGTGGGAGACAAAACGATTGGGAACCATGTAATCGGGCAATACTCTTTTTAATGCCTTTCTTACATCTGCGGATTCCACCGATTCGCCAACCACATGTGCCACCAGGCGGGGATCGCCTGCGTCGCTATCGTCCACCAATACCACCGCTTCGCTGATCGAAGCTTGATCTAACAACGCCGCTTCAATTTCTCCCAGTTCAATACGGAAACCGCGCAGTTTGACCTGGAAATCCAGACGCCCGAGGTAGGCGATGTTGCCATCGTCCAGAACCGTGGCCCGATCACCGGTTTTATAGACACGACGCCGCGCGCCAGTCCCATCCACAAACTCGAAAAAGCGCTCGGCGGTCAATTGCTCTCGGTTAAGGTAACCGCGTGCGAGCCCGATGCCGGCGATATGCAGTTCGCCGACATCACCGTCAGGCACCGCACGAGCATGCTCATCCAAAATAAATAGCTCAATACCATCAATCGCACGGCCGATGGGAACATGTCTGTCCTCGCGCTCGACGCAATCCCAAAAAGATACGTCGATGGCCGCTTCCGTTGGCCCATAAAGATTATGCAGTTTTGTTGTCGGCATTTGTTGCATCGTTTCACGCATCAAGTCGTAGGGTAACGCCTCACCGCTTGTGAACAGGTGACGTAAACTTAACGCGCTTCCGGGAGCCAGATCGGATAAAAACTGCCGTAACATCGACGGCACAAAATGACAGACTGTCACACCACTATTATCAATGCAGCGCTTCAGATAGCGGTTGTCCCTGTGACCCTGGGGCCCGGCAAGCACCATGCGCGCTCCAGTTACCAGCGGCCAGAGAAATTCCCATACCGAAACGTCAAAGGTATAAGGCGTTTTTTGCAAAACCGCGTCGTCAACGCCGATGGGATAGGCTTTTTGCATCCACCCTATGCGGTTACACAATGCACGATGTTCTAGCAGGCATCCCTTGGGTTTACCGGTAGATCCCGACGTATAGATCACATAGGCGAGGTTTTCCGGTTCCGCCACCGGCAAAGAAGCGGGGGCCGATAACGAAGTGCTGGGCAAGTGGAGTTTGTTAAGGACAAGTTGCCACGTGGGTATCCCCATCTTTTCCGTAACTCGTCCGTGCCCGGTCGAATCGGTCAATACTATCGCAGGCTTTGCATCATTCAGTAAGAATGCCAGACGATCGCTGGGAAATCCCGGGTCGATGGGCAGATAGGCGCCCCGGGATTTCAGTATGCCCACAATGGCCACTACCATTTCAAAGCTGCGCTCCATGACGACGGCGACGATTGTGTCCGGGCCTACACCGCGATTAATCAGTTGTAGCGCCAATGCGTCCGATAATCGTTTCAACTCACCACGTTGCATTTTTTCGCCGTCCTGTTCCACGGCTACCGCCAAGGGGTCGGCTGCCGCTTGTCGGTCGATGGTTTCATGCAAGCTCAGGTTCTCAAACATACCCGTCTCTCCGGCTATGGAATTTAAAAGTCTCAGAAAATTTTCCGCTTCTCGAAATACGTTAGGAAGCAGCCGTACTTAGCTGCACATCTTCCCGTTCATCTATAATGCGTTGCACCATATCTTTCACTATCGTATTCGGTCCGATCTGTTCAACTCGGCGCGCTCCATGCGTCAATAAATATTCAATACAGTCGAGCCACCTCACGGCACTGTCGATTTGCCGTGATAGCAATGATTTCACCTGCCCCTGCGGATAGGGAACAGCATCCACATTGGAGATGACAGCTATGCGCAACCAATTGAATTCATAGGGCCTGAGGAATTCCGCGAAGGCTTCACTGGCCTCACGCATCGCACGTGAATGAAAGGCTCCACTCACCCTAAGAGGAATCAGTTGACCACCGGCGTCTGTCATCGGGCGCTCAGCTCTTTTCAAACTGTCTTCCGGTCCAGACAGGATGGTCTGATAACGGGTATTCAGGTTAGCCAGTTCTAACGTTTGCAAACCTTGTTGTTTCAGAACGTCCTGTATATGCGCCGCCGTAAGCCCTAGCACAGCGGCCATGCCGCCGTCGACGGCATTCGCCATAAGCGCGCCGCGTTTAGCGATCAGACGCAGGCCGGTTTCGAAATCAAAGGCGCCGGCTGCCAACAAAGCGTTGTACTCACCCAGGCTGTGACCCGCGACATAATCCGGCTCCTGACCGTTTTCTTCGAGGGCGGCCAGATAAAACATGTGATTGACTACAAATAACGCAGGTTGGGTGTACTGCGTTTGGCTAAGTGCCCCACTTTTGTCCCCTAAACACAAATTCTTCAGGGAATAACCCAACACGTTGTCAGCACAACTGACGACCTCTGGAAAACGCTCCCAGAGACCGTCTCCCATACCTTTAAACTGGGCGCCCTGGCCCGGAAATACATAAGCAAGCATTATTCACTCCAACAATTTTTCTGCCCGGCGGTTATGCCGCGGACTCAATAGCTTTCAACACGTCGCATGCTTCACTCAATGCACCGTGAATTCGTTCCCGGAAAAATGCCACATCACTATCGTTAAGCATAAGGTTGCTGTACAAGCGAAAATAACGCGGGGCAAATTGAATACCGTGACTTTCGCAAACAGCTTTTACCAAACCGTCGCGGGTCTGCTGGTCTTGATTGTAGTCCTCCGCGCGCTGAAGTGGCTCAGAACAAACATGCGCCGAAAGTCCAGTGGGCACGCCCTGCACCACGAGAGGAAGCCCTACATCGCGCCCTGCATCCGTCATAATGCGGGCAATTTTTACCAAATAGTCCCCCATGCGTTGATAACAATCCGGGTCCTGTTCAAGGATGTCCATAGTCGCGTCTACGGCGGCAACCCCCAAGGGATAGCCGTTGTAAGTACCACAATGGACCACACGCTGACGATCGTATAGGCCCATGATATCCCGCCGTCCGACCAGCGCAGAAACCGGTACCGCCCCGCCACTCATGGCTTTACCGAGAATCGTCAGGTCCGGCGTCACTCCGAAAACGGATTGCGCCCCTCCCAGTGCCACACGAAACCCTGTAATCACTTCATCTAAAATAAAAACCACGCCGTACTTGTCACACAGGCGACGCACAGTTTGTAAATAACCGGGGGCGGGCAATATACCCCCGCTGTTTAACGCTACCGGTTCCATTATCAGTGCCGCCAGGGAATCACCATGGTCGCGAAACGCCTGTTCAAGCACCGCCGCATCGTTCCAACGTATCAAAAGACATTGCTGGTCCAGTGCCCCCGAAGCGCGACCTTCGGTGAAGTAACCATCGCCATCGTACTCTTTGGCAATCACACTATCGTGCGACTCGGGAACACCGCCCATGATATTGTCGGCGCTGCCATGGTAGTGACCTATAAAACGCAACACCTTTTGTCGCTCCGTATAAGCACGACACAACCTCAATGCATTTTGAATCACTTCAGTACCACTGAGGCCGAAACGCACCCACTCCGCGCTCGGTATATGTTCAGCAAGTCGTTCACATACGCGGGCTTCAAGCCCCGCCTGATCGACTGAAATGATCTGGTCGATCTGCGATTTGAGCCGTTCGTTGTATTGCGGATTAGCATGGCCCACGAGCGAAGCACCGTAGGTGCACACAAGATCCAGGTGTTCGTTACCATCCATATCCCACAGACGGGCTCCGCGGCCATCGACAAACGGTGTCAAAGGACGAATGCCTGACTTATAAAAATGCCGGTGAGCACCGCAGGGCAAATGTTGACGTAGCCGTTTGAAATAGTCTCGGGATTTCACTGTTTTTATAGCCACTATCTCATTCCTTACTGTATCAATTGTATTTTCGTGTAAGCGAATTAGTGCGCTTTGCAGGCAACCGCCGTTAATGGATTTTCTTACAGCTCGACACCTGTGGCTGTACTCAGCAACTCCGCCGCCGCATCCATAATGCGTCTGCCAATATCCGCAACGTGCCTGTTACGCCAGTTCTCAAGGGGTGTTCCTTTAACCCACTGGTTAAAAGCCCCCAACGCCGGCCCGCAATGCACTTGAAAGTCGACTTTCTGCCCACTGTCTCCCTCCATTGCCAACCGCGAGGAATGAACAAAGTACCAGCGAAAGATCAAACTCATCTTTACTTTAGGAGAGCGACGGGCCTTTTCTAAAACAGCGGGAGCAGACTTTTCATAGTAGCGGCACGTTTCCAACCACACATCCTCGAAAGAACGCTTGAAATATTTGTCCTCAATTTGGCGCCGGGTTTTTGTGTCAATGTCGTCGATTGATTTAAAACGACTGTAAAGCTCATAGAGTTTATTGGCGCGACTGGGAAACAACACACCCTTCTTAAGTACCTGTACACGTGCGCCAATCTCAAACATGTCTCCTGCAGGCGCATAATCGGTATCCTGCACATCCATTTGTTGTAACATGTCTTTTACTGTTTCGCTGATACCCGACTCCACCGTACACTGATTGATAGAACCGGTAGTGATGAATTCGGCTCCCAAAACGAAACATGCTGCCGCGGCCGTAGGTGTCCCTATCCCGCCAGCTGCACCGACATGGACCCGGTTCTTGTAACCGTGCTCTTTTACCAGGCGATCCCGAAGAGCTGTTATACCAGGCAGCAGGGCAATTAAGCGGCCTCGGTCCGTATGGCCACCGGAATCTGCTTCAACGCAAATATCGTCGGCAACCGGAATGCTTGGGGCCAATGCAGCCTCTTCATGCGTCAACTCCCCTTTTTCTACCAGCTTATGTACCTCCCGTTGGTTCGCAGGGCGCAAAAAAGCCTCCGCCACTTCTGGACGCGAAAGTTTTGCAATGACCCGGTTAGGTGTGAAAACTTCACCGCGCTCGTTGCGGTGAATACCACTTAATCGATAACGGATGAGCGGCTGCGAAACACTTATGTAGGCGGACGCTTCAACCACCGGAACTTGATGTTTTAAGTAAAGCTCAACCATTTCTTTTTCCAACTCAGGATGTGCCAAATTATTGAGTAAGTTCATCCCGTAGGCATGTCCCGGTGCCAGGTGTTTCTTTATATATACAATCGACTCTTCCACTTTATCGAGCGGGACGCCGCCAGTCCCCAAAAACCCCATCAACCCTGATTTACCCATCGCGACAACCAACTCTTTGGTAGCAATACCTTTGTACATCGCACCCGATAAGTAGGCGTATTCGATACCGTAACGATCCCGGAAAGAAGGTGCACCCTGCTTTCCGTTGTGGAGAAACTTTGTCATATTGACTTCCTGTGTGTGATATTTCACCGGCCGGCCTGTAGAATCACTGCAAATAACATCACAAAATTCCCACCAGCCATGAGA
>JARROD010000004.1:0-40373 GCA_037384225.1 Exilibacterium sp.
GGGTAGGGCGCCAGGTAATTCCTGGGAGGCGTGAGCCTACGGAAAGTGCAACAGAAAGTGAACCGCCTAAGTGGCTTTTCCTGTAAAAGCCACCGGTAAGGGTGAAAAGGTGCGGTAAGTGCGCACCGCGCAGCTGGCAACATACTGTGGCGATGTTAAACCCCGCCCGGAGCAAGACCAAGTAGGAATCCTTAAGCTTTACCCGCGCTGGATTCGGGTATGTTGCTAGAGGTGTACGGTGACGTACATCCCAGATGAATGACTGTCCACGACAGAACCCGGCTTACCGACCGACTCTGATTTACCTTCCCGTGCCCATACTGGCGCACGGAAAAGCATAGTGGCCACAGCAAAATATTTGTCGATATAGCTGCCAATTCTTAATGCTTGCCCAGCTTAAGACAAATTAGTCTTTAACTTAAAGCAGTGCTTTAGGTTCTGTCTATATTCTATTGTTTTTATTGTTGTTTATTTCCTGAGGGGAATCTCATTTTCCCTGTTCCCAGCTATTTTTAGCATATTGCAGACCAGATCTCAGCTTTTCTCTACATTCCAGCTTGACTTTGATGTGACCGGATTTATAGTGTGGAAAAAAGTGGATATATGTGGAATTTTGTGGGTTAACCAGTTCACTGGGTGTGAGTAAATGTTTTTAGGCGGTCATGCCATCAATATGGACGCTAAAGGGCGTATGGCGGTACCGGCTCGCATTCGTGAAGAGTTGGTGAGTGTTTGCGGCGGACGTTTGGTGCTGACTGCGCATACTGAAGAACGCTGTTTACTGGTTTACCCCGAGCCTCAATGGGATGAAATATTACCCAAAATTGAGGCATTACCGAGTTTTAACAAGGTGGCCCGCCGAGCTCAACGGCTGTTGATCGGCTATGCCTGCCCAATCCAGATGGATGCAAATGGACGGGTTCTGGTGCCACCGACTTTGCGTGATTATGCTGGACTTGAAAAACGGTTGATGCTGGTTGGCCAGGGAAAGAAGCTGGAGTTGTGGAGTGAAAGCCACTGGTCGGCATGGCTGGATGAGTCTGACGATGAGGATGTCATACCTGAAGAAATGCAATCGCTTTCTTTGTAGAGGAAGTTATGACAGGCAGCTCACACCAAACCGTATTACTTCATGAAGCGGTCGACGCTCTCATCGTTGACCCCCGCGGTTATTATGTGGACGGCACCTTTGGTAGAGGTGGCCACAGCCAGTTAATTTTAAGTCGCTTGTCCACTGCAGGGAGGCTGCTGGGAATTGATAAGGATCCCCAGGCCATTACAGAAGCAAGGAAGCTCTACGAAAGCGATAAGCGCTTCGATATTGAGCACGGTTCATTCGCAGGTTTGGCTGATGTGGTAACCACACGCCAGATGGAGGGGCGTGTTGATGGTGTGTTGCTGGATTTGGGGGTTTCCTCTCCACAACTCGACCAGGCGGAAAGAGGATTTAGCTTTCTGAGGGACGGCCCCTTGGATATGCGTATGGATACCCGTTCCGGCACCACCGCCGCTGAGTGGGTGAATACGGCCGCGGAAGCGCAGATAGCCTGGGTTTTGAAGGTGTATGGTGAGGAGCGTTTTGCCAAGCGTATCGCTGCGGCGATAGTTTACGAGAGGCAAAAGGTGGCGATTGAGCGCACCCAACAGTTGGCTGAGATTGTTGCGGCGGCCAATCCGGCCTGGGAAAAAAGCAAACACCCGGCGACCAGAGCCTTTCAGGCGATACGGATTCATATCAACAACGAGCTGGGTGACCTGGAGGCTGTACTGGATCAAGCGTTAACGGTGTTGAAAGTGGGTGGAAGGTTGGTGGTGATCAGTTTCCACTCTCTGGAAGACCGCGTGGTTAAACGCTTTATCCGCCGCCACGAGCGCGGCGATGAGTTGCCGCCGGGTGTGCCGGTAATCGACGCGGCACTTAACAAGCGCCTGCGGAGTTTGCGCAAAGCGATTCGGGCCACTGGCTTTGAAGTAAGTGATAACATACGCTCAAGAAGCGCTATTATGCGCGTTGCCGAAAAAATTAAATAGGGCAAGGTGATTTTGGGTTTGACCAAGTAGTCTGCAGCCAAAGCTGTAGTCCAAAGTGGAAAGTGAACCAACAGTAAAAAACTAAGGTAGGAAGCTGAAGATCAAAATATGTAAATGAGAAAGATACTGATTGTGAAATTGTTAAACAGAGTGAAGGGTGTTGCCATCAACCTCCGGCCGTTGCTGCTGGGGGTTGTGGCGTTATGGATTGGCGTCATTGTGTCCTCTGTTGGTGTCGTATATTCAACCCATAAATGTCGGCAATTGATTCATCAGTTGGAAACGGCGAAACGCGAGGCAGCGGAATTGCAGGTTGAATGGGGTCAGTATTTGTTGGAGCAAAGTACCTGGGCCGCCTACAGCCGCATTGAGCAGGTGGCGGTAGATAAACTGGACATGCAGGTGCCGCAGACGGAAGACATAGTATTCATTCAATAAACGTTAACCGGTAAATAGCAAATGAATCAATCACGCTAAATGGCAGGGCAGACTACAGGTGGGTAGAACTCTTGACGCACGACAAAAGCCATCGGCTCGGCCACATAGCCGGCCACCTGTGGCGATAGCACGCTGGCGCTTTTACAGCACCGGTGTGACGTTGTTCGCGTTTATTGCCGTGCTATTCTGGCATGTGGCCAGTTTGCAGGTGATCCCCGGCGAAGACAAAGGCTTTGAGTTCTTGCAGGGGCAAGGTGAGGCCAGAACGGTTCGCACCGAAACGATAAGCGCTTACCGGGGAGTGATCACAGATCGACACGGTGAGCCGTTAGCGGTTAGTACCCCGGTAGTTTCCATCTGGGCTAATCCGAAAATTCTGTTGGGAGCACCACAGCAGTGGCCTCAGTTGACAAAAAGTCTGAAGATCAGCGAAAAGCAACTGTCCGCCAAACTTGCCCGTTACCAGAGCAAGGAATTTGTCTACCTTGAACGTCACTTGCCGCCGCAGGAAGCAGAGAGGGTGATGGCGCTGAATGTCCCCGGCGTTTATTCACAGCGAGAGTTTCGCCGTTATTATCCAGCTGCTGAGGTGACCTCCCATATAGTCGGGTTTACCGATATTGACGACCGCGGACAGGAGGGGATGGAGCTTGCCTATGATCAGTGGTTGACTGGCGCTGCCGGAGCCAAAGAGGTGGTGAAGGACTTGAAGGGACGTATTGTCAAAGAGGCCGAATTACTGCACGCGGCACGCCCGGGCAAAGATCTCACATTGAGCATTGATTTGCGCTTGCAATACCTCGCCTATCGGGAGTTAAAAGCCGCGGTGAAGAAGCACCGGGCGAAAGCCGGATCAATCGTAGTGCTGGATACGGCGACGGGTGAAGTGCTGGCGATGGCCAACCAGCCCGCTTACAACCCCAATGATCGCAGCCAAATGGATAATTCTGCGTTGCGCAACCGCGCAATCGTCGATCAATTTGAACCCGGCTCGACCATGAAACCGGTCACGGTTATGGCGGCGCTGGAGTCGGGGCGCTATACACCGCATACCTTGATCGACACCAATCCGGGGTATATCCAGATCGGTAGAAAAACACTGCCCGACCCAATCAACTACGGCGTTATTGATGTCACCAGAATTATTACCAAGTCCAGCCAGGTGGGCATCAGCAAGATTGCGCTCGATATCGAGCCTGACGCGATTCGGGGTATGTATTTTCGTCTTGGACTGGGGCAGAGCACAGGCAGTGGATTTCCCGGTGAGAGTGTGGGTGTACTGCCGAACCACCGGCGTTGGCGGCCCATAGAGCGGGCAAATTTTGCTTTTGGCTACGGTCTGAGCCTGACTGCGTTGCAACTGGCGCAGGCTTATAGCGTGATAGCCAGCCGCGGCGAAAAGCGACCGATCTCCCTGGTTAAACTGGATGCCGCACCCGCCGCCGAAAGAGTCGTGAGTGCAAAGATTACGGCGCAAACAGTGGCGATGCTGAAAACGGTTGTGGGCCCTGATGGCACAGCCAAAAGGGCTGGATTGGAAGAATATTCAGTGGCGGGCAAAACCGGAACTGCGCGCAAAGTAGGGCGGAACGGCTACGATGACGAGCGCCACCTGGCGTTGTTTGCCGGTCTGGCGCCGGCGGACAAACCGCGCATTGTCGCTGTGGTAACCATCGATGAGCCTGCCACTGATCTCTATTCCGGAGGCACAGTAGCCGCACCTTTGTTTTCCAGGGTAGCGGCCGGTACATTGCGGCTTTTGCAGGTGCCACCGAAACCAACGGAGGACACGCCGACATGATGCAAGCGGGTACTCCCCCTGTGAAATTACAGACATTATTGTCCGGTGCAGCCATTGAAAATGAGGCTGTTTTAAACGCCATTATGCATACTGATACCGGTATTGCTGAAATACCTGTGTCAGGCTTAAGCCTTGACAGTCGCAGGGTTAATGAGGGGGATGTGTTTGTAGCTTTGCGCGGTACAAAGGTTGACGGGAGGCAGTTTATTCCCGAGGCCATTGCGGCAGGTGCCTGTGCCGTGCTTACCGAGGCTGACGACTCGAAAATACAACTGACTCGCACGATGGGTTGCCCGGTTGTCGCCATTTCCCATTTGGCTCATCGATTGAGTGCTTTGGCTGGTTGCTTTTACAAGTGGCCAGCCCGACGTATGCGGGTGAAGGGCGTTACGGGGACTAACGGCAAAACCACCTGTAGCCATTTGTTGGCACAATTCTACAGTCACCTGGGGGTTGGCGGAGCCACTCTGGGAACGCTCGGCTATGGGCTTGCTACCGACAAAGCCTTGACAGAAACAGGTCTGACAACGCCAGATGCGATTGAGACTCAGAGGATTCTCGCATGCCTGCTCGAGCGCGGTGCCGGTGTTGTAGCCATGGAGGTTTCCTCCCACAGCCTTGATCAGGGGCGGGTTGCCGGTATTGAGTTCGATACGGCTGTATTTACCAATTTATCCCGGGATCATCTCGACTATCACGGCGATATGGAAAATTATGCTCGGGCCAAACGGGCACTGTTTGAAATGCCTGGATTGCAACGGGCGGTGATTAATATCGACGACCCAGTCGGTGAAAAAATCCATGGCCAAATCCGCCTGCCTCAGCGATGTTCCTATGCCGTCACCCGCAGCGACGCCGACGTCGGAGTGAAGGATGTCAGGTATACCGACTCAGGTATCCAGGCTCTGGTCGTTTCGCCCTGGGGTGAAGGGCAGTTGCGCAGCTGTCTGCTGGGCGTTTTTAATCTGAGCAATCTGTTGGCGGTAATCGCAACTGTCTGTGCACAGGGGGGCGGTGTTAACGATTTTGAAAACGTGTTGCAGCTGGCTGCCCGCTTACAACCGGTGAGTGGCCGTATGGACCGCCTACTGTCACCCAGTGATATCACCGTGGTTATTGACTACGCACATACTCCGGATGCGTTACAGCAAAGTCTTGTGGCTCTGCAAAAGCACCTGCAGGGGCAAAGGCACAGGGGAAAATTGTGGTGCGTATTCGGTTGCGGAGGCGATCGGGACCGGGGCAAACGCCCATTAATGGGAGAGATTGCGGAAAAATATGCCGACAAACTTGTTGTTACCAGTGACAACCCGCGCTGTGAAGAACCCGGGCGAATAATTGAAGATATTTTAACGGGAATCAAGCATCCAACCGGTATCGACATTGAGGTAGATCGAGCGGAAGCGATAGCCGGGGCGATAGCGATGGCCGCACCGGGTGATTGTCTGTTGATAGCTGGAAAAGGCCCCGAAAATTACCAACTGGTTGGGAACCAGCGTTTGACTTTTTGTGATAAGGAGCAGGCTTTGAGGGCGTTGGACATTCGGGCCGGTGAGAAAGCGTAATTCAACGTGTGCCTTGCGGTGAGGTATTGTGGTGAAACTCGGGTATAGATGTGGCTACAGGCGTATAACACAAGAAAAGAAGCGGTTTGGCAACTTATGATAACGGCTCTGGCATTTAAAAAAGTGGCGCAGGAAATAGGCGGGCATTGCTATAGCGCTGAAGCTGTTGCGCAGGCGGGCCTCGATTCATCTTCCGCTTTATTCGAGTCGCAAATGTCAGAGTCCGGCGGGTCGGGCGATTTTGTGTTCAAACGTGTGAGTACGGATACTCGCACGTTGCGGCGGGGAGATTTGTTTGTAGCTTTGCGCGGCGATAATTTTGATGCGCATAATTTTTTACCGACCGCCGTTGACCGGGGTGCCTCGGGATTGGTTGTAGAGTGTAGAGGTGAAAATATTGCCTTGCCGCAAATGGTAGTAAAAGACACAACTCTGGCGCTTGGAAAGATGGCAGCGATCAATCGCCGCCACTTTAGCGGCCCACTGGTGGCGATCACCGGGAGCTGTGGTAAGACCACCGTTAAAGAAATGGTGGCGAGCATTTTTTCCGCTTGTTGCAATGCCAGGGTGCATGCAACTTACGGCAATTTAAACAATCATATTGGCGTGCCTTTGACACTGCTGAATCTGGATGCTGGACACGAATACGCCGTTATAGAAATGGGTGCCAACGCACCCGGTGAGATCGCCTATTTGTCTGGGCTGGCAAGTCCGACGGTCGCCCTGGTGAACAATATTATGCCTGCCCACGTAGAGGGGTTTGGCTCTATAGAAGGTGTGGCAAGCGCCAAGGCAGAAATCTTTTCGGGCCTTGCCTGCGGTGGCAAAGCCGTTATCAATCTGGACGATCGGTTCGCTGAACAATTACGCACCAGGAGCACTGAGTTTGACTGCCTGACATTTAGTTCGGCAACCGATGTAAACGCGGCGACGGCAGAAAACCTGGGTTGTCGCCCTGATTTTTACGCAACGGATATACGCGAAAACAACATGGGAAATATTGCGTTTGTTATGCACAGCCCCCTTGGTAAGACCGATATTTCCCTACAAGTGATAGGGCAGCAGAATGTTGCCAATGCGCTTGCTGCCGCGGCCTGCTGCTACGCGGCTGGTGTCAGGCTAGAGAATATTCAACAAGGATTGCAGCATTTTTCCGCGATAGCAGGGCGAATGAATATTCGGCAAGGCCTAAGCGGATCAGTGGTTATAGACGACTCTTATAATGCTAACCCGGGGTCAGTGCGCGTCGCTGCGGATACCCTAAGTGCCTGGGACGGGGAGAAGGTATTGGTGTTAGGCGATATGGCGGAGCTTGGTCCAGAGGCGCCGCTTCTGCACAGGGAGGTGGGCGACTATGCGAAAAGCAGAGGTATCGATCGACTTATTACTGTGGGGGTACTCAGCGAAGAGGCCGGTGTTGGTTTTGGGGCGGGTGCTGAACATTTTCCACAACATACATCAGCGATCGATCGCTTGCATCAAATTATTGACCGCCAAATGGTTTTGTTGGTTAAAGGGTCTCGCAGCGCTCGGATGGAATTGGTTGTGCGAGCGATTTCTGAACACGGAGAACAATAATAATGCTGTTATGGCTTGCTGAGTTTTTGCAGCAATATGTAAGTGCTTTTGCCGTTTTTCAATATTTGACACTACGGGGTATTTTGGGGGTGATGACGGCTCTGGGCTTATCTTTATTGTTGGGCCCCTGGATGATTCGCCGTTTGAATCAATTGCAGATTGGTCAGTCGGTACGCGATGACGGGCCGGAGTCGCATTTGAGTAAATCCGGGACACCCACGATGGGAGGCACACTGATATTAGCAGCGATTTTTATCAGTGCGCTTTTGTGGTCTGATCTACACAACCGTTACGTTTGGGTCGTACTGGTCGTTACCGCCATTTTTGGAGCGGTCGGCTGGGTGGATGACTACCGCAAAGTGGTGGAGTCCAACTCCCGCGGTCTGCCGGCGCGTTGGAAATATTTTTGGCAGTCTGTAGGCGGGTTTGGGGCGGCTGTTTTTTTGTATTGCACGGCCGCGACACCGGCGGAAACACAACTGATTGTTCCTTTTTTCAAAAATGTGTCGTTGACACTGGGCCCATTTTATATCGCCCTGACTTACTTTGTCGTGGTCGGCGCAAGCAATGCTGTTAATTTGACTGATGGCCTGGACGGGCTGGCGATAATGCCTACGGTCATGGTTGGCGCTGCTCTCGGTATCATTTCTTACCTGGTGGGCAATGCCAACTTTGCCGGCTATTTACAGGTTCCCTATATCGCTGGCACCGGTGAACTTGTGGTTTTTTGCGCGGCGTTGGGGGGCGCGGGGTTGGGATTTTTATGGTTTAACACCTATCCCGCACAGGTATTTATGGGTGATGTCGGCGCTTTGGCTCTGGGTGCGGCACTGGGGATTATCTCGGTAATCGTCCGCCACGAGATCGTGTTTTTTATTATGGGCGGGGTCTTTGTGATGGAAACGGTCTCGGTAATATTGCAGGTGGGGTCATTCAAGCTGACCGGGAGAAGAATTTTTCGCATGGCTCCCCTGCACCACCACTTTGAATTGAAAGGCTGGCCTGAGCCGCGGGTGATTGTCAGATTTTGGATTATTACGGTAATGCTGGTGCTTTTTGGGCTGGCAACATTAAAACTGCGTTAAATGATGAGGTTTTTGTATTGGATCATTTTGGGGTGCACCGGGGAGTTGGATAAAAAGCAATGACAGCAGTTATCGCTAAAAGCAATATGACGGTTATCGTCGGCCTGGGTTTGACGGGGCTGTCGGTTGCTCGCTACCTGGCTGCTCAGGGACGCCAGTTTATGGTCGTGGACACGCGCGCGGAACCACCCAACCTGCAGCGTTTCCGCACAGAGTTTCCCGGCGTGGCCTGTGAATTGGGTGGGTTGAATCGGGAAACGCTGTGCGCTGCCGCGGAGATTATTTTGAGTCCGGGAATGGCGCTGACAGAAGTGGAGATTGCCGCCGCCTGCGCCGCGAGGGTTCCTGTAATCGGTGATATTGAACTCTTTAGCCGCACTGTTCAGGCGCCGGTGATCGCCATCACCGGGTCCAATGCGAAAAGCACAGTGACAACCCTGGTCGGAGAAATGGCCAGACTGGCCGGCAAAAAAGTGGCCGTGGGGGGGAACCTGGGAACGCCAGCACTGGATCTGCTGTCTGATGACATCGATTTGTATGTGGTGGAACTGTCGAGCTTTCAACTGGAAACGACACACCGACTCAACGCCAGGGTAGCGACGATATTAAATGTCACCGAGGATCATCTCGACCGCTATGACTCCATGACTCGATACCATGCTGCCAAACAACGCATTTATTTTGGTGCCCAGCAGGTAGTGGTTAACCGCGACGATATTCTTACTCATCCACCGCTGGCTAAGGGTACTGAGGTGTTCAGCTTTGGTTGCGGGGAACCGGATAAAAACGGCTTTGGGCTGCGTCTGGAAAACAGGGGGCAGGGCGAGCAAGAGTTTATCGCTTTTGAATTCGAACCCCTGATGCCGGTTCAAGAAGTGGCTATGCGTGGGCGACACAATCTGATCAACGCATTGTCGGCCCTGGCACTAGGACATGCGGCTGGCCTGCCCATGGACGCTATGCTGGAGGCGCTGCGAAAGTTTCAAGGGTTACCGCATCGCTGCCAATGGGTTGCCGAAAAAGGTGGGGTGGAGTTTTTTAACGACTCCAAGGCGACCAACGTGGGCGCCACACTTGCGGCGATAAGAGGGCTGGCCCGCTCGCCTGCAAAATTGGTCTTGATTGCGGGAGGAGAAAGTAAAGGCGCCGATTTTAACAGCTTGAGTGGCGATTTGAGAAAAAACGTCCGCACCGTGGTGGTGATCGGCAGTGACTGGGGAAAAATTGCCGCGGTAGCGGATAAAGTGACTCAGGTCGTGCATGCCACAGATATGAAAGAGGCGGTTGCTAGCGCTTTTGCCGCCGCTAAGCCTGGTGATGCTGTCTTGCTGTCGCCCGCCTGCGCCAGTTTTGACATGTTTAAAAATTATGAGGACCGCGGTCAGAAATTTATTGAAACCGTGGAAGGGTTGCGAAAATGAACGCTGTAACCTTGGCCCCGCTCAGTGTTTCCGTGTTGAACCGCGAACACCGGTTTGACTGGAGCTTTGTGATCGCGACACTGGCATTGGTGTCCGTTGGGCTGGTGATGGTGGCATCCGCTTCGGTTGGTTTTGCGGCCAGCGTGTACGGTGACCCTTGGTTCTTTATCAAGCGTCATGTCATTTACTTATTACTGGGTGGTGCCAGTGCGATATTGGTGGCCTCCCTGCCTGTCAACCTATGGCGGCAATACGGCTGGATGGCACTGTTGTTGGCGTTGACTCTGCTGATGTTGGTTTTAATACCAGGTATAGGGAGGAAGGTAAATGGCAGTCAGCGTTGGTTGCTGCTGGGACCACTGACTCTGCAGGCTTCGGAAGTGGTTAAGTTTTGCTGTGTGGTTTTCTTTGCAAGTTATCTCGCTCGTCGTCAGTATGAGTTGCAGTCCAGTTGGAAAGGGATTGTAAAACCGCTATTAGTGTTGGGACTGATTGTTTTTCTATTGCTGTTGGAGCCCGACTTCGGTAGCTCGGTGGTGTTGAGCGCGACCGTTGTGTCGATGTTGTTTTTAGCGGGGGTAAAACTCTGGCAGTTTGCTGTGCTGGTGCTGATAGGTGTCTCCGGGCTGGTATCGCTGGCACTGCTATCTCCGTACCGATTGCAGCGATTGATCACCTTTCTGGATCCTTGGGCTGATCAATTTAACAGTGGCTATCAGTTAACGCAGTCGTTAATCGCTTTTGGGCGCGGGGAATGGTTTGGTGTGGGATTGGGCAATAGTGTCCAGAAACTCTTTTACTTACCTGAAGCACATACCGATTTTATTTTCGCCATTGTAGCCGAGGAACTGGGGTTGTTTGGAGGTGCAGTGGTGATCGGGTTGTTTACTTTTTTAGTGGCTAAAACATTTGGAATCGCGCGGCTGGCGATTCAACGCGAGGATTATTTCAGCAGTTTCGCGGCTTTTGGTATAGGTATTTTATTGGCGGGGCAGGCCTTTATTAACATCGGTGTGGCTTCCGGATTGTTGCCGACCAAGGGACTGACATTGCCTTTTATCAGTTACGGCGGCAGCAGCCTGATTGTCAGTTGTGCTTTAATGGCTTTTTTATTTCGATTGGACTGGGAATTGCGCACGTTGCCCGTGGTGAAACCGGCACGGACGCCGACTGCAGCGAAAAGTGCAAGGCGTAAAAGCCATAGCGCAAAAAACAGTCATACTGGCAATAGCGGTGAAAGCGTGAAAACGGGCAGACAAGTGACGCGGGGTAGACGGCGTGACTGATCGAGTCTGTAAGGTGTTGATAATGGCTGGTGGTACAGGCGGACATGTTTTCCCCGCGCTCGCCGTTGCTGCTGAATTACAGCAGCGTGGGCATGACGTGGAGTGGCTGGGAACGAGACGCGGTATCGAAGCGACTCTGGTTCCCGAGGCCGGTATACCGCTGCACATTATCGCGATCGAAGGTTTGCGCGGTAAAAGTAAAGTTACTCTATTAAAAGCGCCCTGGTTATTGTTGCAAGCCGTGCTACAGGCGTTGGCGGTATTGCGCAGGGTCAGACCGGATGTGGTGCTGGGGCTGGGAGGGTTTGCATCTGGGCCGGGCGGTGTGGCGGCGAAATTGTTGGGTAAACCCTTGGTGATTCACGAACAAAATGCAGTGGCGGGTACTACCAACCGGATTCTGGCAAAAATAGCCAAGCGTATAGTGGTGGCGTTTCCGCAAAGCCTGCCCGGATCCACGTTGGTGGGCAACCCTGTACGGCGGGAAATTTCGGCGCTGCCACCGCCCCGTGAGCGTTACAGTCGGCGCGAGGGGAAAATACATCTGCTGGTGCTGGGGGGGAGCCTGGGGGCACAGGCTATTAACCGAATGCTACCCGAAGCGCTGACAGCGATGGATGCAGATACCCGCCCGGAGATCTGGCACCAGACGGGGCCGGCACATTTTGATCAAACCCGGGAGCTGTACAGTAGGCACACATTGGATGCGAAGGTGGAGCCATTTATCAAAGACATGGCCTCAGCCCTGGGATGGGCGGATTTGGTGGTGGCGAGGTCCGGGGCGTTAACAGTCTCAGAATTAACCGCGGCGGGTGTGGCAGCTGTGCTGGTGCCGTTTCCCTATGCTATCGATGATCACCAGACGCAAAACGCCCAGTGGTTGGTACGTCACGAAGCCGCTGTCTTAAAAGCGCAGAGTGAATTGACTCCTGCGTCGGTTAAACAGTTGTTACAGGCGTTAATGAGAGACCGCAGCCGGTTGTGCGATATGGCCTGTCGGGCGCGAACACTGGCGCTTCCCGAAGCGGCCAATCAGGTGGCGAATATTTGTCAGGAGGTAGTCTGTGGCTAGTTCAGTCGTCAAGCCTGCGGATAATAAAGTACAGCAATATTATATTCCGGAAATGCGCCGTATTCGCCGCATTCACTTTATCGGTATCGGTGGTGCCGGCATGAGTGGCATTGCCGAAGTGCTATTGAACCTGGGGTATGACGTTTCCGGGTCTGATTTGCGGGAAACATCCACCACTCGGAAATTGAGCCGCAAGGGGGCCCAAATATTTCTCGGCCACAACAGCGACCATACGGAAGGTGCACATGTCGTTGTCAATTCGAGTGCCGTGAACGAGGCCAATCCGGAGATGAAAGGGGCCCGCGAACGGCGTATTCCGGTTGTGCGGCGGGCGGAAATGCTCGGTGAACTAATGCGTTACCGCCATGGTATCGCCGTGTCCGGCACCCATGGCAAAACCACAACCACCAGTTTTATAGCATCGGTGCTGGCCGCCGCTGAGCGGGATCCTACATTTGTGATCGGCGGTTTGCTCAACAGCGCTGGCAGTCATGCACAACTCGGCGCCAGCCGCTACCTGGTGGCAGAGGCTGACGAAAGCGACGCTTCCTTTTTACATTTGCAACCGATGGTTGCCGTGGTCACCAACATCGACGCCGACCATATGGATACCTACGAGGGAGACTTTTCCCGGTTGAAAAGGACTTTTGTAGAGTTTCTCCACAATTTACCATTTTACGGTCTGGCGGTGGTCTGTGGGGACGACCCGGTGGTGCGGGAAATCATTCCCGACGTATCGCGGCCGACACTCACTTACGGTTTTAGTGAACACTGCGATTTTCGTGCGCTGGACGTCGTTCAGAGCGGAATGCAAAGTCGTTTTAAAGTTGCTCGCCCGGGTGCTGCCGATCTCCTGGCTGTCACCTTGAATATGCCCGGGTTGCACAATGTGTTAAACGCAACCGCAACTATAGCGGTCGCTACGGACGAAGGTATCGATGACTTGGCGATTCAAAAGGGACTGGCAAACTACGAAGGGGTCGGTCGCCGGTTTCAGGTTTACGGCGAGTTCCCGGTGTCAACGAGCTGTGAAGTTAACAACCGCACTGCCATGCTGGTGGACGATTATGGCCACCATCCACGAGAGGTGGAGGCTACTATTAAAGCTATCAGAGTCGGTTGGCCTGACAGGCGCTTGTTGATGATCTATCAGCTCCACAGGTACACCCGCACGAGGGATTTGTTTGAAGTTTTTGTCGAGGTGCTGTCGAGTGTCGATATGTTGATTTTACTGGAGGTGTACAGCGCCGGTGAAGACCCCATCCCCAATGCCGATGGTCGCACACTGTGCCGCAGCATTCGCAACCGCGGGCAGATCGACCCGATTTTTGTCGAAGGTGTGGACGGTGTGCCAGAAGTTGTCAGGGATATTGTCGAGCCGGGGGATATCGTTATTACCCAGGGTGCAGGCAACATAGGTCAATTAGCAATTGAACTGGCAAAACGGAAGTTAAAGTAAATGGGGAATAGTGAAATAGTCTGGGCTGATTCACTGCAGTAAAAGCAAACGGTAACAGTCAACAGTAAAACGGTAATAAGGTTAATGGCGCAAAGCAAAACTAATGCTGTAACGGTTCCGGTTACAGATACGATAAAGCAGCGACTCGGGCGTGTCGGGGTGCTGTATGGCGGACTTTCCTCCGAGCGGGAAGTGTCTTTGCAAAGCGGCGAAGCCGTTTTCAAGGCGTTGCAAAAATCGGGAGTTGACACTGTCGCCATTGATCTGCGTGAAAATGCTATTGAACAGGTTCAGCGGGCATTGCTGGATCGAGTATTTATCGTATTGCATGGGCCCGGTGGTGAAGATGGCCGCGTGCAGGCGATGCTGGAATTTATGGGGTTACCCTATACTGGCAGCGGTGTGCAGGCTTCCTCGCTGGCGATGGACAAATTGTTAAGTAAACAGTTGTGGCGGGGGATCAATTTGCCAACGCCAGATTTTGCGGTGCTGCAGGCCGATACCGACTGGTTGCAAATTCTCGCGCAACTGGGAGGAGAAGTGATGGTGAAACCGGTGCATGAGGGCTCCAGTATCGGCATGACCAAAGCCGATTCTCCCGAGAGCCTACAGAGGGCCTATGAGGATGCGGTCGCTTACGACACAAATGTGTTGGCCGAGCGGGTTATAAAAGGCGCTGAATACACCGTCAGTGTCCTCGGTGAACGGGCGCTACCGGCGATAAAGCTGGAGACCAATAATCGGTTTTACGATTATGAGGCTAAATACCTATCCGAAAACACCCGCTACATATGCCCCTGTGGTCTGTCGCCGGACAAGCATGACCAGTTGCAGAAACTGGCGCTCAAAGCTTTTAAAAGCCTCGGTTGTAGCGGTTGGGGCAGAGTTGATGTGATGGCCGATAGCGAGGACAATTTTTATCTCTTGGAAGTCAATACTGTACCTGGCATGACCAGTCACAGCTTGGTGCCGATAGCGGCGAAGGCCGTTGGCATGTCGTTTGAAGAACTGGTGGTGAACATTCTGATGTCGACCTTAAGAGATAGTAGTGGATAGAGAGTAATGAAACGCACCCATGTCAACAATACCGGGGTCAACAATAAAGTCAGCGCCGGCCCACGTGGCGCCAGCCCTACGGGCGGTAGCGCAATGCCTGCGTCGAGCGGTCTGTTGCGGCGCATACTCGGTTTGCTGGTGCTGGTGAGCATGGTTATCGGTACGATTTACATCGCCGTGCGTTCATTTAAATTTGATGTGGTTATAGATCGACCGGTGGCAAGTGTGTCTGTTGAAGGTGATTTTCGCTTTGTGTCGCGGGAGCGGATTACCGAATTGGTCACGCCGCTGGTCAATAAAAAGTTTTTACAATTGGATTTGAAAGCGATTAAAAACAGTATTGAGCGCGAAGCGTATGTAGATTACGCGGTATTGAGTCGCAAGTGGCCGGATCGACTTTCAGTGCGGATAGCTGAGCATCAGCCGATTGCCCGTTGGGGCGAGCGGGGTTTTCTAAATCAGCGTGGTGATTTTGTTGAAACCGAACAGCTTGAATTTGTTCAGCAGTTACCTCTACTGGCTGGCAAACGTGAGCAGGCGGCGAAGATCATGTTGCAGTACCAGAGAATATCCCGTTTGCTGCGACCCTATGATCTGGATGTAAAGGAACTGAGAAGTGACGATAAATTTGCGTGGCAACTGCTGCTTTCGAACGATTTAAAAATTGTGGTTGGGCGAGATCAGGTGCTGGAAAAAATACAGCGTTTTTTGACGGTCTATGAACAACAGTTAAGAGGTCGGTTGGACGACATAGCCCGGGTCGATGTTCGGTATGAGAACGGTGTTGCAGTGCGTTGGCATAAAACAGCCGCGGTGGTGGGAACTCTGGCAAGTCGAACAGAACATTGATGATGAGAGCGTCCAAGAAGATTGGTACTCGCCGGTGAAGTTTGTGGTTGAGGGAAGAAAGAGTTGGCGACAGGGGTTGCAAAAACAATTTATAGGGGTTAGTAAATGGCACATTCAAGCGGTAACAGAATGATTGTTGGCTTGGATATCGGCACATCCAAAGTGGTGGCCATAGTCGGTGAGATTACGGCTAATGGCGACTTGGAAATTGTTGGTATCGGTTCGCACCGCTCCAACGGTTTGAAAAAAGGTGTTGTCGTCAACATCGAGTCGACTGTGCAATCGATCCAGCGAGCCGTTGAAGAAGCCGAGCTGATGGCCGGATGCCAAATACACTCCGTTTACGCGGGTATTGCCGGCAGCCATATACGTAGCCTTAATTCACATGGCATAGTGGCGATTAAGGATCGTGAAGTGTTTGCACAGGATCTGGACCGGGTTATCGACGCGGCTCAGGCGGTTGCGATTCCCGCCGACCAGAAAATATTACACATCATTCCTCAGGAATATCTTATCGATGAGCAGGAGGGTGTGAAAGAACCGCTGGGCATGTCCGGCGTGCGGCTGGAAGCAAAGGTGCACTTGGTGACCTGTGCGGTTAATGCCGCACAAAATATTGAAAAATGTATCCGCCGTTGTGGGCTGGAAGTGGAAGATGTCATTCTGGAGCAACTGGCCTCCAGTTATGCGGTCTTAACTGAAGATGAAAAAGAACTTGGCGTATGTATGGTCGACATCGGTGGTGGCACAACTGATATTGCGATTTTTACTGATGGTGCGATTCGTCACACAGGTGTTATCCCTATCGCCGGTGATCAGGTAACTAACGATATCGCCATGGCGTTGCGCACACCGACTCCACACGCAGAGGAAATTAAAATCCGTTATGCTTGCGCACTGGCGAAGCTGGCCGGTGCGGATGAAACCATCAAGGTTCCCAGTGTCGGCGACCGTCAGCCGCGGGATCTTTCGCGCCAGGCGCTGGCGGAGGTTGTCGAGCCCAGATATGACGAACTATTTACCCTGGTGCAGGCCGAACTGCGCCGCAGTGGATTTGAAGATTTGATTGCCGCGGGCATTGTATTGACCGGCGGTACTTCGAAGATGGAGGGTGTCATAGATTTGGCGGAAGAGATTTTCCATATGCCGGTTCGTCTGGGAGTGCCACAAAATGTCAGTGGCCTGGCGGACATTGTCAATAATCCGATTTACTCGACAGGGGTCGGATTATTGCAATACGGAGTAATTCAGCAGCAGGATGGTCGTGTCAATCACAATAGTAAAGATACAACTAACTCTTGGTGGGATAAGGTTAAAGCTTGGTTTCAGGGAAACTTCTGACAATACGGGCAATTGTCCATTGTTGGAAAGAATTACATCGGTTTTTAAAAGGTTCTAGTTTTAAATCAAAGGGAGATAGAGGGGAATACTTATGTTCGAACTCGTCGATAGTGTACCGCAAAGTGCAGTCATTAAAGTAATCGGGGTTGGCGGTGGCGGCGGCAACGCCGTTAAGCACATGATCGCCAACGAAGTTGATGGTGTGGATTTTATTTGCGCAAACACTGATGCTCAGGCGTTAAAGGACATTGACGCTCGCACGGTGTTGAAATTGGGCAATAACATGACCAAAGGGCTGGGCGCGGGAGCCAATCCGGAAATCGGTCGCCAGGCGGCGATTGAGGATCGCGACCGTATTGCCGAAGTCCTGACCGGCGCCGATATGGTTTTTATCACCGCCGGAATGGGTGGGGGCACTGGGACTGGAGGTGCTCCTGTGGTGGCAGAGATAGCCAGGGAACTCGGCATACTGACAGTCGCTGTTGTTACCAAGCCTTTTTCATTTGAGGGACGCAAGCGTATGTCGGTGGCGGATGAAGGTATCAGAGAGTTGCAGGAGCAGGTCGATTCTCTGATCACGATTCCCAACGAAAAGCTGTTGGCCGTTTTAGGCAAAAATACCAGTCTCCTGAATGCGTTCAAAGCCGCCAATGATGTATTGCTGGGGGCAGTGCAAGGAATAGCAGACTTGATTATCCGCCCGGGTATGATCAACGTAGACTTTGCCGATGTGCGCACGGTTATGTCTGAAATGGGAATGGCAATGATGGGAACCGGGTTCGCCACCGGTGAAAATCGGGCTCGGGAAGCCGCTGAAGCCGCTATTCGCAGTCCGTTGCTGGAAGATATCAACCTGCAGGGAGCGCGCGGGATTCTGGTCAATATTACCGCTGGTATGGATCTATCTCTGGGTGAGTTTTCAGAGGTGGGGGATACTGTAGAGGAGTTTGCCTCCAACGATGCCACGGTGGTAGTGGGAACTGTTATCGATCCTGAGATGTCGGAAGAGTTGCGTGTTACGGTTGTTGCCACTGGATTGGGGAGCGTCATCGCGGACAATAAGGCCGCGTCCACCAAGATGGTTGTGAACAATACCCGTCGCGCCGATGGCCAACTCGATTACAATCAGTTGGACAGACCGACCGTAATGCGGGCGAATAAAAGCTCAACCAAACCGTCTCCGACTGGGGCGACTGAAGACAGGGATATGGAGTACTTGGATATTCCGGCGTTTTTGCGGCGCCAGGCCGATTAGTCGGCCTGGCGAGTGTATCTGGAGAGTGTAGTAAAAACGGTACCGCCCCTTCCGAGTAGACAGCTGCACAGGGTTAGATAGAACTAGCGGGGGCAGTTTAACGGTTGAGAAGTATTTGTTTAGGCGGTGGTATTGGTTTCTGATAAAGAACTCTGGTACTATTCGCGGATTTATGCCCGCTGCTCTGGGCTCACTGTCTAAGGCTCTGTGTAATGATAAGACAACGGACTCTGAAGAATGCGATTCGCGCCACCGGTGTGGGATTGCATACTGCGCAAAAAGTCTATTTGACACTTTTACCCGCCCCTATTGATACCGGGATCGTGTTTCGGCGGGTGGATCTTGATCCGGTGGTTAGCATTGAAGCAAAGGCCGAAAATGTGGGCGACACTACACTTTCCACGACCCTGGTTAAAGGCGATGTAAGAGTCTCTACTGTCGAGCATTTACTGTCGGCCATGGCAGGGCTGGGTATTGACAACGCGATTGTCGAAGTTAGTGCTCCTGAAGTACCGATAATGGACGGCAGCGCCGGCCCTTTTGTATTTCTTATTCAATCCGCGGGTATTGAAGAGCAGGCTGCGGCGAAAAAATTTATTCGAATAAAAAAACCGGTAACTGTTGAATTGGGAGATAAAACCGCGAGTTTCTTGCCATTTAACGGTTTTAAGGTTTCCTTTTCCATTGATTTTGACCACCCTGTATTCCGCGATCGAACCGCCTTCGCGGCAGTTGATTTTTCCAGCACCTCTTTTGTGAAAGAAGTGAGTCGGGCCCGAACGTTTGGCTTTATGCATGAATTTGAGTATCTGCGCTCAAAAGGGCTGGCGAAAGGCGGCAGTCTGGACAATGCCATAGTCGTCGATGAATACCGAATTTTGAATGAAGACGGCCTGCGCTACGAAGATGAGTTCGTCAAACATAAAATACTGGATGCTATCGGTGACCTCTACCTGCTGGGCAACAGCTTAATCGGAGAGTTTAAAGCCCACAAATCCGGCCATGCTTTGAACAATATGTCTTTGCGCGGGCTCATCGAAAAGAAAGACGCTTGGGAAGTCGTAACCTTTGCCGATGAAAAAACAGCCCCCATTTCCTACATGAAACCTGTACTCGCCTCATTGTGATACAGTTCACTTTACACTGAGATTTCCGGAGTAAAGGACTACCTGTTTCACAGTCACTTGGTGTACCATGTCAGCAGCTGTTGGTAATTCCTTGTTTTTTATGCCATATTTTACGTATCGTGTAATAAGGCATAGCGGAAAATCCTGGTTGTAACCCTTGTTATTCCAGTAGATGTTACAAGCGGTGAATGTCTGCTGTAAAAGTAATAATTATTGACGAATTATCAATTGTAATGAGCGTCAACTGTATACAGAAGCATCAGTTTTAACAAAAGTATCAGTGGTAGCAGAGAGTAAACACCTCCGGGTGTCTTTAAGTTTGGTGTCAAACTGCCGCTAATTTTAAGTGGTAAGCCGGTAGATAAGTTGTTGTAGATAGTTTGTTGTAGATTGTTTCAGGTTCCAGAAAAGTTTCAGGCTGGTACCAGGATCATTTCAGCAGAATTTCAGGAAGGCTTCAGGAGAGCTCCATACGTGAGCGTTTCAAGGGTGAATCCCGGGCGATATGTCGATTCGGGGCTCTGCTGCCGATCCGATCTAATAAAAACCGGCACTATAACCGTCTGTAAATTAACCGGATAACCAAAATTTAATATGAAAATTATTGTTGTCAGCAAACGTTGTGCCGGAACCCGCAGTTTTACCTTCGGTGGCTGGACCCGAGCTCTGTTGTCAATCTGTCTGCTGGCTCTGCCCGCCGGCCTGAGCGCTCTGGTTTATCAGCACTACTCCCAAAGTGAGAATGCCGACCTGTTTAATGGGGATTCTGCCCGGGCCTGGAACAAAGCGCTGGCAGCGCAGAAAGAGCAGGTTAACGAAGCCAAGCGCCAGGCCGAGGTCCAGCTGGCGGCATTGACGCTGCGCATGGCCGAATTGCAGGCCCGGCTGGTGAGGCTGGATGCGCTGGGCGAGCGATTGACAACGGTAGCCAACCTTGACCAGGGAGAGTTCGATTTCAGCCAGCCACCGGCTGTGGGCGGACCGGAAACGGTCGCCGTCGGGGATACCTACGAAGCCCCGGATTTCCTTACTGTGGTTGAATCCCTCGCCGATCAGATTGAAAACCGCGAACAACAGCTCGAAACGCTTGAAGCCTTGTTGGCCACCCGTAAAATCCAAAACGATGTGTTCATCGGTGGCCGCCCCATCGTTAAAGGCTGGATGTCCTCGCGCTACGGGCGCCGTACAGACCCGTTTAACGGTCGTGTCGCCTGGCATAATGGGGTGGATTTTGCCGGCAAGATGGGGTCGGATGTGGTTTCTGTGGCAGCCGGGGTGGTTACCTGGTCAAGCAAGCGTCACGGGTATGGTCAGATGGTTGAAATTAACCATGGCAATGGTTTTTCCACCCGCTATGCCCACAATAGCGAAAATCTTGTCAAAATCGGCGATGTGGTCAAAAAAGGGCAGGTCATCGCCTTAATGGGCTCCAGTGGCCGTTCCACCGGCCCTCATGTCCACTTTGAAGTGTATAAACACGGTCGTTCTGTCGATCCTGCCAGCTATATTCATCGCACTCACCGATAAATCTCGCCTTTTTGCTTGCTTCCGCAGGCTCCTTTCGGTTTACTTTGCACCTCGATTTTTGAGGTGCATTAGTTCGTTTTCTTCTTTCCGCGGGTGTTTTGGGCCGAAAAAGGCTTGATAAAAACGGTATTACAGATGATAGGCAAATTAATAAAAGTGGTTTTCGGTTCAAAAAATGACCGTGAACTAAAGCGTATGGGGAAATTGGTCAAGCAGGTTAATGAGCTTGAAGCAGAATTCAGTACGCTTACCGATGAACAGATCACGGCCAAATCCGGGGCGTTTAAGCACCGTTTTCAGCAGGGGGAAACGCTGGATCAATTGCTTCCGGAAGCCTTTGCCAGTGTGCGAGAAGCCAGCAAGAGAACGCTGGGTATGCGCCACTTCGACGTGCAGTTATTGGGCGGGATAACCCTGCACGAAGGGCGGATTGCGGAAATGCGCACCGGAGAGGGTAAAACCCTGGTGGCGACGCTGGCCGCTTATCTCAATGCGTTGTCCGGGCGCGGTGTGCATATTGTGACTGTCAATGATTACCTCGCCAGTCGCGATGCAAATTGGATGCGGCCCCTTTATGAATTCTTGGGACTAAAAGTCGGGGTCATTCAGTCGCAGCAAAATCCCGATGACAAACGGGACGCCTATGCGGCGGACATTACTTACGGCACCAACAACGAATTTGGCTTCGACTTTCTGCGGGACAATATGGTTCTGCGTAAGGAAGACAAGGTGCAGCGCCCCATGAATTTCGCAGTGGTTGATGAGGTTGATTCGATTTTGATCGATGAGGCCCGCACACCGCTGATTATATCCGGGGCCGTGGAAGACAGCTCGCAGATGTATCGCAAAATGAATCAGCTAATTCCGCGCCTGCAACCTCAGCAAGAGGAACAGGAAGGACACTATGTCGTGGATGAAAAGACCCGTCAGGTGGAATTGACGGAAGCCGGACACCAACTGGTAGAAGAGTTGATGATCTCGGAGGGGTTGCTGGAGGAAAACGACAGTCTCTACTCGGCGGTCAACCTGAATTTGCTGCACCACGCCCATGCAGCGTTGCGAGCACACACACTGTTTAAGCGCAACATTGATTACATAGTACAAAACAATCAAGTGGTTCTTATCGATGAGCACACCGGGCGCACGATGCTCGGCCGTCGGTTGTCCGAGGGGCTGCACCAGGCGTTGGAGGCTAAGGAAGAGGTCGCTATTCAGAGCGAAAGCCAGACTCTAGCTTCGACCACCTTTCAGAATTACTTTCGCCTCTACCCAAAATTGGCCGGAATGACGGGTACCGCCGATACGGAGGCCTATGAGTTTCACCAGATTTACGGGCTTGATGTAGTGGTTATTCCGACCAATCAATCGGTTAAACGCGAGGATCTCAACGACCTGGTCTATCTGTCAATGGAAGAAAAATTCCAGGCAGTGGTAGAAGATATCAAAAAATGTCAGGACAAGCTGGCCCCGGTCCTGGTGGGAACCGCCTCGATAGAGTCCTCTGAAGAAATGTCACGGCGGTTGAAAAATGCGGGTATCAAGCACGAGGTTTTGAATGCTAAATTTCACGCCCGGGAAGCTGAAATTATTGCCCAGGCCGGTCGCCCTGGGGCGGTGACTATCGCTACTAATATGGCGGGGCGCGGTACCGATATCGTATTGGGAGGCAATTGGGAAGCGGAGATCGAATCACTTGAAAATCCGCCAGAGGATCAGATTAACGCCGTTAAAGCCGACTGGCAGCAGCGCCACGACCAGGTCATCAAGTCCGGGGGGTTGCATATTATCGGCACTGAGCGCCACGAGTCGCGGCGAATAGACAACCAACTGCGGGGGCGGGCTGGCCGCCAGGGCGACCCTGGCGTATCGCGCTTTTATTTATCTCTCGAAGACAATTTGATGCGTATTTTTGCCTCCGATCGAGTGCGCAACTTTATGCAGGCGCTAGGTATGGAGCAAGGCGAGGCGATCGAGCATCGGATGGTTACCAATGCCATTGAAAAGGCCCAGCGCAAGGTCGAAGGCCGCAACTTCGATATTCGCAAGCAGCTATTGGAATACGACGATGTAGCCAATGACCAGCGCCAGGTTGTCTACCGCCAGCGCAATGAGCTACTGGATGCCGAAAGTATTGAAAAAACCATTAGTGCGATTCGCAGAGATGTGGTCAACGACCTGATCAGTGGTTTTATTCCGCCCCAAAGTCTGGAAGAACAGTGGGATGTTGCCGGTCTTGAGCAGCACATAGAGTCTGAATTCGGCGTAAAACTGCCGGTGAAACAATGGCTGGACGAAGATGATCAGCTGCACGAAGAAAACCTGCGAGGAAAAATAGCTGAGCAATTGCAGGTAGCCTATGAGCACAAATGTGAGCGCGTGGGTGTTGTGATGCGCGAAATTGAAAAACAGATAATGTTGCAGGTGCTCGATATGCTATGGAAAGAGCATCTCGCCAATATGGATCATTTGCGCCAGGGAATTGGACTGCGCGCTTACGCGCAGCGCAACCCGAAACAGGAATACAAACGTGAGTCTTTCCAGTTGTTTCAAGATATGCTGGAAAATATCAAGCATGAGGTTATCAAAATACTTTATCGGGTAGAGCCGGTGACTGAGGAGCAAATGGCCGCCATGGAACGCCAGCGATTGGAGGCTCTGGAGCGGCAGAAAATGCAGCTGCAGCACGAGCAGGTGTCGGCCATGACCGCAGCAGAGCAAACCGACGAGAGCAAAGAGGAGCCTCAGCAGCAACCTTTTGTCCGCGACGGTCGAAAAGTTGGGCGCAATGAGCCCTGCCCCTGCGGTTCCGGCAAAAAGTATAAGCAGTGCCACGGTAAGCTGGTGCATTCGAAGTGATATTCTGAGAATACTATTATGGCAGTAGGAGAATTTGCGTTTCCCGCTATGCCAGAAGTCGCGGGCGTGAGGTTGGCGTCAGTCAGTGCAGGCATAAAGAATGGCTCGAATCAAGAAGACTTAGCGCTTATCGAGTTGTGTGAGGGTGCGCGGGTTGCCGGGGTTTTTACCCGCAATGCCTTTTGCGCGGCACCGGTCATTGTGGCCAGAGATCACCTCGCAACCCGATCGGCAAATCCGCTCGCTGACAGTGAGCGCCGCTACCTGATAATCAACGCGGGAAATGCCAATGCCTGTACCGGAAAGAGTGGCATCACCGATGCAGTGTCCACCTGCGCTGCCGTGGGGGACCTTGCCACAGTCAACCGCCAACATGTCTTGCCCTTCTCCACCGGTGTTATCGGTGAGCCGCTACCCGTGGAACGCATTGTCAATGCGCTTGCTGACCTCTATAACGGGTTGTCGGCACAGCGTTGGCGGGATGCCGCCAAGGCGATTATGACGACCGATACCCGGCCTAAGGGTGCCTGCGTGACGTTTGAACATGAGGGAGAGACGATCACTGTCAACGGCATTGCCAAAGGGGCAGGGATGATTAAACCCGACATGGCGACTATGCTGGCCTATGTCTTTACCAACGCGAAAATCGCCCCGTCGGTGGTAGAGCTATTGCTGCGACAAGCCGTCGAGAAATCCTTTAACCGTATTACCGTTGACGGTGATACCTCCACAAATGATGCCTGTATTCTGGCCGCCACCGGGCGGACGGCGCTGGCGGAAATCACTGAAGCCAGCGGCGACCTTTACGCCAAACTGTTTAACGCGGTGGTCGATGTGCATATTCAGCTGGCGCAAAATATCGTTTGTGATGGAGAGGGAGCAACAAAATTCGTGACGGTGGAAGTGCATGGTGGCGCCAGTGATCAGGAGTGTCTGGATGTTGCCTACAGCGTGGCGGAATCACCTTTGGTTAAAACCGCATTGTTTGCCTGCGATCCCAACTGGGGGCGCATAGTGATGGCGATCGGCAAGGCGGGTATCGTGGATCTGGATGTCGATAATATTTCCGTGTGGCTCAACAGTGTTCTTATCGTCGAAAACGGCGGCCGCGCCGCCAGCTACACGGAAGATCAGGGCCAGAGTGTAATGCGCCAGAGCGCTATATCCATTCGCATCGAGCTGGGGCGGGGTAGTCACAGTGAGCGGGTGTGGACGACGGATCTTTCCCACGAGTATGTCTCTATCAACGCTGAATATCGATCCTGAGTCAATGAAAGTGATTCATGTGGCCGCAGGTGTGATTCGCGCTAGCGGCACTGAAATCTTACTCGCGAAACGGCCTGACGGCGTCCATCAGGGCGGCTTGTGGGAGTTTCCCGGTGGCAAGGTGGAAGCCGGGGAGTCGGCGCAACAGGCTTTGCGTCGGGAGCTGATGGAAGAACTCGGGATAGCGGTAAAACAGAGTCGGCCCCTGATACAAATTCACCACGATTACAGCGATAAATCCGTGTTGCTGGATGTGTGGGAAGTGAGCGCATTTTCCGGTGTACCCAGGGGCAGGGAAGGGCAGCAGGTGCGCTGGGTGCCGGCACCGGAGCTTAAACATTACGCTTTTCCGGCCGCCAATACTCCCATTGTTGCGGCGGCCTGCCTGCCTGAAAAAATGTTGATCACCGGGGAGTCACCGAGTGCGGAGATATTTCGCAAGCGTTTACAGGCGGCTATTGAATATCACAGTATCGACCTTGTGCAATTGCGGGCACCGGCGCTGAGTCAGGACGAGTATCTAGTGCGCTGTAGGTTGGCGCGGGATGTTTGTGAGGCGGCCGGCGCGAGTCTGATAGCCAATACGTCGCCAGCGGTATTTAGGCGTTTAAATGGATGCGGTCTGCATATTAACGGCGAACATTTGCAGGCTTTGAGCAAGCGTCCGGTTGCGGGAGACGTTTGGTTTAGTGCTTCGTGCCACAATTCCGCGCAGATCGAAAAAGCCACCCAAATCGGTGTTGATTTTATAACCCTGTCACCCGTGTGTCCGACCCGGAGTCACCCGCGGGCGGAGACGTTGGGATGGGCATTATTCGGAGACTGCGTCCGCAAGGCAAAGCTGCCTGTATTCGCTTTGGGTGGTTTATCGGCGCGAGACGTGGATAAGGTCCGCCTGCACGGTGGTCAGGGCGTTGCCGCTATCAACGCTTTCTGGAACAGTGCTATTTAGGGACGTGCGCGAAATAACTTCCGGTTTTCGTGCACGTCCCTTAGCCATCTGTGTTTTTCATAGGCCCCAGGTATTGATTGATAATTTTATCCACTTCTCCCGAATGTTTAAGCTCGATAAGATGGCGATTGAATTCAGCAATAAAGCGAGGGGCGAGCTTGCCCAGGCTCTGGCGGCTGAAGCAGGGGTAAAAGTCCAGTGTTGAGAAGTTGTATACGGGTGTTATCTGTTTGGTCAGTTGCAAATTTTTGCTGGCGTACCGGGTTGGAAACTCTTCGCCATAAAAATAATGGATACGTTGTTTGCTTAGCGCCTTAAGCAGGCTTATATGGTTACGAAAGGATTCCGTTGTCACCTGCGAAGTGTCAATGCTTGAATGTAGAATATAGCCTTCGGGATAGCCCAGCCTCTTGCCGTTGAGTTCGCGCACGGAGCCCAGTGCTTTTGCGCCGTTGAGTCCATAAATGTTCATACGTGAATGGTAACTTGGTTCTTCGGGAAATATCAGAGCTCCTTTTGACTCTTTGCGGATCTGCGTTGAGGCGGCGACGATTCCATCGATATCGCCGGATTGAGCAAGAAAAATCAATCGCTTGTAAGGTGCAGGAATGACGGTATATTCAATGCCCATTTTTTCCAGCACAGCCCCCACAATGGAGACATCGATACCAACGACTTTATCGTTTACCTGGTATGAATACGGGCGGACCATGAGTGTAGTGCCGAGAGTAAGTCGTGAAGGGAATTCACTACTGTATCCGGGCATCAGAACCATTAAGCCGAGCAGGCAGACTATGAGTTTGCATTGTAGTGATCGCGCTGATTGCATGGTTGGGTACATGTATTATCTACCATTTTAATAACCACTATATATGATTTTGCATATGTTTACATGCCAAAGCATTATATAAACTTATAGTACCCCTATAATTTATTGAAAAATAAGAAAAATAACTTTTTATGCAAGCCGGAGAAGGCACTGAGAAGACCTGTGGACAATGGGCAGGGCGAGGTTTGGATTTTTTAGTCCTGTAGGATATGGGTCGTCTTTTCCAACTCTGCTTCCAGGTTGTCAAAAAACTTAAACCTGTGCCAGGCGAAGCGGATAACGTCGTTATTGTGCAGACGCTGGCGGCCTATGACAGGTTGTTCATTGACGAAAGTGCCGTTGGTGCTGTCCTGGTCTTGAAGATAGGTTTCCATAAACTGGGGGAAGTGGCGGTTGGGCATCTGAGTGATGATCGCGTGGGTGGCGCTGACGGAGCTCTCCGTTATTTGTATATCGCAATTGGGATTCCGCCCGATTGTCATCTGAGGCGGGGTTATCTCAAATGTGTGAACCACTACGTCGTCAGTTAATTGCGCCAGTACCGCCATCGGATCGCCTCGGTATCTTTCCGTCTCTAAATCAGATGCGTTTGAGTTTCACTACTATAATCCACACTCGAGCGACCTTCAATTGCCAACTATCGAGCCGAAATCTCTTTGTAGACTCTTTTTCATTGCAATACTCATGTCGTTCGCGGTGGTGAAGCGTTTTTCGGGGCTTTTTTGCAGAGCTTTATTGACAATTCGGGGGGCGCTAAGGGGCAAGTCGGCGCGCCATTCGCGCACACTTTTGTGGTTGGAGTGGATAATCTGGTAAGTCAGTTTGGCGAGATTGTCGGCCTCAAACGGCAGCCGCCCGGTCAAGAGTTGATACAAGGTTACGCCCAAACTAAAAATATCCGCGGACTGAGTGACCTTGTCGCCGCGCAGTTGCTCCGGAGACATGTACAGCGGGCTACCCATGATATCACCCGTGCGGGTGCGGGAGTGATCGGTGATACGGGCTATGCCGAAATCCGTTACAGTGACCTGTCCGCTGCGGCTGTTGTAAATGATATTGGCGGGTTTGACGTCTCGGTGCACAATGTGTTTGCTATGGGCAAAGTGGAGCGCTTCGGCGACCTGTGCCGTAATTTTATAAATGTCGGGTACAGGCAGCAGTGAAGATGTCTGAATAAATTCACTCAGGGGAGTGCCTTCGAGGTAATCCATGGCGATAAAAGCCATATCGCGCTCTTCGCCGACATCGTAAACCGTTACGATGCTCGGGTGACTGAGTCGTCCCGCGGCCTCCGCTTCGCGAAAAAAGCGTTCTTTGACTTCTGGCAGTTGCTTGTGATCGAATTGTGCGTAATTTAATGTCTTAATGGCGACACGGCGGGCTATTTTCGGGTCTCTTCCGAGATAGACCACGCCCATGGCGCCGCGACCAATTTCTTGTTCGATTTCATAGCGGCCGAGAACGGGGTTATTGACCTTCGCGTCGGTTAGCACCAGCGTTTTTGCCAGCGCTATATTCGTGTTTAACCTGTTGGTACTGAGAAGGTTACCGTTGAGACCATGGCTGCTGTCCGATTGCAGCATTTCCATTTTTGATATTTTTTCTGCGACATCCCGATAGCCGCGTTCACGATTTTGAATAACCCGATAGGTTTGCAAGGCTTCATCATAGAGCCGTTTGCGTTCCTGCTGGGCGCCGATATCGTACAGCAACTCCAGCAGTTGCGGTGAGGTTGCAACGTCGGTCAACGTCTTCAAGGCATCTTCGCTGCGACCGTCTTGGTAGAGATGTAACCCCAATTGATAATGGGCAGTATGGTTTGAGTCGATCAAACCCTGTTGCCGACGGCGTTGCAGCAGCCACAGCAACATCAGCATGTGACCGCCGATTAAAAACCCCATAGGTTCGTATAGTGGCAACCAGACCCACTGGGTAATTTGCCAGCCCAATTGGGCAACGAGCAGTGCGGTTATCAGCAGACAACTCAACAGAGTCCCGACAGTGATACTGGCTTTGGGCAGAATAAAAAACAGGTAGCCGGTGAGCGCGATCAGCAGGAGTTTTTGTAACCAGTAAGCGGTCGCTGGCGTATACATATAAGTCTTGTGGTGCAGTGCCTGCAGAGCGGTGGCGGCGTCAGTTAGCGCCGGGTCGCCGGCCGCACCCACAAGCAGAATCTGCGAACTTTGTGCCTGCTGGTATTGTGACAGTCTATAGTGACGGATACTTGTATCCGCGTTGAGGTTTATGACTGGAATAAACCCCGAATCCGCCGCTAATGGCAGATCGACGCCACCGATTGTGAGCTGTCCTTGACGTTGCCACTGCAAGGGGGCGCCGTTGCTGAAACGCTGGTAAAGTGCCAACACAAAATCGGCGCTGAGTTGTGCCTCCTCCTGGAAGGAGAGTCGCCACAATAGAGGTCGGGACAGTCGCTGGCAAGTGGCCGATGGGGTCAATACTGGCTGATCCTGTGGCTCAAGGCCAGAGGTGAGATTTAACTGTGGAGGGGTTGGCTGTAGCCAAAAAGGCAGGGTGGAAAAATAATCATCCATGCTGTCGGGGAGCCTGTCCGGCCGATGGCTGGGATTTAATTGCTGTCTGGCGATAATAGGTGTGTGTTGTCCCCGGCAGTCGGATATTTCCACACCCAGGGTCACTGCTTCGCTGTTGAGATACTGGTACAGTGCCTGGCGTTGTTGAAGAAAAAGCTGTAAACGGTTGTTCAGATTTTCCGGCAAGGTGGCGTTGGGCAACAGTTGCCGCACCAGCGCCACAGTGCCATTGTCGTGCCATTGTAACGCCGATGGCAGCAGGATCCCCATCGGAGCCGAAATATTGAACAGACGGTTGAGTCTGGGCAGAATTTGCGCATCCTCTTGAGCCTGCTCTTGTGGAAATTGCTCAGCGTCAGTCGGGTCATCGAGGCTGGCGGTAAAGGCGCCACGGGAGAGCTGGTCGTGCTCCTTCCGGTTCAGTTCCACAATACCGATTTTCAGCGTCGCCGGTGCCGGCTCCATCAGAGCCGTGCCGAAATTGAAAAGTTGGATTTCCAGCCATGGTTGTAATGGGTGCCAGTTTGCGATTGTGAGAAGGGTACCAAGCAGGAGTATCAGGGTGCGCAGGTTGACTAGGTTGAGTAGGTTATACCCAAGGCGACTTTTCATTTCGAAGTGTAGTAGAGACCGGGTATCCAGCTTTTTTTGATTTTCTGAGTCTTGTCCATGTCGTTGGGGAGGTCCCGCAGGAATTCCAGTTCATGGGTGCCGACTCTGATAATATCGCCTGGGTGCAAGGTAACGGAAGTGATTTTCTCGCCGTTAACCAATACACCGTTGGTACTGTCGAGATCTTTCACCTCATAGTGGTTGCCCTGGGGAATGATACTTACATGCTCAGCGCTGACGGTACCGTCGTCGAGTTGGATATGACAATGCCTGGCACGGCCCAGAACAATCTGGTCGCGTAATTCATACAGGCTTACGGTATTGCCGTTCACCCAGTGTCTAAGAAAGGCCACAGTCTCCTTTCCCCCTGTTATCAAACACTTTGGGCATATACCCAAAAGTGGTAAATTTGAATGCCCGGTATTGTTATGCAAACAATACCCAATCAATATCCAATCAAGTCATTAGCATTATAGGTAGTCTTAAAGTATATACTTGAGGAAATTGATAGAAAAAGCAATCTACTGCAGCAGGACAATTAAACCGATTAGTTCCCATTCAGAGGTTCGAACGTGCAATATAAAACAATAGATTCTCCACAACGAAAAAGCATCGACCTGGTTGCGCACGACAACCGCAAAAGTGTTATGGTCGACTGGTGCTGCCGGCACCGCGAGGTTCTGCAGGAGCATCGGTTGTACGCCACTGGTACCACGGGTACCCTGGTGGCGCAAGCTTCTGGTATGGCGATTACGCGACTGATTAGCGGTCCTTTGGGGGGAGATCAGCAACTGGGAGCGAAAATCAGTGAAGGCGAAGTGGATTTGTTGATATTTTTCTGGGATCCATTTGAGCCCCTGCCTCACGACCCGGATGTGAAGGCGCTACTTCGTATTGCCGCCGTCTGGAATATTCCGGTGGCCTGCAACCAAAGCACGGCTGACATGCTGATAGCCTCGCCAATGATCAATCAGGCCTATTCCCGCGATATCCCAGACTACACGGGTTACCTGGAGCAGCGGACTTGTTAATTGACTCGCCAAACCTCAAACGCTTTGGGGATTTGGAAATAGAAAGGCCAGGCTTATTCAAGCCTGGCCTTTCTGAGAGGTTCCCTAATTAACCTCGGTCTCCCGGTATTTCCGTTATCCATGACCGTATTAATTTCCCTTAGTCCTGCCCGTTATAAACCTTTCCATAGGTCGGTATTAATCCATAGGAGCAACAACAGTCCATCGTCAGAAAACCCTTTTTCAAACCACCCTCATTGGCAGGGGCTGTCCGTAGACCGCAACATATCCGTGTGTATTCATGTCGCGTCCTACAGAAGGACGCATCCTTTGGCCTTTCGTGGCCATCGCACAATCCGTGTTGACCTCCTTGTTTAAGCTATTGTCTCTGAATACAGTTTTGTAGCCTAGACGGTAAATGCTGAAAATTTTGTAGGAAATGTCTTACAAAGTTTAGCAGCTGATTATAATTTAGCCTCAGATTTCTAATTATTTTGACCAAAGCGGCTAATCAGTACATGGTTGGCGCTTTAGTTTAGGCTGTGGCGTAAAATAATACTTGACTGTTGGTTACTCCCAACTGAGAGCCCCTCCCGTTTGGTACTCAATGACACGGGTTTCGAAAAAGTTCTTTTCTTTACGCAGGTCCATGATTTCACTCATCCAAGGGAAGGGATTCTGGGCACCGGGATATTGTTCCTTCAGTCCGAGTTGGGCCAGGCGGCGGTTGGCGATAAAATGCAGGTATTCTTCCATCGTGGCGGCATTCATACCCAGAACGCCGCGAGGCATGGAGTCGCGAGCGTATTGAATCTCCAACTCAGTACCCTCAAGAATCATCTGGGTAACTTCCTGTTGAAACTCGGCCGACCACAGGTGCGGATTTTCCAGTTTGATTTGGTTGATGATATCGATCCCGAAATTCAAATGCATCGATTCATCGCGCAGTATGTATTGAAATTGCTCGGCAACACCGGTCATCTTATTGCGGCGACCCATGGAAAGAATTTGTGAAAAGCCGCAGTAAAAGAAAATCCCCTCTGTCACCGCGTAAAATGCCACCAGATTGCGCAGCAGTTCCTGATCGCTTTCGGGAGTGCCTGTGGTAAAGGTCGGATTGCTCAGCGCGTGTGTGTAATGCAGGCTCCAGGCCGCTTTGTTGGCTACCGAGGGCAGTTCGCGATACATATTGAAAACCTCGCCTTCATCCATACCGAGCGACTCGATACAGTACTGGTAGGCGTGGGTGTGAATAGCCTCTTCAAAAGCCTGGCGCAAAATGTACTGGCGGCATTCCGGGTTGGTGATCAGGCGATAAATTGCCAATACCAGGTTGTTGGCGACCAGGCTGTCGGCTGTTGAAAAGTAGCCCAGTGAACGCATAACGATGCGGCGCTCATCTTCCGTCAGGCCGTCGCTGCTTTTCCACAGGGCAATATCGGCGGTCATGTTGACTTCCTGAGGCATCCAGTGGTTGGCGCAACCGTCCAGATATTTTTGCCATGCCCAGTCGTATTTAAACGGTACTAGCTGGTTGAGGTCGGCGCGGCAATTGATCATGGCTTTGTCGTCCACCTGTACCCGGGCCGCGCCCATTTCCAGCGCTTCCAGGCCCGGGGCCGGATCAATGGCTTCTACGGCGGCTTTGGCCTTAGTCACGGGGCTGGAATTCGGGTTTGGGTCGCTGTTACGGCTGTCGGCCTTCGTCGGTGACAGACCGCCGTTGTTTGGCGCTGTTTGAGGTGTGGGCGCTATCGCAGCCGAGGTTTCTGTGCCGACAGCGGTTTTGTGTTCTGCCTCCGGTTCGGATTTCCCGAGGGCCGGTTGCGGTTTAACGGGCGTGTCTTCGTAGTAATCATCCCAACTTAACATGATATTACATCCTTAAACTATGAGTTTGATGGCGTTGTTCATCGTTTCGTCCATTGTCAGGTCCGAGGAGGCGAAGTCCCTCCAGAGACCGTTTGCGGCAGGGATGCCCAAAGCGCTTCGCGGGGCAGGCTCTGCCGCAAGCGAGCCCCGGGTGCTGTTGCCGCTGACACCGCCTCTGGGGCCTGGGCTGAAACTTTGTTTAGCGAGCCGGTTTCAATCGTAGATTTCTCCGTTGTCGTCGCCGCCAGTGCACGCAGGTAATAGGTCGTTTTTAAACCGCGGTACCAGGCCATGCGATAGGTTATATCGAGTTTTTTGCCACTGGCGCCGGCAATATACAGATTCAGGCTCTGGGCCTGATCAATCCATTTCTGACGACGGCTGGCGGCGTCCACGATCCAGCGCGGTTCCACTTCGAAGGCAGTGGCGTACAGCGCTTTTAACGATTCCGGAATACGATCGATTTTTTGTAGTGAGCCTTCGTAATATTTGAGGTCGTTGACCATAACGCTGTCCCACAGGCCGAGATCTTTTAAATCGTGCACCAGGTAGGGATTGACAACGGTGAACTCTCCCGACAGGTTCGATTTTACGTACAGGTTTTGATACGTGGGCTCTATCGATTGTGAGACGCCGGTGATATTGGCGATAGTGGCGGTGGGGGCAATCGCCATGACGTTGGAGTTGCGCATGCCCTGGGACTTTACCTTATCGCGCAAATGCGCCCAGTCCAGCGTTTGGCTGCGGTCGATTTCAATAAACTGGCTGCCGCGGTTTTCCACCAGGCTGTCAAGGGAGTCGATCGGCAGTATTCCTTTACTCCACAGAGAACCCTCAAAAGAGCTGTAGGTTCCGCGCTCGGCGGCGAGTTCGCAGGAGGCTTCAATAGCGTAGTAGCTGATAGCTTCCATCGAGCGGTCGGCAAACTCGACTGCCTGCGCGGAACTGTAGGGGATACGCTGCCTGTAAAGGGCATCCTGAAACCCCATCAGTCCCAGCCCAACGGGGCGGTGGCGAATGTTAGAGGTGCGCGCCGCGGGCACGGAATAGTAGTTGATATCGATAACGTTATCCAACATGCGCACGGCGGTTTTAACCGTTTTGCGCAGCTTCTCGATATCCAGTTTACCGTCGACTATGTGTTGTGCCAGGTTGATCGAACCCAGGTTGCACACGGCAATTTCTTCATTGGACTTGGTGTTGAGTGTTATCTCAGTGCACAGGTTGGACGAGTGTACAACACCGACGTGCTGCTGGGGGCTGCGCAGGTTGCAGGTATCTTTGAACGTTATCCAGGGATGTCCTGTTTCGAACAGCATTCCCAGCATCTTGCGCCATAGGTCCGTGGCTTTCACTTTCTTGAACAGCTTCAGAGCACCGGTTTCGGCCATGCGCTCGTATTCCTGGTAGCGCTGTTCAAAAGCCTGCCCGTAAAGATCGTGTAGATCGGGTACATCATTGGGGGAGAACAGCGTCCACTGTTTATCCTCCAGCACACGTTTCATAAACAAGTCCGGCACCCAGTTGGCGGTGTTCATATCGTGGGTGCGGCGGCGGTCATCACCGGTGTTTTTGCGCAACTCGAGAAATTCCTCTATGTCGAGGTGCCAGGTTTCCAGGTAGGCACACAGTGCGCCCTTACGTTTGCCGCCCTGATTGACCGCCACGGCGGTATCGTTGGCCACTTTCAAAAATGGCACTACCCCCTGGGATTTTCCGTTGGTGCCTTTGATGTAGGCGCCGAGCGAGCGCACAGGCGTCCAGTCGTTGCCGAGACCGCCGGCCCACTTGGACAGCATGGCGTTATCCTGTATCGCGCCGTAAATACCGTGCAAATCGTCCGGCACCGAGGTCAGGTAGCAGGACGACAACTGTGGCCGCAAGGTGCCGGCGTTAAACAGCGTCGGGGTGGAACTCATATAATCAAAAGAAGACAGCAGTTGGTAGAATTCAATGGCCCGCTCTTCCTTGTTTTCCTCCTCGATAGCCAAGCCCATGGCGACGCGCATGAAAAAGACCTGGGGCAGCTCGAAGCGCACCCCATTACTGTGTATAAAATAACGGTCGTAAAGGGTCTGTAGACCCAGGTAGCTAAACTGCAGATCGCGCTGTGCATCCAGTGCTGCGCCCAGTTTTTCGAGGTCATAACTCAGCAGACTTTCAGAAACCAGCTCCAGCTGTACACCTTTCTGGACATAGGCAGCCAGGGCTTTGGCGTACAGGAATTGCATTTCCGCCTGGGTGGCGGAAACGGCAATACCTAAAAAGTTCAGCGCTTCGGCGCGCAGTTTGTCCAGCAACAGACGCGCGGTGGCATAGGAGTAATTGGGCTCTTTTTCCACCAGCGTGCGCGCTGTTATCACCAGCGAGGTGTTGACATCCTGCAGCGATACGCCGTCGTAGAGGTTGCGCATGGCCGCATCGAGAATGACTTTCGGCTCCACATCGGACAAGCCGGTACAGGCTTCATCGACAATGGTGCGTACGCGCACCATATCCAGAGGTTCTTCCTGGCCGTTATCGAGGCGCACACGAACAGTGGGATAGTCGGGATCGGAACTAGTGGTCTGGCTACGCTGCGCCCGGCGCCGCGCGTGTTCCTCGCGGTAGAGGACATAGTCGCGGGCGACCTTTTGCTCGCCAGTGCGCATCAGGGTGAGTTCCACCTGATCCTGAATATCCTCGATATGAATAGTTCCGCCCGAAGGCATACGGCGCTTAAATGTGGTGGAAATTTGATCGGTTAGGGCTGCCACTGTCTCGTGAATGCGACTTGAAGCCGCCGCTGCGCCACCTTCTACGGCCAAAAAGGCCTTGGTCATGGCCACAGAAATTTTACTGTCATCGTAAGGCACCACAGTACCGTTGCGCTTAATGACGCGCAGCTGTCCCGGTGCGGTGGCTGAAACCGGGGTAGGGCTGCCGCTGGCTTTGATATCGGGAGTAGTCTGGGGATCACTTACTGTTAAATCGGTGTGCATGTACGTCTCCGCGTGCCTCTGTCTTTAGTGTCTTTGTTGCAAAAGTCGAAGGTTTAAAAAAGTTTAAATTTTGTGGGATTTAAAAATAAAAACGCTAATCCGCCCACACGCCGGGTGCAGTGGCTCTATTAGCGATTGCATTAAACGGTTGTGGATTACAGCGACAAAAACAGTCACAAGGTTGAACATCCCGGCGGTACGATTAATTCATTGTTATGGGCTTTCCGACTGGTTCGAGCCTCAATGCATTCAGCATCCCTGTGTGGTATACATCATGATCCATATAATGTATTAGGCGCCAAAAAAACCGCCTCCTCGGCGTTAAGAGGGTTAATGGCTGGCGTCAAAATTTATTTTTGGGGAGCTTTCAAAAGCTTCCACCGCAGTCCTCTGACTGTTTGGAATTATACATAAAAACGCTATATGTTGGGGTTTGCAAGAATTGTAATACAAGATAATGCGGTTTTGCGACTATTGCAAGGTGAAGAGCCTGGTGGTTTTCTGTGGATAAAGTGTGGGTAAGGTATATGTCAGTATGTACTAATCGTGTAATGCCTGAACCCTATAGGGCATCACGATATTGTGTTTAAAAAACAGTCGTTATCGTGGCGCCTAATTTTTTATTTGGCGGGTGGCCGCAGGGTTTTCGCCCCTTGCTGGTGCCAAGAGCCTATATCAGTGCAGTCATCTCCCGGGCCGTCGCCTTTCCAGTGGCAGCAACTTTGAAAAAAGGTACCGGTTTTCAGGCCTTACCGTTATTGAGAAGTTACATTGTGGCCGAGTAAAAATTCCATCAATGCTTTCTGCGCATGCAAACGGTTTTCGGCCTCATCCCAGACAACGGAAATTTTTTCATCTTCCAGCAGTTCGGCGCTGACCTCTTCGCCGCGATGGGCGGGCAGGCAGTGCATGAAAATTGCGTCGCTGTGGGCCAGTGACATTAAATCGTGGTTGACCTGATAACCGGCAAAGTGCTGTATTCGATCATCCTGTTCGCCTTCCTGGCCCATCGAGGCCCAGACATCGGTAACCACCCAGTCCGTACCTTTAACGGCCTGCCTGGGGTCGCGAAATACGCTGACTCGATTTTTGTTCTCTTCTATCAGAGCCGGGTGAGGGTCGTAGCCTTCGGGGCAGGCGATACGCAGTTCGAAATCACATAATCGGGCGGCGTTGATGTAGGACTGGCACATGTTGTTACCATCGCCGATCCAGGTCACAACTTTGCCCTGGGGATTACCGCGATGCTCGACATAGGTTTGGATATCGGCGAGCAACTGGCAGGGGTGATAGCTGTCAGTCAAAGCGTTGATTACAGGTACCTGCGAATAATGGGCAAAGCGCTCGATTTTTTGGTGTTCGAAGGTGCGTACCATAATAATGTCTACCATCCGTGATAATACCCGGGCCGAGTCTTCGATCGGTTCGCCGCGCCCAAGTTGAGTGTCCCGCGGTGATAGAAACATGGCGCTGCCGCCGAGCTGGATCATACCGGCCTCAAAGGAAACCCGCGTGCGGGTTGAGGATTTTTCGAAAATCATCCCCAGTGTTTTATTTTTTAACGGTTCTCCTCCAGCGCCTCTTTTGTGCAGTGCTTTGAGTGCGATGGCATTTTGTATCAATTTGTTCAACTCGTCTGAGCTCAGGTCGAGTAGGGTCAGAAAGTGTCTGGTCATAGTGGGTTGTCCACCGTTTCTTACTTAATGTCGTTTAAATTGGGAGGCAATCAAATAGTTGGGTCTGTTATTGGGGCGGCCTTCTTTCCGCAAAAAATAAACCCGGCTACTGATTAGAAGGCTTTGATTAAGTCTGCTACGGTATCGACAATAGTCTGGGCATCGGCGTCGCTAATGATCAGTGGAGGTAGCAGCCGCACCGTATTGCCCGCCGTAACGTTAATGATCAACCCCCGCTGTTTGGCCTGTTCTACCAGTGCGTCACAAGGGCGATTCAATTCGATACCCAACAACAGCCCCTTGCCGCGAATATCGGTCACTTGGGGGCAGTCTGCGAGCGCTTGCTTGAACCCTTCGAGCAGAAAGTTACCGAGTGTTGCGGCTCGCGCTATCAGGTTGTCGTCCAGCAGTGTGTCGATGACCACCTCGCCGGCTCGACAGGCAAGCGGATTGCCGCCGAAAGTTGAACCGTGATTGCCAGGTTGAAAGATAGGCGCCGCTTTGCTGGAGGCCAGACAGGCGCCGATTGGCAGGCCGTTGCCCAGGCCTTTCGCGGTGGTAACCACATCGGGTAACACGCCATTGTGCTGGAAGGCAAAAAATTTCCCACTGCGACCATTGCCGGACTGGATTTCATCCAACATCATCAGCCAATCGCGCTCGTCGCAGATTTCCCTCAAGCGGTTGAGGTAGTTGTCAGCCGGCACCTGTACGCCGCCTTCGCCCTGAACCGGTTCCACCATTAGGGCAACGATGTTCGCGTGCCGGTCCCCTGCCGCGATGACGGCGTTCACATCGTTAAAAGGCACGCGAATAAATCCTTCGACCAGGGGCTCAAAACCCTTCTGTACCTTGGTGTTGCCGGTGGCTGACAGCGTTGCCAGAGTGCGACCGTGGAAACTGTTTTCCATAACGATAATGGCTGGGTTGTCTATACCCCTGTCATTACCGTATTTACGGGCCATTTTTATGGCCGCTTCGTTGGCTTCGGCGCCGGAGTTGGAAAAGAACACTTTATCCATGCCTGAAACCTTGCACAGCTTTTCCGCCAGGCGTCGCTGGGGTTGGATATTAAACAGATTGGAGGTATGGATAAGCGTTGCCGCTTGTTCGCAGATGGCGCGGGTTAGGGTCGGGTGAGCGTGACCCAGCCCACAGACGGCGATTCCACTCAGGGCATCAAGGTAAACCCGGCCCTGATCATCCCAGAGGCGTGCCCCTTCACCTTTGACTAGAGTAGTGGATCTGTTTCCATAGGTGTTCATGAGTGCGTCGCTGTTCATCTCCTGCTCCAAAAGCAAAACAGGCAGCAGATGCTGCCTGGGAAAACGGCCAATACTATAACTAATTCTCTACCTTGGCAATTCGCGTGCAGATGTTGGCAAGCGGTACTCAAACAAAATCGCTTGTGCAGGGGGGGAACTTTGTTTTCAAGTTACCACAACGCGGGTTAACAGGTTGTGGTATAAAAAGAAATAACTTCTGCACTTCTAGGCGAGGGATCGGCTGGACTTTTCCTGCGCTGTGTTTAGCGCCGAGGGTCAACTGTGCGCCCAAGCTGCGCATATTCCCGTGCATTTAGGCAGCATGGCGTACGCCATGGCCGATATTGTTGGAAACTTCACCTGGACGGCGGGTGATATGGTGGTTGTCAATGATCCTTACCTGGGCGGCACACACCTGCCTGATGTCACCTTGATCGCGCCCGTATTTATACAGGAGCAGTTACTGGGGTTTGTCGCCAATCGCGCTCACCACGCCAATATAGGCTCATCCAGTCCCGGTTCTATGCCGGTTTCCACATCGCTGGAGCAAGAGGGCCTGGTGATTCCCCCCACCTTTATCGAGCGCAGATTTCAGCGCGTTGACGATGTGATGCAGAAGCTTTGCGGCGGGAGCGGCGTTATCGATGCTCGAGCCGAAGGGGATTTCAGTGCGCAGCTCAGTGCCAATAGAATCGGCGTCAGACGCTTGGCACAGTTGATTGAAACCATGGGACAGGGAATGTCCAGCGCGGCGGTTGAGGTTCAGGGTGACTGTTTGACGCGGTATCGGGAGGCATTGCGGGAATTAAACGATTACGGTGAACGTCTTGCGCTGGCGGAGTTGGCTGGTATTCCCGAGGGGCAATACCAGTTTACTGATTATATGGACGACGACGGTGCCGGTACCACAGATATCCCAATTTGCGTAGCCCTGCGTGTCGGTAAAACGCGGATAGACGTCGATTTCAGTGGCACCGCCTCCCAGGTTTCCGGCAACATCAATTGCCCCTTATCAGTTGCAGCGGCAGCGGTGTACTACGTGTTTCGCTGTTTGTTGCCCGCTCAGACACCCGCCTGCGCGGGGAGTTTTCGTCCGCTGCGGATTGTGGCTCCCGTCGGTTGCCTGCTCAATGCGCGCCGTCCGGCCGCCGTAGCGGCGGGAAATGTGGAAACCTCAACCCGGATTGTGGATGTTGTGCTGGGAGCGTTGGCCCAGGCCATACCCGAGCGTATTCCAGCGGCCAGTCAGGGGTCTATGAATAATATCGCCATGGGCTGCAATACCGCTATCGCTGCAGATGCCGGCGACAGCGATGCAAACCGTTCGAGCTGGGATTACTATGAAACTGTCGGCGGCGGGATGGGGGCGAGCCCGGTCGCCCCCGGCTGGTCCGGTGTGCAGACCCATATGACCAATACATTGAACACACCGATCGAAAGTCTTGAAAGCCACTACCCACTGCGCATAACGCGTTATGAGCTGCGCCCGGGTTCCGGTGGCGGTGGTGCGTTTTGCGGCGGTATGGGTTTGGTGCGAGAGTTTACGTTTCTCGCGCCAGCCCAGGTGACCTTATTGACTGAGCGCAGGCGCAAGCAGCCTTGGGGTAT
>JARROD010000005.1:0-30267 GCA_037384225.1 Exilibacterium sp.
GTTGCTCCGTCCAGCCGCTCCAGGCATTCGCGGCGCTAGCGCCCTCACATGGGGCCTGCCATGCAGCGTCGTCGCGCCCCTGTTGTTAAAGGAAGGGGGAACAAAAATTGACGCACTCTTCACACCTAAATCTCAAACGCTTTGGGTATAGACTTTAACATTGACTATTCTGTACCAACTTGTCGACTAACTGTGATATAAGTGCCATGCTGATATAAGTTAATTGAATAGTCTTTATAGGAAGTATTTCATTGTGGAAATTGTTAAAGAAACGCAAGTGCGTCCTCTAAAAAGTCTGGATTTGCTGTCGCATAGGGAAATATCCGACCTTATGGAGACTGATGCTGGAGTCTTTCAACAGTTCCGTGAATGCGCACTCGCGGTGCTGAACAGCGGTAGCAATATCGATAATGCCACTGAGATGCTGGCCCAATATCGCGAATTCGATATTCGCGTAGTCCCCGAGTCGCGGGGATTGAAGCTCAAGATATACAACGCCCCCGCCTCAGCATTTGTTGACGGAATCATGGTGCGGGGTATTCAAGACCACCTGTTTGCTGCTTTGCGGGATATAGTTTATACACATCACAAAATAACCGGTAATCAGGGGTTTGATCTCGATTGCACGGAAGGCATCACTGATGCGGTGTTTCGCATCCTGCGCAACGCGGATATGGTGAGGCCCAATCTGCCGCCCAATATCGCTGTGTGTTGGGGTGGCCATTCGATCAGTCGGGAAGAATACGACTATTCGAAATATGTTGGTTATCACCTCGGATTGCGGGGCATCAATGTGGCCACCGGGTGTGGCCTCGGCGCGATGAAAGGCCCTATGAAAGGAGCGGCTGTTGGGCACGCCAAACAACAGATTCGTGATGGCCGCTATATGGGGGTTTCCGAACCCGGTATTATCGCCTCGGAATCACCCAATCCGATTGTCAATGAACTGGTTATTCTCCCCGATATCGAAAAGCGACTGGAAGCGTTTGTCCGTCTTTCCCACTGTATTATTGTGTTCCCTGGGGGAGCGGGAACGGCCGAGGAAGTACTCTATCTGCTGAGTATTTTATTGCATCCCAAAAATGAGGAGATCCCTTTTCCAGTGATTTTTGCCGCCCCGGAGAGTCATAAATCCTACTTTGACAGTTTGGAGAGTTTTATCAAGTCCACGTTGGGCGAAGCTGCGACCCGACTTTACCGGGTGATTATCGGTTCGCCGGACCAGGTAGCCAAAGAAGTGAAATCGGGTATTGAAAAGGTACAGCGATTTCGGCGCAAAACCCAGGAGGCCTACTATTTCAACTGGCAGTTGCATATTGAGCACCCGTTGCAGGTTCCGTTTATCCCCAATCATGAGAATATGGCTAATTTGAATTTGTCTAAATCTCTGCCAGCCTATGCTCTGGCGGCACAACTGAGACGGGCGTTTTCTGGCATTGTTGCCGGTAACGTCAAGGCATACGGTATTCAGCAGATTGCCAAGCATGGCCCTTACAAAATCAGGGGCGAGACCGCCATTGTTTCGCAAGTGGAAAGATTGCTGCGGCAGTTTGTCGAACAGCGGCGCATGAAACTGGGAAGTGAAAAGTACAACCCATGTTATGAATTAGAGCCTGGGAGCGTAGCTTCTCAATAACCCGGGGTAAGCACAGTGTCAGGCGGATGGCCGCCGGATCGAAGGCACAAATACCCCGGGTTATTGAGAAGTTACCCGGGAGCTAGACAAAAGGTATTTCAGTACACGCTTCTTACCCTATATTCAATCCTTTATTCAACGATGGGGAGAAATATTGTTTCCCTGAGATTTTATAAAATATTGCTGTTGGTAGTTGTTGAAAATATATCCCTCAATTTCTATTCTACCGGTTTGTAAGGGACATGCACGAAAACCGGACGTTATTTTGTGCACGTTCCTTAGGGAGTCTGTCGGATTTGAGTGTTTGAAACGAGCCGCTAAGTTCAACAGGTTCCGGGGTGTATACCCTAAATATCAAACGCTTTGGGTATAAATCATTGTTTTCAACCTCGGTACATAGTTTATGACAGTATTTTCGTGTAAATATAATAGCTTGATATAGATCCGATGTTTTTACAGGCAGAGCATCTTGCGGCTGATTTTTCCTTGTTTCGGGATGCCTTATTTAGGGAGGCGAAGTTTCGCGATGCAAAGTTTCCGGAATCGAAGCATCTATTAATCGCTGAAAACCTATATGGTCTGGTAGACAAGGAGCGTATAAAAAGCCGGCTGCAAGTCATTCAAAACCTGGATGTGGATGCCTATATCGAACAAACCGTGCTACCCGCTCAGCGTTCGAAAAGACCCGGCGCCAAAGCCTTGGTGGCAAAACTTAACGGCCGCGTTGTCAACACCACGGAAAAGGGCCCATTTTACAGTGTGGAGTTTGAACTCGACTGCGATACAGGCAGACGTCGTATCGGCATTGTCGCCCAGGAACGTTCTGTTGCAAACGGCGCATGGATGCCAGAGCATCATCAGTTAGCCAGCGACGCAGTGCGCCGCTTTACGGGACTTTCAATCCCCATTGTGTTTTTTATCGATACGCCAGGCGCGGATGCCGGGGAAGTGGCGAACTGTCATAATCAGGCGCACAGCATTTCCCGAATGATTGCCGAATGCTGTAATCTGGATGTTCCCACGGTTGGCATTGTTATCGGCGTGGGGTATTCGGGGGGCGCGATTCCGCTCGCTGCCGCCAACATTCTGCTTTCCGTTCGCGACGGGATATTTAATACCATTCAACCTAATGGTTTGCAGAGCATTGCACGTAAATTTAACCTGTCCTGGCAGGAATGCGCCAAAGGAGTGGGGGTTTCGCCTGAAGAGTTGTATGCCGGCGGTTGTCTGGACGGCATTATCGATTATTCTCCATTGGATGGTGATGAACTTCAAAGTAATCTGCAAAAGGCGATTGTCTCCAGTATTGACGCCATTGAAAAAGCGGCGGTGGGGTTCGTGGAGGAAACACCGGACCTGTTCGAACATTACCGGCGCAGTGTGTCTCGCTACCTGGCACCCAGCGCTTACCAGCGCGAGCTGCGAAAGCACAGTGAGCTTGGGTTGGCGAGTAACCCAACGGTTCATCCCAATCTGTTCGGTCTGTGTTATCGCTATATGCGTTATCTCAGTTTGCGCAGTCGTATTTATTCCATATCCAGTAAGGAATACGGCCGTCTATCGAAAGCGACGTTACCGAAAGGCGACCTGCACGATCGTGTGCTTCTGGAACAGAAAAAGCACTTTCAAAACTGGCTGCAAAGCCCGGACAAACTGGTTTACGAGGATCGGTTGGCGAAGGCATGGCGGCATTTTCTGGTCAAACGAGATGAACTGGACGCCGAGCGCAATACAGTAACACGGCTGATACTGGGGGAACCGAAAAAGAACTATCACAAAGCGGAATTGGCACTGTTGTTTGAGCTGGGTTTTTTGCTTTATAACCGCTGGAAGAACGCGGCGGGACACAATCTGGAATCCCTGTTGAGCCTGCTTGAAGACCAGGTTGCCTGTCCACTCACCCATTCCTGGCCGGCCACAAATCAGATAACAGTATTGGATGTCATTCAACATGCAGAGCTGCGCAACGGTTTTGTCGACCAGTGCCGGAATCTGCTGATTTTCGATGCCCTTTATAACAATGTTGTTGCCAACCTGGATTCCATTGCTAAAGAGGCCATGGAACACAGAAGCCTGACCCGGGAATCGGTGGCGCAGTTGCTGCGCAACTCGCTGGGTGAGGTGCTGGGCAAAATGAGCCACGGTGCCGAGCTGTACCCGGAGCAGGTCGAAGCGGAATTTGAACATTGGTTGCGCTATCTTCTCTCCCAGGGGCACCGTGGCGAGTTGTTGGTTAAAGTGGAGCAGTGGAAAAGCATCGGTTTTCCGCAGATGAACGATAGTTTGTTTGTCATATTGACCTATTACTTCGAGCGCTTGTTACCAGAATACTATCAAAGCGAAGTGTTCGGTAATTATAAAGGCGTGATCAGCCCGGTCCGTATCGGCCGCCGCAAAGACTTCTGGAACCGCCTGACCATGGGCTATCGCGACTTATTAATACAACGTTTGCTGGCCGATGAAAAGGCCCACAACAGCGTTAGCCCGGAACGAATTCTAAGCGCATTCTTCACCAACTTTATGGAACTGGATGCCGATAAAACCAGTGCTAACCCGGTCAATTTTCCCGGCTTTCGTCAGTCGATCGAACGCGCTCTAGACGATAATATCCGGGCCTGTGGTTTGGTTACGGGTATCGGCGAAGTTAAACTGGACCACGTGTCGAACAAGCGGGTAGCCGTGGCGGTATCCAATGTCCGTTTTCAGGCCGGCGCATTTGATATGGCCAGCGCTGAAAAGTTTTGCCACCTGCTGGTCGAAGCGGCCAGACAACAAATGCCGCTGATCTGTTTTATCAGTTCCGGCGGCATGCAGACAAAAGAGGGGGCTGCGGCGCTGTTTTCCATGGCGGTGGTAAACGATCGGCTTACCCGCTTTGTGCGCGACAACGACCTGCCGGTGATCATGTTTGGGTTTGGCGACTGCACCGGCGGTGCCCAGGCGAGTTTTGTCACTCATCCTCTGGTGCAGACCTACTACTTTTCTGGCACCAACATGCCGTTTGCGGGGCAAATGGTGGTGCCGGCCTACTTGCCTTACACGGCGACCTTGTCGAATTACCTCTCCGCTGTCAACAATTCTATGACCGGAATGGTAAAGCATCCATTTACGGAGGGTCTGGATCAACGGCTGCGTGAAATTGATGACCAGATTCCCCTGCCGACACTGACGGTGGAAGAGGTGATAGGCAATGCTCTGTCGAGCCTGGTACCGGGTATTTTGGTGGAGGTCGATGCCGAGGAAATTCTCACCGATCCCAAAGCCTTGATGAAGCCGGTAAAAAAAGTACTGATTCACGCGCGCGGCTGTACCGCGGTAAAACTGATCCGCAAAGCCCACGAAAACAATATCGATGTAGTTTTGGTGGCGTCGGACCCGGATATGAACGCGGTGCCGGCGTTGATGCTCAGGCCTGGGGATAAATTGGTTTGCCTGGGGGGTAATACGTCCGATGAGAGTTATCTAAATGCTCACTCGGTTCTCAAAATTGCCCATTACGAAAAGGTCAATGCACTGCATCCCGGGATCGGCTTTTTGTCGGAAACGCCACAATTTGCCAGCCTCTGTGTCAATAACGCGATTAATTTTATCGGTCCCAGCGCCAGCAGCATGATGACCATGGGCAACAAGTCCAATGCGATTCAAACGGTGCGTTCCTGCCAGGTGCCAGTGGTACCGGGCAGCCACGGTATACTGGCGAGTGTGGAACAGGCGGTCGATATAGCTGCAAAAGTGGGCTACCCGGTTTTGCTCAAGGCAGTATACGGCGGTGGCGGCAAGGGTATCCAGATCGTCGAAAATGAAGAGGATATGCACAAATACTACAGCCATATCAGCACCGAGGCCCGTTCAGCTTTCGGCAATGGCGACCTGTATCTGGAGAAATTCGTCACCTCGATGCGGCATATCGAGGTGCAGTTACTGCGTGACAGCTTCGGTAACGGCCGAGTGTTGGGGCTCAGGGATTGCTCCGTACAGCGCAACAATCAAAAAGTGATTGAAGAATCCGCCTCGACGCTGTTACCTGAACAACTGAAGCAGAAAGTGTTTGAATATACCCTGGCGATTGCCGACGCCGTTGATTATACCGGCGCGGGTACGGTGGAATTCATTTACGACCTTCCCTCCAATGCGGTTTACTTCATGGAAATGAATACCCGTCTGCAGGTGGAACACCCGGTGACAGAGGCCACCTCAGGAGTGGACATTGTTTCCAAGCAATTTGAAATCGCTTCCGGAGCCAGTATTGAAGCGCTGCAGATAAAGGAACAGGGGTATGCGATGGAAGTGCGGGTTACGGCGGAAAAAATGCAGTTGAGTGGCGAAGGAAAGAGTGGCGAAGGAAAGAGTAGCGACGGAATATTGCAGTTATCTCCCGACCCCGGGGTGATCAGTAATTGTGAAATGCCGGTGAAAGATGATGTGGAAGTCATTTCCATCGCTGCCGCGAATATAGAAATTTCACCCTTTTATGACAGCTTAATCGCACAGATTATCTGCCGGGGGAAAGATCGCGAAGATGTTATCGAAAAACTATACCACTATCTGGAGTCTGTTGTTGTCGAGGGTATTTCAACCAATGTGGCGCTGTTAAAAAGCATTTTGCTGGATAAAACCTTCCGCAGTGGCGACTACGATACCAATTATCTGCCAAAATTTTTACAGGCGCTGGATGCCGAGGCACTAATACAGGAGGCCCGGGTCGCGGCCGCCAAAGGCGCCGGAGACGCCATGAGCACGCATGCGATTCGCGTCGAAGGCAGCGATGAATTGAAAGTGTTTGCCGGTAGTAGCGGGATCTTTTATACCCGTCCTTCCCCTACTGATCCGGATTATGTCAAACCGGGGGATGTGGTTACCGTCAGCCAGACTTTGGGTCTGATGGAAGCGATGAAAATGTTCAGGCATATTTCGCTCAATGACTATAATCTTGGAGAAGTGGCACTTTACCCGCCGGACAAACGCTACCGGGTCGAGCGGATTAATCACACCAACGGGCAGCAGGTAGCCAGCGGAGATTTGTTGTTTATCGTCAGTGTGGTCGATGGCAAATAGCAAATAGCAAATAGCAGAGATGGCTCCTGTGCTAACTGGAAGCTATTCCATGCACGTCTAAGGGACGTGCACGAAATAACTTCCGGTTTTCGGTTTCGAGGCGCCCGTCTGGTGTCGTTGCGTAACCGCCGGCATAGTGGGCCTACGTCAAGTTTTCGCAACGTCGCCAGGCGGGATGGATCGGAGGCGAAAACCGGAAGTTATTTCGTGCACGTTCCTAAGGTCATTGATGAAAGCTAATGGAAAGAAACTGAAATATGTCCAAGTGGTTTGTAAAGCTGCGTCATACTCGAGCAGCAAAATTGAGAGTATTTTGCTTTCCCTATGCCGGTGGTGGAGCTTCTATTTACCGTGGTATTGAAAAGTGGCTGCCCGCGGAGGTGGATGTTTTCGCGGTGCAGAGGCCGGGCCGGGAAGATCGGATAGGGGAGGAGCCCTATGCTACCATGGGGCCTATTATCGCCGCGCTTCAGCGGGAATTGGTTCCCTATTGTGATGTGCCCTGTATTTTTGTTGGCTATAGCCTTGGGGGAATGGAAGCCTTTGAGTTGGGAAGAGCGTTTCAGTGCGAGGGTGGGCTGGGGTTAAAACATTTGCTGGTATGCGCGTCCAGACCGCCACATCTGCCTTCTTCGAGGCCGCCGTTTCACCAGTTGCCCTATGATGAGTTTATTGAAAACATGAAGCTTTTCAGTAAAACACCAAAAGAGATACTCGATAATAGGGAGTGGATGGAGGTATTTACGCCAATGTTGAGGGCAGATTTTGCATTGGGGTTTACCCACCGCTGCGAATCCGATGTGAAGCTAAAAGTGGACTCGACGGTGTTTTTTGGCGTTAGGGATGTTTTGATCTCAGCGGATAAAATCCGGCAGTGGGATACACTTCTGGACGGGCGGGTGAGCTATGTCGACTTTTCCAGCGGGCATTTTTTTATCCACGAGGAAGCGGAGAAGTTCAGGGAGGAGTTGGTAAAAACCATTTGTGGGATATTGTAGGTAATCCCCGTGAAGTTGGCTTAAGTGTATTGAGTGAAAGCCCACTGCAACGCTGATTGGGCGTTTAATTGTAGGGCAGAGCACTAGAAACAAAATGTTGCAATAAGGGTAATTTATGCGTCAACTGTTTTTTGTAATCAGCTTGATTTTGTCTTCTGCTAAGGTGGCGGCTGATCTTGAAGGGGTTTTTCTGATCAATAATAAAACACAACTGATCCTATACTACCGGGATGATCAGCATATCCGCATAGATATGAGCGATAAAAGCTATATGCTCATAACTGACAAGACTGTCTATGCGCTGACTCGCAGCGGTAGTGGCTGGATGGCTATGGATATGAATCAAATGGCGGGGCTCACCCATCTGATTGCAGGTGCTAATACCGGTGTAAACTGGAGCAACGTAATCTTTACTCCTCTGAATGAAACAGAAATTGTGGCGGGCTACAAAGGGCAGGTCTATACCCTGCAGGCTAAGGTGGATGGCAAGCTTGAAAAACGGGAGGTGGTGATGTGCAAAGACAAGGAGGTGGTAACGTTGCAGAAGGCTTTGATAAAAATGTCGGAAAAAACGGCAAAAGCGGTGGGGATGAGTCACGAACTCGACTTTAAATCCTTGCAGCGCACTGCAGCCGCCAATGATATAGGCGGCTTGTTGAGGGTGGAGCAGGACTTGGTCCTGCAGAATATAAAAACGGTTGTTAAAGATCTCTCTTTTTATGAGTTTCCGAAAAATACCCAGACAATGGAAGTGCCTTCAGTTTTTAAATAGTGATTTTGTTTCCAGGCAGCTGCTGTTGAGTAACTGAGTCAGTACGGCCAATGCCTCGGGGTTGTGTAGAAACGGGGCGAATTCGCCCCCGCAAAACCGGCTTTTTCCACACAGGGTTTTGGCCAGTGCCAGTGGGCAGGCGAGACCTTCCCCATCGACGAACAGTTCCGCGCCCTCCGGGGTGCGTCGATAGGCAAAGCGCGAGCCAAGGTGCCACTGGATTTGTATCTGTGCCTGTACCAATAACTCGGCACAGGTTTGAGGAGTCAGGGGCGATTGCAACGGCGGCTCCGGCAGTGGGTATTTAGGCTGGGTCATATAGCGGCCGAACCAGTTGGCGATCTGCTGTGGTTGATCCAGATACTGTCTGAGTATTCGCTGAACCTGTTCGATGCTGCGATCATCCAGTTCCCCTGGGTTGTTTGGAAATTTCCCGCCAGGATCCTGAAATCGGCGTTGTTCAGCCAGAGAAGCCGCCAATTCCTGACTGAACTCTCCCAAAATGTCGGCGTGACTCGGGGCGCGAAAGCCGATCGAATAGGTCATACAATCGTCGCCTTCGGCAATTCCCCAGTGCGCTATTTGCGGTGGGATATAGAGTAGGTCTCCTGGTTCCAGAAGCCATTCATCAACCGCTTCAAAACTGGCCAGTATGTCGAGGTCTGTACCGGGTAGACGCAGGCTCTGGGAGTCGCAGCGCTGCCCGATTTGCCAGCGCCGGGTACCGTTTGCCTGGAGCAAAAACACATCGTAGTGGTCAAAGTGGGGGCCAACACTGCCCTGATCAGCGGCGTAGCTGATCATAATATCGTCCAAGCGCCAGTTGGGAATAAAGCGAAAATAGTCCAGCAATGCGTGTACTTCCGGCACCCACTGGTCGACCGCCTGCACCAGCAGTGTCCAGTGACTGGTCGGTAGTTCTTGGAAGGTGGTTTCGCTGAAAGGGCCATGCAGCAGCTCCCAGGGGCTGTGACCACCCCGTTCCAACACGATACGGGATTCCACGTCTTGTTCCAGTGCCAGTCCCGCCAATTCGTCGGCTGAAAGTGGGGCCCGGAAATCGGGTAGCGCTCGGCGCGCCAGCAGAGGCTTACGCTGCCAGTATTGACTCAAAAAACGCTCAATGGGCAGTTCGCCCAAACGGGATAGAGGGGGCGGCATACAACCTGGTCCTCGGTTTTACTGCGGCTGTCGGCAAACACCAACGGCCGCAGCCGCTATAAATTATTGGCCTGTTGATCGGCATTACCAATGTAATTGGCGGGCGTCAACGCACGCATGGCCGCTTTACCCTGTTCCGGTATGTCCAGGGTTTCGACAAAATTTTGGATGACTTCCCTCGTAATCGCCTGGCCTCGGGTCAATGCTTTGAGCTTTTCATAGGGCGATTCGACATTGTAGCGGCGCATAATGGTCTGGATGGGTTCGGCCAGTACCTCCCAACTGTTGTCCAGGTCCGCGGCGAGGCGCTCGCGGTTGATTTCGAGCTTGCCGATACCTTTCAGGGTGGAAGCAAAGGCGATGGCGCTATAGCCGAAACCCACCCCCATATTGCGCAATACGGTGGAGTCGGTTAAGTCGCGCTGCCAGCGCGATATCGGTAATTTGGTGGCGAGATGTGCAAACACGGCATTGGCGAGGCCGAGGTTGCCTTCCGAGTTCTCGAAATCGATTGGATTGACCTTGTGCGGCATAGTGGAAGAGCCGATTTCGCCGGCAACGGTTTTTTGTTTAAAGTAGCCGAGCGAAATATACCCCCAGATGTCCCGGTTAAAATCGATCAGTACAGTGTTAAACCGGGATAGAGCATCGAACAATTCGGCGATATAGTCGTGGGGTTCGATTTGCGTGGTATAGGGGTTCCAGGTCAAACCCAATCCCGTTACCAGCGTCTGTGCATTGGCTTGCCAGTCCACTTCCGGGTAAGCGGCCAGATGGGCGTTGTAGTTGCCTACGGCGCCGTTGATTTTTCCCAAGAGTTCTATTTGTTGCACCTGTTCGATCTGTCGCTGCAGGCGCGCGGCGAAATTGGCCAATTCTTTGCCGACAGTGGTGGGAGATGCGGTCTGTCCGTGGGTGCGCGAAAGCATGGGGTCTGCGGCGTAACGGTTTGCCATGGCAGCGATGGCTGCAGCAACTTCCCGCATCTGAGTCAATAATAGCTTGCGGCCCGCCTTCAGCATTAATGCGTGGGAGAGATTGTTAATATCTTCGGACGTGCAGGCAAAGTGGACGAATTCCTTGACGGCATTGAGTTCAGGGTTATTGCCAAATGCTTCCTTAATGAAATATTCCACTGCTTTAACGTCGTGATTGGTCGTGCGCTCAATTTCTTTAATCCGCATCGCGTCGGCTTCACAGAAGTTTTCTACAATGCTATTCAAATGTTTTTGCGCTGCGTCGCTGAAGGGGGTTACTTCGGTTACCTGTTCGTGAGCGGCAAGCTGTTGCAGCCAGCGTACCTCGACTTCAACACGGAAACGGATCAGGCCAAATTCGCTGAAAATATCGCGGAATTCGGCGGTTTTGCTGCCATAACGACCGTCTATAGGAGAAACTGCGGTAAGTGAGGAGAGTTCCATAAAAGGTTAACCGTATTCGCTAGAGAATGGATGCCATATTTGGGGTTGATTAACAAATTAGCCACTGTGGTGTATCGATCGCAGCAGGTTGTCGGCACATACCGAGAGTTTGTTACGCTGCACAATCATTTGCCAGCGCTTGCCGCCCACCTGCCGCCACAGGATTGCGGCCCTGACGCCGGCAAAGAGCAGGGTGCGGACCTGGTTGGCGATACGGGGTTGCTGAAGGTAATTGTAATCGCCTGTCACCTGAATTCGAAATTTAAAAGTACTCAAGGTGTCGCTGTAGATTCCAGCCAGATTCGCTATAACGTTCTCATGGGTAGTGGAGAAGTGCTCGGCCTGTTGGCTGGCATGCTGTATCCGGCTACGAATGACTTGCAGCATATCCTGGCGCCGGTTGAGTTTTTTCTGCAAGTGAAGCACGCCTAACACGTAGCGCAGAGTGTCGGCATAGTCTTTGTTGCGGTGGTGCCGCAACAGGTCGCTGAGGACTTTTAGTCCCAACTCAAGATGCCTGCGACCACTGAATACTTGCTCGGCGGATTCGGGCTGGATTTGGAACAAGCTTTCCACACAGACGCGGAACGGTTCGGCAGGTGTATAGCCGGTTTTGGCCAGTTGCTCTACCAGCGCCGCAGCCTGAAACACGCCGGCGAGCGCCAGGGTGATACTTTCCCATTTGTTCTGCTGTATAGACTGCAATGGCTTAAACCTCTGATCCTGCTTGGCTTTCAATGACTGCGCCGCCGAGGCAGATGTCGTCGTCGTAGAAAACCACTGACTGGCCGGGGGTTATTGCGCGTTGAGGGTGGTCAAAGTGTACTGTCAGGGTATCGGGGCCGCTGCAGACTACCTTGCAGGGTTGGTCACTTTGCCGATAGCGGGTTTTTGCACAGCAACTCAGCGCCGCGTTGGCGGGCAGGGGAGAGCCGTTTATCCAGTGAACCTGCCGGGCGGTGAGGGAACTGCTGTACAGCAAGGGGTGATCGGAGCCCTGCACGGCTAACAGAACGTTGCGCTGCAGGTCTTTGCCGGCCACGTACCAGGGCGCTTCGCCGGTGCCTTTGACGCCTCCGATACCGAGCCCCTGGCGTTGACCGATAGTGTGGTACATAAGACCGTTGTGACGGCCGATAACCTCGCCCTCCGGTGTTTTTATATCTCCAGGCTGTGCGGGCAGGTATTGTTGCAGAAAGTCTTTAAAACGGCGTTCGCCGATAAAGCAGATGCCGGTGCTGTCTTTCTTGCTATGGGTTATAAGATCGTGCTCCCGGGCGAGCTGGCGCACCTGGGGTTTAGGCAGAGTGCCGAGAGGGAATAGCGTCTGACTGAATTCGCTAGCACCGACCGCGTGCAGAAAGTAACTCTGGTCTTTATTGGTATCGAGTCCTTTAAGCAACAGCGTCCGGCCACCGCGATCGAGGCGGCGTGCGTAGTGGCCGGTGGCGATAAGGTCCGCACCGAGCTCGCGGGCGTACTCCAGGAACACTTTAAATTTAATTTCGCGGTTGCACAGAATGTCGGGATTAGGGGTTCGGCCAGCTTGGTATTCGGCCAGAAAATGTTCAAAAACGTTATCCCAGTATTCGGCAGCAAAGTTGATGGTATGTAGAGGGATTCCGAGTTTGCCGCAAACAGCCTGGGCGTCGGCGAGGTCGGCTTTGGCGGTGCAGTATTCGGTGCCGTCATCTTCGTCCCAATTTTTCATAAACAGACCTTCAACGCGGTACCCCTGCTGCTGCAGCAACAGAGCCGATACCGAGGAGTCGACACCGCCGGACATGCCGACGATAACGCGTTGTTTAGAAACAAGAGCTTGAGAAGGTTCGTTCATACCAGATTCAAACGCATAGCCACCAAAGGGCGGCTATTCTACCTGTGCTCGTAAACCAGGTCCAAGGGGTAATGCTTTCCGTCCCGGTAATCGCGGATGACTTTCAGTACCAATGGGCTGCGCAATTGGTTGTTTTGCGCTGGTCGTGCTGATTACAGCGTCGAATTGCGACCGGCTTTGGAGCTGTGGTTAGGAAACCTGGTTTTCTTGTGCTGTGATTGCATAGGCAAGTATACCGTTTCGACTTTGTATTCCCCGGGGCCGAGGTCGCACAGGCGCCAATCACCGATGCGGGTGCGAATCAGGCGTAGCGTCGGGTACCCCACGGCGGCGGTCATACGTCGCACCTGGCGGTTTTTGCCTTCGCTGATTGTCAACTGCAACCAACGGGTGGGGATCTTATCCCGCTGCCGCACCGGTGGGTTGCGAGGCGCTAGCGTTGGCGGGGTGATCAGATGGACGCCGGCAGGTCGGGTGAGTCCATCTTTTAGCATAACCCCCCGGCGCAATTGACTGATAGCGGTTTCAGTGACTGCGCCTTCTACCTGTACCCAGTAAGTTTTGGCGAGCTTATACCTGGGGTGGCTAATTTTGTGTTGCAGTTTTCCGTCATCCGTCAACAGCAGCAGCCCTTCGGAATCGCGATCCAGTCGGCCGGCGGGGTAGATTCCCGGGATGTCAATATAGTCACTCAGGGTCGGGCGGCCTGATGCATCACTGAACTGGCTGAGCACACCGTAGGGTTTGTGAAAAAATATCAATTTTGCCATAGGGGTTGTTGCTCAGAAAGTGTGGGTTTGTAATTTAACTACAAAAGTAGCAGGGAAAATGTTACAATCGGTAGGATTTGCCAAATCGTAAGATATAAACCTAAGATTAAACCAGTGTATATCGAAAAGTGGCCAATTGTAGGTCTAATAAGTAAGAGTCGTAAACCAGGCTTGTTTCGTATACGGCTCCAAGTCATCTATCTATTATATAGTCGAAATCATCTGCTAATTAACGATGGAGTAAATAATGGGGTATCAGCATATCCAGGTCCCAGCTGAAGGCGACAAAATTACCGCTAACGAAGACTTTTCCCTTAATGTTCCCGACCATCCGATTATTCCCTTTATCGAAGGTGATGGGATTGGTGTCGATATTACACCCGTGATGAAAAAGGTAACTGATGCTGCTGTGGAAAAAGCCTATGGTGGTAAAAAAGCCATACAGTGGATGGAAGTCTTCTGTGGCGAGAAGGCGGCAGAAAAATATGATGGAGACTGGTTTCCCGCTGAAACGCTGGACGCTATAAACGAATATATCGTATCTATAAAAGGTCCACTGACAACACCCGTGGGTGGCGGTTTTCGCTCTTTGAACGTGGCTTTGCGCCAGGAAATGGATTTGTATGTCTGCCAGCGTCCGGTGCGTTGGTTTAACGGTGTACCGTCACCGGTAAAGGAGCCCGGCAAGGTTGACATGGTTATTTTCCGGGAGAATTCCGAAGATATTTACGCCGGTATAGAGTGGAAAGCCGATAGTGATGAAGCCAAAAAAGTGGTTGCGTTCCTCAGAGAAGAGATGGGGGTTACCAAAATCCGCTTTCCCGAGCATGTAGGCATAGGCATCAAGCCGGTTTCCGCAGAGGGAACCAAGCGCCTGGTTCGCAAGGCTATCCAGTATGCGATTGACCAGGATCAATCCTCTGTGACGCTGGTTCACAAAGGCAACATAATGAAGTTTACAGAAGGCGCTTTCTGTGACTGGGGCTATGAGCTGGCCCGCGAAGAATTCGGTGCAGTGGCTCTTGACGGCGGCCCCTGGCACACCATCAAGAACCCCAGAACGGGTAAAGAGATAGTGATCAAGGATGTGATTGCAGATGCGATGCTGCAACAGATTCTTCTGCGTCCCGCCGAATACAGTGTGATTGCAACCCTTAATTTGAACGGAGACTACCTGTCCGACGCACTGGCGGCGCAGGTCGGTGGTATTGGTATTGCTCCCGGAGCCAACCTTTCCGATAAAGTTGCACTGTTTGAAGCGACTCACGGCACCGCTCCCAAGTACGCGGGTCAGGATAAGGTAAATCCGGGTTCACTGGTATTGTCGTCGGAAATGATGCTGCGTCATATGGGTTGGAATGAGGCCGCGGACCTTGTTATTAAAGGCATGGAAAATGCTATCAACGCTAAGACGGTCACCTATGATTTTGAACGTTTGATGGAGGGTGCAACGCTACTGTCCTGCTCGGCGTTCGGAGACGAAGTGATTAAGCACATGGCCTAATGGTGGCTGTAGGCGTAGAGCCAGTCTGTATAGTAGATACAACACAAAAACCCCTGCTTTTATAGCCAGGGGTTTTTAATGGTTTAATTTTGTTGCTGTAATTGTTGCGTATTGTTGTAACTGTTGCGTGCAACACCGGATTGTTGGGCTGCTGTCTCGCTCCCTATAGATATTTATATAGAGCGAGTTTCAGCTGAGTTAGAGTCTTGGCTCTTTTTTGCTCATGGGACAGTTTCGAGTTTTGAGTTCCCTGCAGCGGCCTTCTGCTTATGGCTGAATTGCTTATCAGGATCGCTCTTGTCTGACTCAAGGTTGCTTATTTTTTCAGGGGTTTTTTTCTTATCTCGATCCTTTCCATTCGAGCTTACTTTTTCATCCGAGCTTGCTTTTTTCGAGGCTGAGATTTGAATATTTGTCGCGTGAAAACCTTTGCTACCCTGAATGACTTCAAAGAGCACTTCTTGACCCGCTTTAAGGGTTTTATACCCATCCATTTGGATGGAAGAGTAATGAACGAATAGGTCTTCTCCCCCTTGATCGGGTAAGATAAACCCGTAACCCTTGGCGTTGTTAAACCACTTGACGGTACCTGTAGGCATGGCTTGGATCCTTCTATTAGCACTTGAAAAACAAATGCTTTCCAAACGGATACTTCATTTGATTAATTCGTTATTCTTGTATTATGAATATCTGTACTACTTGCAAGGACACGTTCTTGTAACCAAGAATCAGAAAAATGTCAAGTTTTTGCCGATAACAGGTAAGAATAGACCACATATAGGGTAAAATGACAAGTTTTTCACTGTACAATCCGCTAATTTGTGCTGATCATCTATGGGTATTTCGGAAAATCTTCAACTAAGATTAAGTAAAGACAGTGATCACCCGATTCCGTATGACGACGGAGATATCGCTGTAGAGGCGGTCAAGCCTGAACTTAAGCATCCTCCGATGTACAAAGTTATAATGCTTAACGACGACTACACGCCTATGGAATTCGTTGTTAAAGTACTGGAGATGTTTTTTGGGATGACCCGCGAAAAAGCGACAAAGGTAATGTTAACTGTGCATACACAGGGGAAGGCAGTTTGTGGAATATTTACTCGCGATATTGCTGAAACCAAGGCAGCATTGGTAAATCAATATGCAAGGGAGAATCAACATCCTCTGTTATGCGAAATTGAGATGTCGGGTGGAGATGACGATGACTAAATATGTTAAAAAGCTTTTGCTTTAGAGGTTATCGCAGATGCTTAGCAAGGATTTAGAAGTTACATTAAATTTGGCCTTCAAAGGCGCCCGCTCCAAACGGCATGAGTTCATGACGGTGGAGCATTTATTGTTAGCGCTGATTGACAATGAATCAGCCGCTAATGTGTTACGGGCCTGTGGTGCCGATCTTAATGGGTTGCGCAAAGACCTTATCGAATTTGTGGATTCTACAACCCCCTTGATTCCTGAAAATGACACCGAACGGGAAACCCAGCCGACGCTGGGATTTCAGCGGGTTTTGCAGCGCGCGGTTTTCCATGTGCAGTCATCTGGCAAGAAAGAGGTGACGGGTGCAAATGTTTTGGTTGCAATTTTCAGCGAACAGGAAAGTCAGGCCGTCTACTACCTGAAACAGCAGAGTATCGCTCGTATCGATGTGGTGAACTTTATCACTCATGGTATTTCCAAGGTTGCCGGTCAGCCCGATCATTCCGACCACAATGTGGACCCGGGGCATGAACAACATGATGAAGACGGTATCGGCGCTGATGGAAGCCCCAGCCAGAGCCCTCTGGAATCGTATGCCTCCAACCTCAATGAAGAGGCATCTCGGGGACGTATAGACCCGCTGGTGGGGCGGGCCAATGAAGTGGAGAGGGTGAGTCAAATATTGTCCCGGCGCCGCAAAAACAACCCTTTGCTTGTAGGGGAGTCCGGTGTGGGTAAAACCGCTATTGCCGAGGGTTTGGCAAAGCGTATCGTCGATGGCGAAGTACCTGAAATACTGTTGAAAAGCGTTGTGTATTCCCTGGATCTGGGTTCATTGCTGGCGGGTACCAAATACCGGGGGGATTTTGAAAAACGTTTTAAAGGTTTACTGGCCGATCTGAAAAAGCAAGAAGACGCGATTCTGTTTATTGATGAAATTCATACCATCATCGGTGCCGGTGCTGCTTCGGGTGGCGTTATGGATGCATCCAATTTGTTGAAACCTTTGCTGACGTCGGGTGAATTGCGCTGTATCGGGTCGACCACATTTCAGGAATACCGCGGTATTTTTGAAAAGGACCGCGCGCTATCGCGACGCTTCCAGAAGGTGGATGTGAATGAACCCAGCGTCGAAGAAACCTATTTGATTTTGAAAGGTTTGAAAAGCCGCTTTGAAGACCATCACAAGCTGCGCTATACGGATACCGCACTGCGCGCGGCGGCCAAACTCGCCGACCGCTATATTACCGAGCGTTATATGCCGGATAAGGCGATAGATGTCATTGACGAGGCCGGTGCTTATCAACAGCTACAACCTCAAGGCAAGCGCAAAAAAGTGGTTGGTGTCAGCGATGTTGAAGCCATTGTGGCCAAGATCGCCCGAATTCCGCCAAAAAGCGTTTCTTCTTCCGATAAGGAACAATTGAAAAAATTGGATGAGTCCCTGAAGTTGACGGTCTTTGGGCAGGATGAGGCCATTGGCGTACTGTCTACGGCGATAAAGCTCTCCCGAGCCGGCTTGAATATTTCCGAGAAGCCGATCGGTTCTTTCCTGTTTTCGGGTCCCACCGGTGTCGGTAAAACCGAACTGTGCCGGCAGTTGGCGGCGACTATGGGCGTGGAGCTTATACGCTTTGATATGTCCGAGTACATGGAACGCCATACCGTTTCCCGCCTCATCGGCGCGCCGCCCGGTTATGTCGGATTCGATCAGGGCGGTCTGCTGACCGATTCCGTGACCAAACACCCCCACAGTGTGGTCTTGCTCGATGAGATTGAAAAGGCGCACCCCGAGGTTTTCAACCTCTTGTTGCAGGTAATGGATCACGGCACCTTGACGGATAACAATGGCCGTAAGGCGGATTTCCGCAACGTCATTTTGATCATGACCACCAATGCCGGCGCAGAAGAGATGAGCCGCCGTTCAATTGGTTTTACCAAGCAGGATCATTCCACCGACGGTTTGGAAGCCATCAAAAAGATGTTTACGCCAGAGTTTCGCAACCGACTGGATGCCATTATTCAGTTTGGTGCTCTGAGTAAGGAAGTGATCAAAACGGTGGTGGATAAATTCCTGGTTGAGCTCCAGGCTCAGCTCGACGACAAGCATGTGGTACTCGAAGTGAACGAGTGTGCGAGGGATTGGCTGGCCGAGCACGGCTATGATGAAAAAATGGGGGCGAGGCCCATGTCCCGCTTGATTCAGGACAAAGTGAAAAAGCCCCTGGCGGAAGAAGTCTTGTTTGGTGACTTGTCAACGGGTGGTGGTACCGTAAAGGTCGTTGTAGAAAACGACGACCTGGCCATAAAAGTAGAGGCGGCCTAAATTCAGCCTCTACTTGTTTTTGTGTCGGCTTTGCAAACTGCTCAATCTTAACGGGAGCAGGGGAGTTATGTGTTCCTGGTTTCCGTACTGAGGGGAGCTTGGGTAGCAAAAGGAAGATGGACCAGCCGGCTAACGCGCCCGATAGGTGATGCGGCCCTTGCTCAGATCGTAGGGTGTTAGTTCGACCTTGACTTTATCGCCAGTAAGTATGCGGATATAGTTTTTGCGCATCTTCCCTGAAATATGGGCTGTTACCACATGGCCATTTTCAAGCTTGACTCTGAAAGTTGTGTTGGGAAGGGTATCGATAACTTCACCTTCCATTTCAATATGGTCTTCTTTCGCCATTCGGCAATATCCTCAATAATTTTCGCTGCTTTTTCGCTGGATTTTACTGAAATTGTGCCAGCCCCGCCGAGCAGGCGTGAATTGTGCCTGAAAAGGGATGCATATCCAAGTGGGTATTTAAAAAAATGCTTGATTTTACATACCGCAATTTAAGCGGGGCGGGCGTTACATTTATTTGGGTTGGATCCACTGGTTATCTATTAGCAGCTCCAGTGGGTTGAACTGAGTTTTGTAATTCATTTTTTTACATTCTTCGATCCAATAGCCTAAATATACAGCTGGCAAATTCAGCTCCCGAGCTTTGTAGATCTGGTAAAGGATGGCATAGGTTCCCAGGCTGCGGCGACTTTCATCGGGATCAAAGTACGTGTACACCGCAGACAGCCCGTTATCCATAATGTCGCTGACCGCCACACCCAAGAGCTTATTTTTCAGCCGAAATTCGAAAAATTGTGTCGACCCCCACTCGCTGGTCAAAAACGCGTCAAATTGAAGCCGGGTAGGGGGGTACATATCTCCGTCACTGTGGCGCTCGGAAATATAACGTTCATAAAGCGCATAGTGGTCATCGCCATTAAGGCGTTCGGAGGTTTTGATTTCAAGGTCTTGGTTAAGCTTCCAACACCGGCGTTGCTGCCGGTTTGGGGTAAATTTGGCCACCGGTATTCTGGCGGGCACGCAGGCATAGCAGGCTACGCAATGTGGGCGATACAGGTGACTGCCGCTACGGCGAAAACCGATTTCTGACAACCGGCTATAAAGGTGGATATTGATTTTAGCCGTAGGATCCACAAATACGGTAGTAGCATCCTGATCCGACAGATAGCTGCATGTGTGAGGATGAGTCGCAAACAGGCGAATATGGGACAGGTCACTCATTGTCGTAGCGCCAGGTTATTTTAAAATCTATATCCTTACAGTATTCCGTCTCTATATCTACACAGTCTAACAGTATTTGACTAAATTGAGAGCGGGGAATTTCCTCTGCCCCCAAACTGAACAGGTGTTCACTGCTGACTTGGCAGTCAACAACTTGATAGCCTTGAATTTGCAACTGTTTTACCAGGTGTACGAAAGCAACCTTGGAGGCATCGGTGCGAAAGCTGAACATCGATTCACCGAAAAACGCCCTGCCCAGGGCCACACCGTACAATCCACCCACCAGTTCGCCGTTTTGCCAGGCTTCGACGGAGTGTGCATAGCCGAGCTGGAACAACTGTGTGTAGGCCCGTTGCATCTCTGGGGTTATCCAGGTGCCATGTGTGTATTTTCGCGATTTGGCACAGGCATTGATAACAGACTCAAAGGCTGTGTCCGCCGTGACGTTAAAAAGGTTTTTCCGCAGCGTTTTACGCAGGCTGCGGGAAATATGCAGTTTGGCGGGAAACAGCACAGAACGTGGATCGGGGCTCCACCAAAGGATTGGCTGGCCGCTCTCATACCAGGGAAAGATGCCTTCGCTATAGGCAACCTTCAGACGTTCCGGCGACAGATCGCCGCCGGCCGCGAGCAACCCGTTTGGAGACTTCAGGGCCCGCTCAAGAGGGGGAAATGCGAGCTGGTTACTGTCCAGCCAGGGTATATGTGACATCTCAACATCGCAAAAATGGGTCCTATTGATCGTCCAGAAATTTTTCCGCATCAAGGGCCGCCATGCAACCGGCACCCGCCGATGTGACCGCCTGGCGGTACACGTGGTCCGCCACGTCGCCGGCGGCAAATACGCCGGCAACACTGGTAGCGGTGGCGTTACCATCGAGGCCGCTTTTAATCGTGATATAACCGTCTTTCATGTCGAGTTGGTCGGCGAATAAATCGGTATTGGGTTTGTGGCCTATGGCGATAAAGGCCCCTTGTGTCTCGAGTTCCGAGAGGCTGCCATCGACGGTGCTTTTCACCCTTACCCCGGTAACGCCGGCGTCGTCACCCAGCACTTCCTCCAGGGTATGATTCCACAGGATTCGGACATTGCCATTTTTTTCTTTCTCAAACAGCTTGTCCTGCAGGATCTTTTCCGAACGCAGTTTATCGCGACGGTGGATCAGGGTGACTTCAGCGGCAATATTGGAGAGATAGAGGGCTTCTTCCACCGCGGTATTACCCCCGCCCACGACCACGACTTTTTGATTGCGGTAGAAGAAACCGTCACAGGTTGCACATGCACTTACGCCGCGCCCCATAAAAGCTTCTTCCGAGGGCAGGCCCAAATACTGGGCAGATGCACCGGTGGCGATTATCAGGGCATCACAGGTGTACGTGTTGGACCCTGTCAGCTTGAAGGGTCGCTGGCTCAGATCTGCCGTTTCTATATGGTCAAACACGACCTGGGTATCAAATCGTTCAGCATGCTGCTGCATTTGCAGCATCAGATCCGGGCCCTGCAGCTCGGCAATGCCACCGGGCCAGTTTTCCACATCCGTCGTGGTTGTCAATTGACCACCCTGTTGCATACCGGTAATTACCACCGGGCTTAGATTGGCGCGGGCGGCGTAAATCGCCGCGGTGTAACCAGCGGGCCCGGAGCCCAGAATTATTAGACGGTAATGCTTGAGTTCACTCATGAAGGGGGTCCATACAGTTGTAATAAGTGGATGTAGCTGCAAATTCACAGAATTTTGTAACTTCTCAGTAACCCGGGGGCTTTGTGCCTTCGATCCGGCGGCCTCCGGACGTCCGCCTGACACTGTGCTTACCCCGGGTTATTGAGACGTTACGGAAATTTCAGATAAGTGATTGAAATCCCATAAATTTCACTATCAGTATAATAAGTTAATACGTTTTGGGTCGCAAAATAGTATGCCTCTATCCGCCAAATTGCAGGAATTTATGGCGTATATTTTTGGAAATATGGCGGCTTTTTCTTTGCATAGGGTTCGATTTACTGGAATTCAAGGCGCGGATACTCAGTCCTGAACACGGCAATCGGGCGTTTAATTGCGGGGCAGGGCACTAGCAATATGAGTACCAGCCATTACAATAGCTGACATTTGCGTAATTTAGAATCATTAAACCCAGGGTAAATTTTGTTGTGCCCAAGGAACAGCCAGTGAAAACCAGTAATTCTGATACCAGTACGCCCGTCGTGTCTACAAATGGAGGCTTGGGCATGAGGTTGATATTGAAGGAAGGCACGTTGATCGGGCTGATCGCTGTGTGTGCCTATCTGATGATGGCACTGGTCACCTATAGCCCGGAAGATCCGGGCTGGTCCAGCACCGGCAGCGGGGCGGGTATCCACAATGCCGGTGGGCCGACGGGGGCCTGGGTGGCCGATGTATTCTTTTCCCTGTTCGGTTATCTGGCGTTTCTGTTTCCGTTGATGCTGGCTTATCGGGCCTGGTTGATTTTTCGTGAAAGGGTGCAACCTGGCGGTTTCGACTGGTTAATGTTGGCTTTGCGCGCTGTGGGGCTGGTGTTGGTGATGGTGGCGGGCACTGGCCTGGCGTCCCTCTATTACGGCAGCGAAAGTGCCAACCTGCCATTTTCCAATGGCGGTGTGGTGGGGGTTTCCGTCGCCGAAGCGGTGGAATCGGCGTTTAGCTATACCGGCGGGACGCTGTTGTTGATAGCGGTGTTTTTGTTCGGCGTCACAATTTTTACCGATCTGTCCTGGTTTAAACTGATGGATCAGATCGGAAGCCTGACCCTGCGTATGATCGAGGCGGTCAAACGCTATTTCCAACAACGTAAAGTGCGCAGAGAGGAAAAGCGGCAGGCGCGACTGGCGCAACAGGCGCGACGCTTGGCGGCTGAAAAACAGGCGAAAGTCAATGCCGAGCGCATCCCTCCGAAAATTACCGAGCCTCCGCGCAAGCCCAAGCAGAGCCCACGGGTACAGAAGGAGAAGCAGGTCGCGCTATTCGACGATACCCCGGTGACCGGTGAGCTGCCGCCGCTAAGCCTGCTCGATCCAGCGGACAAGCACAGCGACAAAGGCTATTCGAAAGAGTCCCTGGAAGCCATGTCGCGATTGCTGGAGCTGAAACTGAAAGATTTCGGCGTAATTGTCGAAGTGGTATCCGTGATGCCGGGGCCGGTGGTAACGCGGTTTGAGATCCAGCCCGCACCCGGGGTCAAGGTCAGTCGCATTACCAATTTGGCCAAAGACCTGGCGCGATCGCTGGCGGTTATCAGTGTCCGGGTTGTCGAAGTGATACCCGGCAAATCGGTGGTGGGGGTCGAAATACCCAACGAACATCGTGAAATTGTACGGCTGAGCGAGGTGCTGTCGTCGGAAGTCTATGAAAATGCCAAATCCCCATTAACCCTGGCGATGGGACACGATATCTCCGGCGAACCGATTATTGCCAACCTGGCGAAAATGCCCCATCTACTGGTGGCGGGGACCACGGGGTCGGGCAAATCCGTCGGCGTCAACGTTATGCTGTTGAGCCTACTGTATAAGTCGACTCCCAAAGATGTGCGCCTGATCCTGGTAGACCCAAAAATGCTTGAACTTTCCATTTACGAGGGGATCCCACATCTGCTGACACCGGTCATTACGGATATGAAAGATGCGGCCAACGGCCTGCGCTGGTGTGTGGGAGAAATGGAACGGCGTTACAAGTTAATGGCGGCCATGGGCGTGCGCAACCTGGCGGGCTTCAATCGCAAGGTGGAGGATGCTATCAAGGCGGGTCAACCCTTATCCGACCCGCTGTGGGTGGCGGATGAGCACTACCAGGCCGGCGAGGAGGAGGCTGTGGCGCCGACGCTGGAACGGTTGCCATCCATTGTGGTCGTTATCGATGAATTTGCCGACATGATGATGATTGTCGGTAAAAAGGTCGAGCAGTTGATCGCCCGGATTGCACAAAAAGCCCGGGCAGCCGGAATCCATCTTGTGCTGGCTACCCAACGGCCTTCGGTCGATGTTATCACGGGGCTGATCAAAGCTAACGTACCGACACGTATGGCTTTCCAGGTTTCCTCGAAGGTCGATTCCCGCACCATTTTGGATCAGGGCGGTGCCGAGCAGCTTCTGGGGCATGGCGACATGCTGTATCTGCCCCCGGGCAGCGGGGTACCGATGCGGGTGCACGGCGCTTTTGTCGATGATCATGAGGTTCACAAGGTGGTGGCGGATTGGAAACGCCGTGGCGAACCCAATTACCTGGAAGGGGTAGTCGACGATAGTACCAATAGCATTCCTGTCCCGGGGTTGAGCTCAGACGGTGGTGACGAGAACGGTGACAGTGAATCCGATGCGCTTTACGATGAAGCGGTGGCCTTTGTGACTGAATCGCGCAAGGCTTCGATCTCTTCAGTCCAGCGCAAGCTGCGCATCGGCTATAACCGTGCCGCGCGCCTGATCGAAGCCATGGAAACCGCCGGTGTGGTCAGTGAAATGGCCAGTAACGGCAACCGGGAAGTGCTGGCGCCGCCGCCCCCGAAACATTAATCAATGGAATCCACGCTATGCGTTATCCGCTTTTGATTGTCAGTCTGATTTTATTGTCTGTAATTGTCCGCGCTGAAGACGAAAGCCAGGCGGCAGCCAGCCTGAGCCGGTTACTGGCTCCACTGGAGGCCCTGCAGGGGCAGTTTAAACAACGGATTGTGGATACGAAAGGCGAAATTATACAGGAGAGCGAGGGTTGGTTTGCGATGAAGCGCCCCGGTAAATTCCGCTGGGAAACGCTGGCGCCTTTCGACCAGATACTGGTCAGTGATCAGGTCACTTTATGGCTTTACGATCCGGATTTGGAACAGGTCACGGTGCGGCCTTTCGACCCCAGTATGCAGCAGACTCCGGCTCTTTTGCTAAGTGGTGAAGTGAACAAAATCAGCGAGCATTTTCGCGTTCAATTGGCTAGTGGGCAGGCGCAAACAACTCAGGGATTAAAACAGCAATCAGATAATCCCGTACAGACTTTCAGTTTGCGGCCGAAAGGCGAAAACAGTTTGTTTGAAGAATTGGATTTGAGTTTCGTCGGAGGACAACTCACTGAGATGGCCATACACGACAGCCTGGGCCAGATTACGACGATAAGCCTGCAGAAACTGATCGCCAACAAGCCCATCAGCGACCAGCAGTTCACGTTCAAGCCACCACCGGGCACCGATGTTCTGTTAAATGACTAACGACCTTTTTAGTGACAATTCCTCAGGAGGGGCGGCTCCCTGCCCGCCATTGGCGGCGCGTATGCGGCCGCGGTGTCTGGATGACTATATCGGACAGGAACATCTTCTGGGCCCGGGCAAACCCCTGCGTGAAGCGATTGAAAAAGACCAATTACACTCAATGGTGTTGTGGGGGCCTCCGGGTGTCGGCAAAACCTCGCTGGCGCGGATGCTGGCGGCGCTGACCGCGGCGCGTTTTGAGGTACTATCGGCGGTTCTGGCCGGTGTCAAGGACATTCGCGCCGCCGTCGCTGTGGCGCAGCGTGAGCATCACAGTCGCGGGCGCAGAACCGTGCTGTTCGTCGATGAGGTGCATCGATTTAATAAAGCGCAGCAGGATGCTTTTTTACCCTATGTGGAAGATGGCACTTTTATTTTTATCGGCGCCACCACGGAAAACCCGTCTTTTGAATTGAACAATGCATTGTTGTCCCGTTGCCGGGTGTATATTCTGCGCAGCCTTTCACCGTCGCAACTGGAACGCGTACTGGAGCAGGCGTTGGCGGATAAAGCGCGCGGTTGCCGGGCGGATAAAAACACCGATAAACAGTTTGTGTTGGCGGTGGAAGAAAGGCAGCTCCTGGCCCGCGCCGCCGACGGCGACGCCCGCCGGGCGCTCAATTTATTGGAAATCGCCTGCGACCTGGCCCGCCCCGAAGGGAATCGGCTGCTGATAGGAAAAGACACCATCGCCGAAATACTGGCGGGGGATGTGAGACGTTTCGACAAGGGCGGCGATCTGTTTTACGAACAAATTTCGGCATTGCATAAAGCCGTGCGCGGCTCGTCACCTGATGCGGCCCTGTACTGGTTTGCGCGCATGCTGGACGGCGGTTGCGATCCGCTTTATATTGCCCGGCGCGTTGTGCGCATGGCGAGTGAAGATATTGGCAACGCCGACCCGCGCGGATTACCGCTGGCGCTGAGTGCCTGGGACGTTCAAGAACGACTCGGCAGTCCGGAAGGCGAACTGGCGATTGCCCAGGCCATCGTATATCTGGCGTCCGCGGCGAAAAGTAATGCTGTCTATAACGCCTACAATAGTGCTGTTGACGAAGTGAAAAAACAGCCGGCTTACGATGTGCCACTGCATTTGCGCAATGCTCCGACTGCGCTGATGAAAGACCATTCCTACGGGGAGGGCTATCGTTACGCACACGACGAAGAGGGCGCCTATGCCGCAGGTGAATGTTATTTCCCCGAAGCACTGGGGGAGCGGCTCTACTATCGGCCGGTACCCCGGGGGCTGGAGTTGAAGATAAAGGAAAAGCTGGCGTATTTGCGCCAGCTGGACAAGCAAAGTCCGCGCCGGCGCTATGCCGCTGATTCTCCTTCAGAGCAAACCGAACCGGAGGAGAAGACCCGTCCGCCAGCCGACAAGCCTGCGGACAATCACTGAACGACAGTAAACGTTAAGTTAAGAACGACGTTAAGCGAAATGGGGTTAATATTCCGATATGCAGTGGCTGGCAGTTGCTTTAGGCGGAGCATTAGGTGCGCTGGGGCGCTACTGGGTAAGCGTGTTTACTTACCCGATCATGGAAAACCGCTTTCCCCTGGCAACTCTGATCGTCAATGTGATCGGTTCGTTTTTGATCGGCGTTTTTTACGTGCTGATCATCGAAAAAGGGCTTATCGATCCAGCCTGGAGAAATGTATTGATGGCAGGATTTCTCGGTGCTTTTACCACGTTTTCAACTTTCTCCCTGGATGCGCTTAACTTATGGCAAAATGGCCATACAGTGACAGCGCTTATCTATATTGGCCTGAGTGTAGTGGCGGGCCTGGTGTCTGTCGCTGTGGCAGTCCATTTCAGTTTACGAATTTTCTAACGGGTCAATTAACGAATATGCTGGATCCCAAAATAATCAGAACAAACCCTGAATCTGTAGCTCAGGCTCTGCAAAAGCGCGGCTTCGCCCTGGATGTGGCGCAGCTTCAGGCACTGGAAGAGCAGCGTAAAGCCATTCAGGTAAAAACGGAAGCGCTGCAACAACAGCGTAACACCCGCTCGAAAAATATTGGTAAGGCCAAGGCCGCGGGGGAAGACATCGCGCCGTTGTTAAAAGAAGTGGAAAACCTGAAGCAGGGGTTATCCGAGGCAGAGCAACAACTGGGGCAGGTGCAGCAACAGCTTGAAACGCTGCTGAGCGGTGTGCCGAATATCCCGGCTGCCGAGGTGCCAGCAGGCGAGAACGAAAGCGATAATGTGCAAGTGCGCCGCTGGGGCAGTCCACCGGAATTTGAATTTGCTGTGCAGGATCACGTGGACCTGGGGGCGCGGCTCGACGGGCTGGATTTTGACGCCGCCGCGAAACTGACAGGCTCGCGTTTCGTGGTGATGCAGGGCGGTGTCGCGCGACTGCATCGGGCGTTGATTCAGTTTATGCTCGACACCCATATACAAGAGCACGGCTACCGGGAAATCTACGTTCCTTACATAGTCAATAGCGAGTCTTTGTACGGTACCGGACAACTGCCGAAATTTGAAGATGACCTTTTCAAACTCTGCGATGAGCGCGAGTTTTATTTGATTCCGACCGCGGAAGTTCCGGTAACAAATATATTGCGCAACGAGATAGTCGAAGATACGGCGCAGTTGCCGCTAAAATTTGTCTCCCACACACCCTGTTTTCGCAGTGAAGCCGGCAGCCACGGCAAAGATACTCGCGGAATGATTCGCCAGCACCAGTTTGAAAAAGTCGAGTTGGTACAGTTTGTACGCCCGCAGGATTCCGACCAGGCGCTGGAAAGCTTGACCGCCAATGCGGAAGCTATTTTACAAAAACTGCAATTGCCGTATCGCACCGTTATTCTATGCGGTGGCGACCTGGGTTTTTCCTCGCGTAAAACCTACGATATAGAAGTCTGGATCCCGTCGCAGGAAAAATATCGCGAAATTTCTTCCTGCAGCAGCTTTGGCGATTTTCAGGCGCGGCGCATGAAAGCGCGTTTTCGCAACCCGGAGACGGGTAAACCTGAATTGCTTCATACACTCAATGGTTCGGGGTTGGCGATTGGGCGGACATTGATCGCGGTGCTGGAAAATTATCAACAGGCCGACGGCAGTGTCCTGGTACCGGAGGTCCTGCGGCCTTATGCGGGTGGCCTGGAGCGTATCGGCTAAAATATAATAATCCGGTACAAGCTCTTATTATGGGTTATTTGCTATGGATTATCTGCCGCTGTTTTTCGATATAAGACAGCAGACGTGTTTGATTGTCGGCGGCGGCGCAATTGCCACCCGCAAAGCCGATTTGCTGGTTAGGGCAGGGGCTCGTCTGCGGGTTGTCGCCCCGCAAATGGGAGCGCAGTTGCAGGCGTTAATAGAAACCAGCGGTGGTGAGCAGCAGCTCAGGGAATACCACCCAAAGGATCTTGAACAGTGTGTTTTGGTGATTTCTGCGACCGCCGATCCTGACCTTAACCGGCGGGTGGCCGCCGATGCGAAATTCCGTGCGATTCCCATTAATGTGGTGGACGACCCGGAGCTGTGCAGTGTCATTGTGCCAGCCATCGTCGATCGCAGTCCGTTGGTTATAGGCATTTCCAGTGGCGGGCAGGCTCCGGTGCTGGCGCGCCTGCTGCGGGCGCGGATTGAATCTCTGATACCGGCTGCCTACGGCAACCTGGCCGCGCTCGCCAAGCGCTTTCGCGAACGCGTAAAACAGGTCTTTAGCGATATTGATCAACGGCGGCGGTTCTGGGAGGATGCCCTGCAGGGACCCGCTGCGGAACTGGTGCTGAGCAGTCAGCCACAGCAGGCTGAAGCGTATCTTAACGCGCTGCTGAGCGAGCCGCAGCCGCGCCTCAGGGGGGGCGAAGTTTATCTGGTCGGTGCGGGTCCCGGCGATCCGGATCTGCTGACTCTGCGGGCTTTGCAGTTGATGCAGCAGGCCGAAGTGGTATTGTACGATCGCTTGGTGTCGGCGCCGGTGCTGGATCTGGTGCGCCGGGATGCCGAACGAATCTATGTCGGCAAACGGCGCCACGAGCACGCCGTGCCCCAGGACGATATCAACCAGTTATTGATCGATCTGGCCCTGCGGGGAAAGCGCGTGCTGCGTCTGAAAGGAGGGGACCCCTTTATTTTTGGCCGCGGTGGCGAGGAGATAGAGCGTCTTGCCGAAGAGGGGATACCGTTTCAGGTGATTCCCGGTATCACGGCTGCTTCGGGGTGTTCTACTTATGCCGGTATCCCCCTGACCCACAGAGATTATGCGCAGTCGGTACGTTTTGTGACCGGGCATTTGAAAAGCGACAGTGTTAATCTCAGCTGGCCGGAGTTGGTGGAGCCGACCCAGACGCTGGTGTTTTATATGGGCCTGAAAGGGTTAAAGGACATTTGTCAGGCGTTGGTTGATCACGGTCGCTCTCCGCAGACACCGGCAGCCCTGATAGAGAAGGGGACTACACCTGAGCAGCGGGTCATTACCTCGGATATAGCGCATCTTGCTGACTTGGTCGCGGCCAGCGAGGTGCATGCACCGACCTTGTTGATTATTGGTGAAGTGGTGCATCTGCATACAAAATTGCGGTGGTTTAAGAAAGTTTCCAGCACTTGAAACCGGAAATTAAAGTTTGGTGACATTGTGCCGATAGCTTACTGTAGTGTGTAGTTTAGGCAATGTAGTTTCAGCAGTACAGAATTGTCAGCAAACACCGGATTTCAATTTCCCGGAGGTGTTGGAATGATTAATATTGGACCCAATTTGCCAGTAGTAACGCCTACCCAGTCCAGTGAAGCCAGGCGCGCGGAGAAGACCAGTGAAACTCAGGCGACCGAATCGGCTACCGAGACGGTACGGCGGCCGTGGGTGGAGCGACGGCGGCAGGATCGGCGCCGCGGCAGGCGTGGGCAAAAACCCTGGCTGGAGCTTCGATCCGGCCGTGATCGACGTCGCAATTCCGCCACCGGGGCAACGCCTTCTATCGATATTAAAGCTTGACGTGCCACGTGCGTACGGGCGTTTGCGGATAGTATTTGAACGCCGGACGTTGGTAGTGCTTCGACCTATAAATCTTTTTACCTAAGTTCTTAACGTGGTTCTATTCAGGCCCGGCCCAGCCGGTAAGGGTATGGGATTAAGGACGAACCGTCTACCTTCTGTGGTGC
>JARROD010000006.1:0-27051 GCA_037384225.1 Exilibacterium sp.
ATGGCGTAGTTTGCCAGTGTGGCGGGGGCGCTGAGAATGCGAATGTGGCAATAACGGGTGGCCAGCTCCGCGACTGCTTCGCGGGGTTTTAGCCACTCTATGGCCAAAGAAAATATCGGATACTGTACGGCTATCAGTAACAGACTCAAGGCAGTGGCCAGCCGCAGATTTTGGTGTAACAATTCGCGGCAGGCGGCATCATCTTTCCGGCCCAGGGCGCGCGCCACCAGACTGTGGTCCCCATGCGCAGAAATCCAAAACCCCATAACAAAAATGTCAAAATGGTGGACCCGGCGGCCACCGCCGCCAAAAACTTTGCTTCGTCAAGGTGGCCGAGAATGGCCGTGTCGACAATGCCCAGTAGGGGTATCGATATGTTACTGAGAATCATGGGCCAGGCGAGGGTGAAAATTTTGCGATGAGCAATCTCAGCGGACATATTGGCATCTACTATAGACATATTGGCATCTACTATAAAAGCAGGCTATAACATTAGGTAATTCAAGACCTTAACACAATAAAGTCATTGACTTTTAGAGCTCAATGTTGTCAGCTATGCGCCCGATGAAGTTGCGACGACTAGCCGCATATTTGTTGGTTGAATCTCTGGACGGAGAAGTTATTGATGGTATTTCCGTTTAAATTTTGAGCAGGCCGCACGAGTTTGTATCAGTATGAAGGAATTTATTTGTGCGTGGATTGACCAGTCGCGCGTTTTAAATTCCAGCGTCCTTTTATAACTCTGTCTTTTCAGATCTATCGGGTTTGAATCCGAGGTATCCAGGTTTGGACCAGAACCTCCCGAGTGTGCCTGAAATGGGGTTATGGTCAAGCCAACCGGGCTTTTGGCATGAATCGAGGGCCTTGCTTCCAGGCTTTTTAGCTCAAAAGTTCGATTAGCGTATATAGAAAAGCATAATTATCTACATGGAGACAATGGGAGATGTTGAAAAAAGCACAATGGCTTTTGGCCTTGTTGCTTGGCCCTGCTTTGCTGATGTCCATAAGTAGTCAGTCCTTGGCAGATGAGGTTGAGCGTTGGGGGGTTAATATGCCCCAGGGTGTCACGCCGGTAAGCCGAGATATATACGGCCTCCACATGGATATTTTCTGGTGGTGTGTCGGAATCGGTGTGGTGGTTTTCGGGGTGATGTTCTATACCATGATCGTGCACCGTAAGTCTAAAGGCGCCAAGGCAGAAAACTTTCACGAAAGCACAGCGCTGGAAATTCTCTGGACCATAGTTCCCTTTGCCATCCTTATTGTTATGGCTGTTCCGGCTTCCAGTACTCTGATCAATATCTACGATAGCAAAGAAGCGGATCTGGATATCCTGGTCACTGGCTATCAGTGGAAGTGGAAATATGAATACCTGGAGCAGGATGTCAGTTTCTTCAGCAATCTCAGTACACCCGATGAGCAAATCCACAATTTGTCTCCCAAAGGGACCAATTACCTGTTGGAAGTGGATGAACCATTGGTTATTCCGGTTAAGAAAAAAGTTCGCTTCCTGGTCACTGCCAACGATGTAATCCACGCCTGGTGGGTGCCGGATCTGGCGGTTAAGAAAGACGCGATCCCGGGATTTGTCAACGAAACATGGACTTATGTAGAGGAGCCGGGTGTCTACCGCGGGCAGTGTGCGGAGCTCTGTGGCAAGGACCACGGCTTTATGCCGATTGTGGTAAAAGCTTTACCACAAAATGAATACAACCAATGGCTTGCGAATAAGAAGCAGGCGGCGGAAAAACTAAAAGCCCTGACACAGAAAACTTTCAGCTTCGACGAACTTTATGCCAAGGGTGAGGAGGTCTACGGCAAGACCTGTGCGGCCTGCCACGGTCCAACCGGCGAGGGGGTTCCCGGTGCCTTCCCGGCCTTGAAAGGCAGTGCTGTGGCGACCGGCCCCGTTGTCGGGCATTTGGGTGTGGTAGTCAGCGGCGTCAGCGGAACCGCTATGCAGGCGTTTGGCGCTCAGTTGTCCGAGGTAGACCTGGCCGCAGTGATCACCTACGAGCGCAATGCCTGGGGTAATAATATGGGCGATTCGGTGCAGCCGATCGATGTGCTCAAATTCAAGCAAAACGGCTCTTTGGCCGCGAATAATTAATGAGGAGGTGAACAATGGCACATGGTCCAGCTAAAGGTCTAAGCCGGTGGCTGTTTACCACCAACCACAAAGATATTGGCAGTCTCTATCTGTGGTTCAGCTTTGCTATGTTTTTGCTCGGCGGCGTATTCGCACTGGTTATTCGCGCTGAGCTGTTCGAACCCGGTCTGCAAATCGTCGAACCGGAATTTTTTAACCAGATGACCACCATGCACGGTTTGGTGATGGTGTTTGGTGCGGTGATGCCCGCTTTTGTCGGTCTCGCCAACTGGATGGTTCCCATGATGATCGGCGCACCGGATATGGCGCTGCCGAGAATGAACAACTGGAGTTTCTGGATTCTGCCCTTCGCATTTGCGATGCTGGCTTCCACTCTGTTTATGGAAGGCGGAGCCCCCAATTTCGGTTGGACCTTCTACGCGCCGCTGTCCACCACCTACGCGCCGCCCAGTGTGACTTTCTTTATCTTTGCCGTTCATATCATGGGCGCCAGTTCCATCATGGGCTCTATCAACATTATTGCCACTATTTTGAATATGCGCGCTCCCGGCATGACCCTGATGAAAATGCCGCTGTTTGTCTGGACCTGGCTGATTACTGCTTATCTGCTGATTGCAGTGATGCCGGTACTGGCGGGAGTGGTGACCATGATGCTGATGGATATCCATTTCAATACCAGCTTTTTCGATGCTGCCGGTGGCGGTGATCCGGTACTGTTCCAGCACGTATTCTGGTTTTTCGGGCACCCCGAAGTGTATATTATGATTTTGCCCGCGTTCGGCGTGGTCAGCGCTATCATACCGACCTTCGCCCGCAAGCCGCTGTTCGGTTATGCGTCCATGGTTTACGCCACCGCATCCATAGCTTTTTTGAGCTTTATCGTCTGGGCGCACCATATGTTTACCGTGGGGATGCCGCTGGCCGGCGAGCTGTTTTTTATGTATGCCACGATGCTGATCGCTGTGCCCACCGGGGTTAAGGTATTTAACTGGGTAACCACCATGTTCCGGGGATCTCTGTCCTTTGAAACACCCATGTTATTTTCTGTCGCCTTTGTGATTCTATTTACGATCGGCGGTTTTTCGGGGTTGATGCTGGCAATTGCACCTGCGGACTTTCAGTATCACGACACCTATTTTGTGGTTGCGCACTTCCACTATGTGTTGGTGCCAGGTGCGATTTTCTCCATTACCGCAGCGGTTTATTATTGGCTGCCGAAATGGTGTGGAAATATGTACAACGAAACGCTTGGTAAAACCCATTTCTGGCTGGCGTTTGTGGGATTGAACCTGACGTTTTTCCCAATGCACTTTGTCGGTCTGGCGGGAATGCCGCGACGCATTCCGGATTACTCACTACAGTTTGCCGACTTCAACATGATCGCCAGTTGCGGCGCATTCCTGTTCGGTGCCGCGCAGATTTTGTTTTTGTTCAATGTGATTTCCACTATTCGCGGCAAGCACAAGGCCACCGACAAGGTTTGGGAAAATCCTGAAGGGCTTGAGTGGACATTGCCTTCACCGGCGCCCTACCACACTTTCAGCGTTCCACCGCAGGTGAAATAGTGAGCGCTGATCGGCGGAAAAGAGATAATTTTTAATTGGGATCAGGTAAAACGCGGTTTTATCGCGCGGTTTAATAAAAAGCATTAAGAGCGATGAAAAGCAGACAGCCAACCAACTCAACCACTTTACTCAGCCTGAAACTGGTGGGTGTGGTGGTTGGCATGTTTGCGTTTGCGATGTGGGCCATGCCGCCACTTTATAACGCGTTCTGCGACCTGACGGGCCTTAACGGTAAAACCGGCGGCCGCTATCAGGCAGTGGAAGTAGAAGTGGATACAAGCCGCACAGTCAAGGTACAGTTTGTGGCGACGAATAACGAGAGTATGCCTTGGGAATTTCGGCCCACGGTTACCAGTGTCAAGGTGCACCCGGGTGAAGCGACCTCGGTAACCTATTTTGCCCACAATAACACCGGCAAGGATATGGTGGCCCAGGCAATTCCGAGTTTAGTGCCTTCCAATGCAGTCAACTATTTCCATAAAACAGAATGTTTCTGCTTTAACCAGCAGCCCTTGCCGGCTGGCGCCAGTGCTGAGCTGCCACTGCGTTTTATTGTCGATCAGGACCTACCCAGGCAGGTCAATACGATTACCCTGTCCTATACATTGTTCGATGTGACAAAGCAAAACATCGAACTGTCGCAGGGCGCGGTAAATTAAAAAGAAATTGCCACGGCTCAACACTGAACCGCTGGTATGGTAAACCTTATAGCTAAACCAATTAGCTTATAAATGTGGGGAATGATAATGGCAAGTGAAGGCACATACTACGTACCTGAGCAAAGCAAACTACCAATTTTTGCATCCCTTGGTTTGTTTTTGACGGTTTTCGGTGCGGCCAACTGGCTCAATGGTAACGATGTCGGGCCCTGGATTTTATTTTGGGGTGGACTGGTGTTTGCAATCGTGCTGTGGAACTGGTTTTCAACTGTCATCAGTGAAAACATGGCGGGCCTGAACGACGCGCAACTCAAGCGCTCCTATGTGTGGGGGATGAGTTGGTTTATTTTTTCCGAAGTCATGTTCTTTGCCGCTTTTTTCGGCGCCCTGTTTTACGTTCGAAATTTCGCTGTGCCCTGGTTGGGTGGGGAGGGTGACAGAGGGGCAGCCAATATGCTGTGGCAGGGATTTGAAGCTACCTGGCCTTTGATGACAACGCCCGATATGGCGGTTAACGGTGACGCAGCGGCAGTAAAAGGTCCCGCAGAGAGCATGAGTTTCGGCCATGTGGAGTCGCTGTGGGGCTGGTTGCCGTTTTGGAACACGGTCATCCTGTTGACGTCCAGCGTTACAGTCCATTTTGCTCACACGGCATTAAAGAACGAAAACCGCAAGTTATTCAATGGCTTTCTCGGGTTGACTGTGGCATTGGGGATTTTGTTCCTGATACTCCAGGCGAAAGAATATGTCGAAGCTTATAGCCATATGGGGTTGACTCTCGAATCGGGTATCTACGGCACAACCTTTTTTATGCTGACCGGCTTTCACGGTGCTCATGTGACTCTCGGAACCTTTATGTTGTTGGTTATGTTTTCGCGCTCCTTCATTAAAGGTCATTTTAAACACGATGATTGCTTCGGTTTTGAAGCCGCCAGCTGGTATTGGCACTTTGTGGATGTCGTCTGGGTGGGCTTGTTTATCTTCGTGTACATTCTGGGTTAATCGGTAAACTTTATTTTGGCGGCGGTGCTGTGTCTACGTCAGGGGCTGCCGTTTGCGGCCCTGAGTCCCAGGGAGCCCGGCTGGATAACTGGCCGGTATAAATGCCGTAGAATATGCACAACAGCAGTAGTGAGGCCAGTCCGATGCGAATGCCCAAAGCATAGAGGGTTCGCCTGGACTTTGAACCTGTGTCTTTCAGTAAGAAAAACAACGCACTGCTGAGTGAAGCCAATACCGCGAAAAACAAAATAACAATAATTACTTTCAGCCACATAAGATTATCGGGTCCGCCGTTGTGAATGTTTGTAGTTAATATTTGTAGTTAGAATGTCATTGTAGATAGACCTTTAGTTGAATTGAAAGTCATATGCCGCAATCCGAACGAGTTAGTTTACGCTTTAAATTCAACTGGAAAATAAGTGCACTGACTATTTTTCTGTTACCGGTACTCGTTTGTTTGGGGTTCTGGCAACTACAGCGAGCGCAGGAAAAACGCAATTTACTGGCGGAGTATCAGCAGCGCTGGAACGCCGGGCCGGTCGACCTCGATTCCATCGCTGAATTATCCCTGCAGAATTACCGCCCTGTAAGGTTAACGGGTAGCTTTAGCCAAAAAAAGTGGTTTTTTCTGGATAATAAGATCCATGGGGGGCGAGTGGGGTATGAAGTGCTGGTTCCTTTCTACACGGTGCAGGGAAATTGGGTGCTGATTAACCGGGGTTGGGTTCCAGCTCCCCCCAGGCGCGATCAACTGCCTGAGGTTCGCATGCCCCTGGGCAAAATAACGGTATCTGGGCGGATATCTCTGCCCACTGAAAATATTGTCTTGTCAGACGAACTGGTCAGTGGCGAGAATTGGCCGAAGGTGATTCAGACCCAGGATATCCAACTCATCAATAAGCTATTGGGCCACACTTTTGTTCCCGCACTGGTTCATATTGATGACGCAGACGCTGCGGCGTTGGCAGTGGACTGGAAACCTGTCAATATCAGCCCGGCAAAGCATCTCGGGTATGCCTGGCAATGGTTCACTATGGCGACTGTACTCGCTGTATTATTTTTCATTAACAGCAGCAATATCACCGAGGTGTTACGTTGTCGTCTTAAGACAGAGAGGAAAGTGGTATGACTTCTCAACTCGTCGAAAAAGCATCGGAAAAATCCTTGAATTCACAACAGGATAATAGGCACAGCTCCGACTCTTCTTCCCGTGGCCGACAATCAGACGTTGGGTTGAGCAGCAACAGCGCAAAAAGTAACTGGACAGGTGTGTTGCTGGGGGTGACCCTGGTACTGCCCATGGTTGCCGCCTACGTCATTTTCAAAACCGGTATTGGACTTCCGCGGGGCACAGTCAACCACGGCGACCTGTTAAAACCGGTGAAAGCGATTGGGGAGTTGAATTTTATCGACGAAGCCGGCAACCCGGTCGACCTTCTGGATGGCGATAAGAAATGGAAAATATTGATACCCGCCGGCGCTGACTGCGATCAGGTTTGCCGCCAGAACCTGTATCTGACTCGACAGGTACACATTGGTTTGGGGGAGAAGGCTCATCGGGTGGAACGTATATATATCAATGGAGACACGGGGCTGGACCCGTCACTAAAATCTTTTCTCCAACGCGAACACCCGAAACTCAAGCGTGTTAGGGTTGCTCCGGAGCAATGGCGGCAATGGTTGGCGTCGACCAACGCGGCACCGCCATCGACGCAGCGAGACTCTTTAAATACCCATAACTATTTTCTGGTGGATCAGGAAGGCTTTGCAATGATGTTTTATTCACCTGCGCATCAGGGGAAGGACCTTTTGCAAGACCTAAAGCGCCTGTTGAAATATTCTTACGAGGAGTGAGCAATGAGTGTCGGCGAGACCATCAACCCTGTATCCCCGCCGGGCTCTGAGTTTTTAGCTCCCGGCTCGGAACAGTCTGCTGTTCAGGTATCCTCTGCACTTGTCGAGGGGGCTGGGTTGTCCGCCAAATTGCCTGGGTTCAGATTGGCCTTATTTGCAACATTTTTAGCCTGTGTGGTAGTGGTATTGGGCGCGTTCACGCGCCTGGTGGATGCGGGTTTGGGTTGTCCAGACTGGCCTGGGTGTTACGGTCATCTTTCCTGGCCGGACACCCATGAAGAAATTGCCCGGGCCGAGGCGCTCTTTCCCGAGTCACCTGTTGCCACCGATAAAACCTGGCCGGAAATGGTACATCGTTATTTTGCCGGGAGTTTGGGGTTAGTGATTGTTTGCATTGGATTGTTGTCCTGGCATCATCATCGAAAAAATAAGCGTCTCGACGCCGGTGGTTATGGGCGCAATATATATAGAACGCAACCGCTGAAATTACCGCTGGCGCTCATAGTGCTGGTAATTGTCCAGGCCCTGTTTGGCATGTGGACAGTCACATTAAAGCTGTGGCCTCAAGTAGTGACTTCTCATCTGCTGGGAGGATTTACAACCTTAAGTTTGTTGTGGTTACTGGTATTGCGCCTGAGCAATATGTGGAACTCCGCCGTGTATCCGGCGCAACTTGTGGCGCGAATCAGTGCCTTGCGCCCGTGGGCGTTTGCCGGTTTGGTTGTGGTGGTGGCTCAGATTGCTTTGGGTGGCTGGATGAGTTCCAATTATGCCGCACTGGCTTGTGTCGATTTGCCTACCTGTCACGGGGTTTGGTGGCCGCAGACCGATTTTGTACGCGGGTTTAACATTTTCCAACATATCGGTCCCAATTATCTGGGGGGGCTGATGGACAATGAAGCGCGTACAGCGATCCACCTTTGCCACCGCTTGGGTGCGGTTCTGGCGGCGGCGGTTACGCTGGTACTGGCGGCTAAACTGTGGAGCCTGAATACTCGGGGTTTTCGCTATCTCGCCGTGGCTTTGTCGCTGTTGCTGGGCGTTCAAGTCATGCTGGGCATCAGTAATATTGTCTGGATCTTGCCTTTACCGGTAACAGTTGCCCACAATGGCGTCGGTGCGTTGTTGCTGTTAGCACTGGTTACCGTTAATTACGGACTTTATTGTGCTGCAAACAAGCGCGTCGTAAACCATTGACTTGATAATACGTAGCTTACCCTAAAATTAATATAGAGGCCTGATACTCATGGCGAAGATATCTACAGATACTCCTCTGGTGGAATCGGCAAGCTGGCGCGACTATCTGCAACTGTGCAAACCCGGTGTTGTGGCGCTGATGATTTTGACATCCATCATCGGTATGCTGTTGGCGGTGCCCGGTATGGTGCCTGTGGATATTCTACTGCTGGGTAATCTCGGAATAGCGCTCTGCGCCGGTTCCGCGGCGGCGGTGAATCACCTGGTGGATCGCCGTATCGACCAAAAGATGGCGCGCACACTCGATCGCCCTATCGCTAAAGGCCGAGTCGAACCGCTGCAAGCGGCATTTTTCGCGCTGATAATGGGTGTGTTGGGGATGGCTCTGTTAATCCTGTTTGTCAACCCTCTCACCGCCTGGTTGACGTTGGCATCGCTACTGGGTTATGCGGTAATCTATACCCAGTTTCTCAAGCGCGCGACACCGCAAAATATTGTTATTGGCGGCCTGGCGGGCGCGGCGCCACCGCTGTTGGGGTGGACGGCGGTAACCGGTGAAATCCACGGGCACGGGTTGCTCCTGCTGCTGATTATTTTCGCCTGGACACCACCACACTTCTGGGCTTTGGCGGTACACCGCAAAGATGAATACGCCAACGCCAAAATTCCCATGTTGCCGGTGACCCATGGCGAGCGCTATACCAAAATTCATATTCTGTTGTACACCCTGATACTTTTTGCCGTCACTTTATTGCCGTTTGCCACCGGTATGTTGAATTGGTTGTACCTGCTCGGTGCCGTTGTGCTGGGGCTCGGTTTTGTTTATTGGGCATTGGTACTTTTATTTGGCAACAAACCCAATGCCGGAATGGATACTTTTAAATACTCCATAGTCTATTTGATGTGCCTGTTTTTAATTATGTTGCTGGATCACTATCTGTTGCCGGTTACCCAGCCTTTTACCCTGAGTTAAGTATGATTGAGTCAGACATGGCCGCGCCCCAGTCCGAAAGTACCCAGGCAAACCGCGCGCGCGGTATTAAGTTGACTGTCTTTGCCCTATTGGGTTTTATGGCGCTGGTGCTGGGGCTGTTCATTAATAAGATAACCACCCCGCGGGTGCTTTCGCCTGCCGAGCTGCGCATCAACGGGGCTGTCGTCTTTGATAAGCCGCGTATTTTCAAAGACCCCCAGCTTATCGATCACCGTGGCCAGCCCTTTAATCTCTCCCGTTTACAGGGCAAATGGACACTGATGTTTTTTGGGTTTCCTCACTGTCCTGATGTTTGTCCTACGGCACTGGCTGATTTGAATAAATTACTTGAAAGCCTCGACAATGATATTCGGGCCGATACTCAGGTGGTGCTTGTGAGCGTTGATCCGGCGAGGGATACAGAGACAGTGCTTGCCAATTACGTAACCTATTTCAACCCGGAGTTTATCGGCGTTACCGGTGAGTTTCTGCAAATCAGGCGCTTCGCCGGACAGCTCAACGTGGCTTTTAACAAAGTAAGCCTGGGTGATACCTATACTGTCGATCACAGCGCCAACGTTGTGCTGATCAATCCTCGCGGCCATTACCACGGTTTTTTTAAACCACCACTGGACATCAATCGAATGAAACTGACCTTCCAATCCATGGTTACCGCATTTTAATCCGGTTGTTTTTTCAGCAATGTCAATAAAAACAGGCTGCTCGCGGTCAACACAACCGAAGGTCCGGCTGGGGTATCCCACAGAAAAGAGCTCCACAGGCCGCCGACTATGGACAGGCAACCGATGACACTCGCAATTACGGCCATTTGCTCAGGGGTATGGGTCAGGCGACGACTGGCGGCGGCGGGTATTATCAACAACGCGGTAATCAGCAGAACGCCAATAATTTTCATGGCTATGGCGATAACCAGTGCCATCAACAGCATCAAACTGGTGCGTACTGCTGTCACCGCCACCCCTTCAACTCTGGCCAGCTCTTCGTGAACGGTAATCGCCAGTAACGGTCGCCACAGCCAGATCAGCAAACCCAGTACCAAACCGCTGATAGAGTAAATCGTCACCACATCGCTGACGTTGGCGGCCAGCAGATCACCAAAAAGATAGGCCATAAGATCGATGCGACTGTCGCCGAAAATATTCACACAAACCAGCCCCAGGGCCAGGGTAGAGTGGGACAGAATTCCCAGCAGTGTGTCGGTGGCGATAAAGCGGTTTTGTTGCAAAAGCACCAGAATCAGCGCCAGCAACAGGCAACCCAGGGAGACGGCGACATTGAGATTGACCTCCAGCAACAGACCAAAGGCAACCCCCATGAGTGCAGAGTGCGCCAGCGTGTCGCCGAAATAAGCCATTCGCCGCCAGACGACAAAGGACCCGAGAGGGCCCGATACCAGCGCGACACCAATACCCGCCAGTGCCGCATTCAATAAAAACTCAGGCATGAGTATGATCGTTTTCCTGTTCCAAAATCCGGCCGTGCATATCGTGCGCGTGGTCGTGGTGATGTGTATAGAGGGCGATACCCGGCTGGGCCGTTTCGCCAAACAGTTCCAGATACGCCGGGTGATGGCTGACGTTTTCCGGGTGGCCCTGGCAGCAGACATGCTGATTCAGGCAGATCACCGTGTCCGTCGCTGCCATTACCAGATGCAAATCGTGTGACACCATTAATACGCCACACTGCAATTGATCGCGGACCTGGGAGATTATGCGGTAAAACTCGGCCTGGCCACTGACATCCACACCTTGCACCGGTTCGTCCAGCACCAGAAGTTGTGGTTTGCGCAACAGCGCGCGGGCGAGTAATACCCGTTGAGTTTCGCCGCCCGACAGCAATTGCATCGAGTTCGATTGCAAATGGCCAATACCAACCTTTTCCAGTGCGGTGGTAATCTCATCCCGGCCGCTGCCGACCAATGCTAAAAAGCGTTCCACAGTGAGCGGCAGGCTGGGCTCTAGATGCAATTTTTGTGGCATATACCCAATCTTCAAACCTGGCGGTCGGGTGACCTTGCCTTGGTCCGGTTTGAGTAAACCCAGAACCACCCGTACCAGAGTGGTTTTACCGGCGCCATTGGGGCCAATAAGGGTGAGAATCTCACCGCGGTGCAGGGTCAGATCGGCTTGGTGCAGAATCTTGCGACCACCGCGTTCGACAGATATCGCCTCTGCGTTCACCAGTACTTTCGCTGTCATTGGCCAGGTTCCCGGTTTTTCGGCCCCGCCTGACAGCGGGGGCACAGACCGACAATCTCTACAGATTGTTCTTTGACCTGAAAACCGGCACTGTCCGCTACCTGCGCAATACTGTTTCCGAGGCTGTTGTCGAGGCATTCCGTGGCAATTCCGCACTGGCGGCAGATCAGAAAGTAATTTTGATGGACATTGCCCGGATCCGGGCAACCTAAAAACGCATTGAGTGAATTAATGCGGTGAATCAGCTTGTATTGCAGCAAAAAGTCCAATGCCCGGTAAACCGTCGGCGGAGCCACGCGGCGTGTAGAGGTTTGCGCCAACATATCCATGATAGTATAGGCTCCCAGGGGACGGTGGCTCTGCCAGACGAGTATGAGTACCTGCTTTCTCAACGGTGTCAGGCGCGCGCCTTTAGACTTGCAGATACGTTGCGCGGAAGCCACGGCGTCATCGATACACAATTGATGGTTGTGAGGCTGGCAGGCAATGGGTCGAGGATCAGTCATCGCGGTAATTTTGGAATTCATCGAATTGGGTATGTGTTATTATATAACGTTTACTTTCCAACGTTATACTTTTATGAAGCAGTTATTGTTTTTTGGGTTATCCGTGTGGCTCAGTGGTTTTTGCACGGCGGCGGAATTGCTGGTTGTCACCAGTATCAGGCCGCTGGCTTTGCTGGCCGGCGAAATACTAGGGGATGATGGACGGGTGGAGTCTATTTTGCCCGGTAACACCTCTCCCCATCACTATGCGCTTAAAGTCTCCGATATGGCCAGGCTCCAGAAGGCCGATCTGGTACTTTGGGTGGGGCCGGCGCTGGAGCGTTTTTTGGTCAAGCCTTTGCAGACTGTCGCAGAGGAGAGGCGTCTGACATTGGCGGCAACAGAGACATTGAAGCAGTCAATCGAAGGTGCGGGAAAAGACCCTCATATTTGGTTGAGCCCTCGCAACGGTATCCTCATGGCTGGCGCCATTGCCGAGCAGTTGTCTCTAACTGCACCCGCCAGCGCGGAAATCTTTCGGCAGCGGGCCAAAGATCTGATCACCCGACTCCACCGGCTCGATGCTCAATTGCAACGTCGGTTCGCAACCTTGACCGAAAAGGGTTTTGGCGTTTACCACAATGGTTACAGTCATTTTGTTCAGGCCTATGGCTTGCACCAGATCGTTGCCGTTACGGAAACACCTGAACGCCCACCCGGCGCCCGTCATCTTTACGAGGTAAGGCGGCAACTGGGGGAAAAAAATGCCAACTGCCTGTTTATCGAGCCTTACTATCGCAGTAAAGCCGCTGAGAACCTGGCCGCAGATCTAGGGTTGCCTCTGTTTTCTCTCGACCCTTTGGGAATGGAAGCAACTACCTACGAGGGCCTGCTCAACCAACTGGCTGAAGGGTTTAGCAAATGCCTGTCGGAGTAACCGGCAAGGAATGTTTGGGTTTTGCCCGGGAGAAAAAAGCCTGCACTGGTTGTTGAAAAGGGAGGAGAGATATCCAGTGCAGGTAAGAGCGATGAAAACGTCACAGGTGTGCTGTAAATTTAAAGCTCAGTGGACTCCAATGAGTCTTTAATCATGTCTGAAATACGTTCTTGCAGTTGTATATTGACATCTAATTTATTCTGTTCAGTCATTTGCTTGAGCTGTTCTTCTTCAAGCTTGCGAGCTTCGCTGTTTTCATAATTTGTTACCCAGCTCATATTGGCGCCAGTCTCGGCAACGGCTAACGCCACGTTGGAATATTGGCCAATTACCTTATTTGCAAAAACGCCCTGTGCAACAAATGCGAGAATGAACAGAAAACCAAGTTTCTTCATTTTGTGGCCCTCCGTCAGGCTAGTTGATGTTATTACTTTGGTTTGACTACCTGATGCCGGTCTAGAGCACCACCATCAAGTAATCATGCAATGTGTTACGTTACGTTACACATGGTAACAGCACGTTTAAAAATAAACCAGCTTTTTTCTAAAAATTTTTGTTAAACGCCAGGTTAGTGATATTTCCAGTAATTTCTCAATAATTCGGGGATAGGCACACTGTTAAGGGGACCTTCGGATGGCCGCCGGAGCGAAGGAACAAATTACCCCGGGTTATTGAGACGTTACTATGTCGTCATTTTTTATCAGCTTGGGCACGATGTGGAGGCTTTTTCAGAAGGTAACACAGCGGTAACACTCCATCGTATTGGTTAATATTAAATGAGAATATTTATCAATGTCGGACAGCGGTAACAGTATCCCTATTTTTTCAGACTCGAAGGGGATTTCCCGGCGTGGAGGGCTTTGAATACGGCCCTGGAAAGGGGTTGCAATTTGGCCGCTCTCATTAGTTATCGGGGGATTTGGTGTATGCTTGCAGCTTTTATAAATCTGCCCGGAACAATGAGTGCAATATGACCAAACAACAATCGCCACTGGTGCTGGTGGATGGCTCCTCGTACTTGTATCGCGCATTTCACGCACTCCCCCCCTTGACCACATCAAAGGGTATTCCCACTGGAGCGGTGAAAGGCGTTATCAATATGCTGCGGCGACTGCGCAAAGATTACCCAGAAAGTGTCACTGCGGTCGTGTTTGACGCCAAAGGCAAGACCTTTCGGGATGAACTTTTTGCTGAATACAAAGCAAATCGACCTCCCATGCCGGATGAACTGAGAAGCCAGGTACAACCGATTCACGATATTATTCGCGCCATGGGGCTGCCGCTACTGATTATCGATGGTGTGGAAGCCGATGACGTTATTGGGACTCTGTCCCATGATGCGACAGCCCAGGGAATCGATGTGGTAATTTCCACCGGCGATAAGGATATGGCGCAGCTGGTCAACCGGCACGTGACCCTGGTCAATACCATGAATGACACCCGTATGGACCTGGAAGGCGTGGAGCAAAAATTTGGCATTCCTCCCCAACTGATCATCGACTTTCTGGCTCTGATGGGAGACAAGGTGGACAACATCCCCGGCGTACCCGGTGTGGGCGAGAAGACGGCTCTGGCGCTGTTGCAAAATATGGGTGGGATTGATGAGATTTACGCCAATCTGGACAGGGTGGCGGGCCTCGGTTTTCGCGGCGCAAAGAAAATGCCGGAAAAACTCAGTGAACATCGCGATCAGGCCTACCTCTCCTACAAACTGGCGACCATTAAAACCGATGTGGAACTGGAGCAGAAGCCGCAACAGCTCGCCATGGGGGAACCGGATAATGACGCCCTGCGGGCTCTGTTTCGGGAACTGGAATTCAAAACCTGGGTGGTGGAGTTGGAATCGGACTCCGACTCTGACTCCGACTCCGAGTCCGAGTCACCGCAGGCAGGCAGCGGGGCTGCGGATTCGAAAATAAGCTATGAAACAGTTCTCACAAAACAGGCCCTGGAACATTGGATAGATAAGCTCGGGCGGGCCGACGTCTTCGCGTTCGATACAGAAACCACCAGTCTAAATTATATGAATGCCCGCATTGTGGGCGTATCTTTTGCCGTCACAGAGGGGGAAGCTGCCTATGTCCCCTGCGGACACGATTATTTGGGTGCGCCGGATCAGTTGCCCCTGGACTATGTTCTGGAGCGCTTAAGGTCGCTCCTGGAAGATCCTGAACAGGCGAAAGTAGGTCAGAATTTAAAATACGACCGCAGTGTATTGGCAAACCACGGTGTGGATTTGCGGGGTATCGCCTTCGATACCATGCTGGAATCCTATGTGTTGAACAGTACCGCGACACGGCACGATATGGACAGTCTGGCGCTTAAATACCTGGATTATAAAACTGTCCATTTCGAGGATATTGCCGGCAAGGGTGCCAAACAGCTGACCTTTAATCAGATCAAGCTGGAGGAAGCCGCTCCCTACGCCGCCGAAGACGCCGATATTACCTTGCGCCTCCACCGTGTTCTGTGGCCGCAGCTGGCGGCGGAAGAAAAATTAAAGCAAGTATTTACTGACTTGGAAATTCAATTATTACCAGTACTTTCCAGAATTGAGCGGCAAGGGGCATTGATAGACAGCGCGCGTCTTCAGGCCCAGAGCCTGACCCTGGGCGAGAGAATGGAAAAACTGCAAAAAGAGGCGTTCGAGCTAGCCGGTGAAGCGTTTAACCTGGGGTCGACCAAGCAGTTGGGCGCTATTTTGTTTGAAAAACTGAAATTGCCCGTGATTAAAAAAACCCCGAAAGGGGCTGCTTCCACCGCCGAAGAAGTGCTGCAGGAACTGGCTCTTGATTATCCGCTGCCAAAAGTGTTGATGGAGTATCGCGGACTTTCCAAATTAAAATCAACCTACACCGATAAACTTCCGCTAATGGTCAATCCCAATACCGGCCGTATCCACACCTCTTATCACCAGGCTGTGGCGGCTACCGGGCGGCTGTCTTCTTCGGATCCGAACCTGCAGAACATTCCAATTCGTACGGAAGAGGGCCGCCGTATCCGCCAGTCTTTTATCGCCCCAAAAGGATACAAAATCCTGGCGGCTGACTATTCACAGATTGAACTGCGAATAATGGCGCATTTGTCCGGCGATAAAGGCCTGATGGAAGCCTTTGCCCAGGGGCTGGATGTTCACAGAGCGACCGCCGCGGAGGTGTTTGGTGTCGATCTGGAGAGGGTAACGCCAGAGCAGCGGCGCAGCGCCAAGGCCATCAATTTTGGTCTTATATATGGTATGTCTGCATTTGGGTTGGGCAAGCAATTGCAGCTGGGACGCAATCAGGCGCAGCAGTATATCGATCTGTATTTTGATCGCTATCCCGGTGTGCGGACCTATATGGATAATGTTCGCGCTTCTGCGGCTGAGCGGGGATACGTGGAAACCATTATGGGACGGCGTCTGTATTTGCCGGAAATCAATGCCCGAAATGGAATGCGACGCCAGGCGGCGGAGCGGACAGCGATTAACGCGCCAATGCAGGGGACGGCGGCGGATATCATTAAAAAGGCGATGATCTCCGTCGATCAGTGGCTTAATCAGGAAGAAATAGATGCCAGAATCATTATGCAGGTTCACGATGAACTGGTGTTGGAGGTTGCCGAATCCCAATTGGAAATGGTCCGCGAAGAGGTTTGTCGCCGTATGTCGCACGCTCTGAAATTGAATGTTCCTCTGGTTGTGGAGGCCGGAGCAGGAGACAACTGGGACGAAGCTCACTGATAGAGTGTGACGGGCTATGGGAGAACAATGCTGAGCGGAGAAGTTTTAAAAACGTTTGGAACTTTCTGTTAGCGGCTTTGGTCTGAAAAAGTAATCGATTTAACTGTGTCTTGCTCTCCCTTGAAATTGGCTAAAATTAAGCCACGCTTCGCTTCCCTAAGCATAAGTAAGCGGCCCCGATCGAAAGTCGGGGCTATTTTTTATAAATTTTCCTAAAGCCAGAGAAAATATGGAACCTAGGGGAAAGTACTACATCTAACCAATTAGTAAGTGCACGCATTGCGTGTAATCTAACTGACCTGTGCTTGGCCCCAAGGGCGCAGGTCTTTGACCCGGTGGTACCCCCAAAGCTACCGGGTTTTTTTATGCCCGATGGATTGAAAGGGTATACATACCACTGATTATTGAGAAAGTGACTTTTCTTCTAAAACAAGCCACTGATTTAAAAGCTGCTTTAAATCATCAATGCCTTGCTTTTTTAAGGCGGAAAAAGTCTGTGCAGTCACTAAATCGTCCACCTGGGCTTCCTGCAGGTGTTTGCGTACCTTCAAGAGTGTATTTTGTGCCGGGCCTTTTTTAAATTTGTCGCACTTAGTCAGCAGGATATGCACCGGCATTTGTGCTTCCACGGCCCAGTTGATCATTGTGGTATCGAATTCCTGCATCGGGTGACGGATATCCATCATCAGTACAAGCCCCCGCAAACACCGGCGCTCTCTTAGATAAGTGGAAAGGTGCTGCTGCCACTGGCGTTTCATGGCCAGGGGAACCTTTGCATAGCCGTAACCCGGCAGGTCGACCAGGCGCTGCTGGTCCGAGAGGTTGAAAAAGTTAATCAATTGAGTGCGGCCAGGGGTTTTACTGGTGCGGGCTAACTTGGTGTTGTTGGTCAGCGCGTTGATGGCGCTGGATTTCCCGGCGTTTGAACGCCCGGCGAAAGCAACTTCAGCGCCGCTGTCGGGAGGGCATTCGCTGATGCTGGGGGCGCTTTGGGTGAAATGGGCCTTACCGAAATTAATCAGATTCATGGGATTCCGCAAAAATAGTGTGTTATCAGGTGGTTAGTATATAATGTCGCCGTTTTTGCGACGAGGCCGGTGAGACAAAAACATCTGGGGCCAGAAAGACAATCGGATAACATACGGATTAACTAATGAATAATGTATTAAAGCATGCGTTGATTTTTATAAGTTTGCTCACGCTGGCGCAGGGCGGGGCCGCCGCTGGAAACCCCGCTGCGGGCGAAACCAAGGCAGCTGTCTGCAGTGCTTGCCACGGTAGTGACGGCAACAGCTCGGCACCCAATTTCCCCAAAATTGCCGGGCTGGGCGCAAATTATCTGTACAAACAACTGGGTGATATCAAAAACGGCGACCGGGAAGTTGCTGAAATGACGGGTTTGCTGGACGGGTTTTCCGATCAGGATTTGCAGGATTTGGCCGCTTATTTCAGTGCTAAGGAGCTACAGCTGTCCGGCGCCAGGGAAATCAAGGTTCAGCTCAATTCGGGCGTTAAAGCGGATGGTCTTAAACTGGGCCGGCAGGTGTACCGTTCAGGTAACCTGGAAACAGGGGTCCCGGCCTGTAGTGGGTGTCACTCCCCCACAGGAAAAGGTAATGCACCTGCGGGGTTCCCGCGTCTCGGGGGACAGTTTACAGCCTATATTGAAAAACAACTGCGCGCATTTCGTGCCGGTGATCGCACCAATGATGGCGACCTGCAAATTATGCGTCAGGTCGCGGAACATATGAGCGATGCAGAAATTATCGCCGTGTCCAACTATATTTCCGGGCTGAACTAGAAAAACGGGTGCGGTTTCACGCCTTGTCTTGTATCTGACTGTGGGAACCACAATAATCACAGCTGTCTATAGCCTAATTATTACTACATGGAGTAGATTTATGCGAACTCTTTTGATTGTTTTTAGTTTGGTGTTTCCGCTGCTCGCCTGCGCTGAAGGCAATTCCGAATCATCCAGTTATAAGGAAGGGCAACATTATAAAGTATTGGATGCAGCCGTCCGTACATCCGACCCGTCCAAAATAGAAGTCACTGAGGTTTTTTGGTATGGCTGTGGTCATTGTTTCAAATTTGAATCCATCATAGAACCCTGGAAAGACAAGTTACCTTCGGATGTCGAATTTGAAGCTTCACCGGCGATGTGGCCTGTACGCCGCCCGGGCGTTCCCGCCAACTGGATGGAAGTGCATGCCCGCGCCTTTTACATCGCCAAGGCCCTGGGGGTGCTGGATAAAATGCATAAACCTCTGTTCGATGCTTTGAATGTCGATAAAAAGCTGCTGAAAAATGCCGAAGAGGTAGCGGAACTTTTCTCCGCCAATGGGGTGGAAAAAGAAAAAGTTCTGAAAATGTTTGACTCTTTTGGCATTACCAGCCAAGTCAAGCAGGCAGACTCCCGTGCAAAAGGTTACCGCATCAGCGGAACACCGGAAATGGTAGTGGACGGTAAATATAAGGTGAGCGCGCGAATGGCCGGCAGTCAGGCTGAAATGCTTAAGGTTGTTGATTTTTTGATCAAAAAAATTCGTTCTGAACGGAGTTAATGATCTTCGCAACGGTTTCCCCGACGCTTCTCGGCATAACTTGCCCCCGAAAAGGGAAACCGTGCTCATTCTTATATCATCTGAGGATTGAACTTCCACAACCCTTTCCCGCCTGAGGCTCACACCTAGATTACTGAAAAAAATTAACCAGATTCAGTAGGTTACATATCTTTGGCAGCTTGATAAACTGCTCCAAATTGTTTTTTTATCTGCCATACTCATGCTTGTTTAATAAAATAGTTCACTAAAAGCATATCTCCGGTGAGATGGAATCACTGCATGTCGGAAACCAATGTTTGGCGCAATAAATACTTACAGGCCCTAGAGGCAAGTGAGCAGCTGGAACAAAACGCTTCGCAGCAGCAGGCATTGCTGCGGCGCGCGCTACTCAGGCTGAGTGTCACTGCCGACGGCCAGGATGAAGAGCTGGATCGAGTACTTAAAGGTTTAAGAGATACGCTGCGTAGCAAGGTAACGTTTAATCAACTTGAACGCTATATGCTGGTTGTGGAAGACGCCGTAAGGGAATTTGAAAACTGTCGGAGCTCGCGCACCCGTGCCATTTGCAGTGCAATGCGGGCGCTGTGCGACCAGCTTCAGAAGCTCGATATTCCCGTCGATACTCAACATCGACTGAAGCAATTTAAACGCGAACTGAAATCGAAAACCGGACATTTTCAACAACTTCCGACTTCGTTAAACGAGCTGTCGTCACTGCAGGCTTGCATTTTACAGCATCAGGGACACAACCCCCAGGGTTTCTGGGAGCGCCTGCTGCCTCAGTTAAATCTCTCCCGTCGCCATCGAAACTCCGCCCCGGGGCCAAATCCAGACACAGCACAAGAGCCAGAGCCAGCAATCTGTGGGAGTGAAACCGACGGTGAAGCGCAATGCGACTTTCAAGAAGCTGGAGAACCGGCCTTTTCCAATATATCCGCTAAGGTAACCCAGGTATTGATGGAATTGCTGGAGAATGTCGAGCCGGTCGCCTGTTTGGAAGAAAAAGCGACCGATGCCAGGCAGCGGATTGGCCGGGGACTCAATTGGTATGAACTGGTACCGGCGCTGGAGGATATTCGCGATCTGGTTATACAAGCCCATTTAACCTCCGACCGTAAGTTTGAAGAATATCTCGCCACGGTCAACACGGAACTGGAAACTGTCTGTCAGCGGTTGGGGGGAACTATAAACGCCGAGGCGGATATGCGCCGGGCAACGGAAAATCTTCAAGCCAGTCTGGACGGACAGATGCAGACACTGCAGACATCGCTCACCACTGCCACAGACATTGAAAGCCTGAAAAGCCAGGTAAATACGCACATAGATTCCATTCAAACCGCGTTGGAGCGTTTTCAACTGAGTCAAAATTCCACTGACGCGCCACTGGAACAACAGTTACAGGCTTTGGTCAGCCGAGTTGAATGCATGGAGGCTCAGGCGCAACAGCACAAAATCGATATAGAAAAGCAAAGACGCAAGGCGTTGCAGGACCCGTTGACCCAATTGCCGAACCGGCAAGCCTATAGTGAGCGGGTGTTTATGGAATACCAGCGCTGGAAGCGCTACCGGCACCCGCTAACCCTGGCGATTTGCGATATCGACTTTTTCAAAAAGATCAATGACAGTTATGGCCACCAGGCCGGTGATCGAGTGCTCATCGTGCTCAGCCGTGCCATTTTTCGGCGCTTGCGCAAAGTGGACTTTATCGCCCGTTACGGTGGTGAGGAGTTTGTGCTGCTGTTGCCGGAAACCAGTGGGGAAGTTTCTCTACAAATCCTCGATAAAATTCGCGAAACCATCGCCATGACCCCTTTTCGCTTTAAGAATAAGCCTGTGCAGGTCACCATTTCCGTGGGACTGGCGGTGTTTTCCGGCGAAGAGACCATCGAAAATGTTTTTGCCCGTGCCGACGAAAAGCTTTACGAGGCCAAAAATCAGGGCCGTAATCGTTGCTTACTCGGCTGAATGTGAAAATTTTAACTAAATTGTATTAATAGGGCATATTTTCGCTGCAGAAGTAATTATGGCTGAATCCACTAAAATTGCTATTTCCCGGTCAGATGCCATCGACAAGGGGCATAGCCTGCGCCGCAAAGTATTGCTGCTACTGGCTGTCTCCCAGGCGTTGTTGATTGTGGGGCTTTACTGGGTCATCGAGTCCAGGATCCAAAACGGCTATCTGGCGCTGGAGGAAAAAGCCTTACAGAAAGACACGGCCCGGGCTCACAACGCGCTGCAACAGGAAATCGACGCTCTCAGCGGGTTGGTGAGAGACTGGGCGGCGTGGGATCAATCCCATGATTTTGTGCGACTAAAACATCAGTCTTATATCGACTCCAATATCACCTTTGATGTGTTTCACAATATTCCTCTCGACGCCATTGCCTTCTATAACAATGCTGGCGAACTGGTCTATGGCACTGGTGCGGATAAAGAGCAGGGGCAACTGGCACCTCTGCCCGCTTTGTTAGTGAGTACTTTTTCAGCCAGGCGCAAAACACTGTTGCAAACCGAGGTGGCGGGGCGGGTGAGCGGATTTCTGCAGGTGGGGCGCGAGCTGTGGCTGCTTTCGTCGCAACCGATACTAACCAGCAGCGGAGAAGGTCCGGTCAATGGCACATTGATTATGGCCCGGAAGCTTACACCCACTGCGTTGGCAACGCTGTCGGAAAAGTTGCTGCTGGAACTGGCTGTGTTGCCATTGTCCGGACAGGCTGCCACGGCACGGGACGGCTTCGACGGCACTGTTTTGGAATTACTAAAACAAGGGCGCAAAACGGTAATTCAGACCCTCGATAGCGAACGAATTGAGTCCTACAGTTATATCCGCGATATAAACAGGAAGCCGATAGAGATTCTGCGTCTTGGCACCGGGCGCGAAATTATGGAGCAGGCAGAGCATACCAGCGATTCGTTGGTTGTGGCGCTGGCGGTTCTGGCAATGGTATCCACGGGTCTGATATTGTTATTCCTTGACTATATGGTGTTGAAACGCCTGTCACGGCTGAATGAAGATGTGCATGCAATCCGCAAAAAAAGGGACTTGGAAATGCGCGCCAGTGTCGATGGAGATGATGAACTGGGCTATTTCGCGGAATCCTTTAATGCAATGCTGGCGGCTTTAGCCGAATCCCGCGCCGACCTGCAACTGCAGAGAGACAGGGCTGCCACTACCCTGTCTTCCATACACGATGGTGTTATTAGCACCGACTGTGAAGGGCGGATAGAGTATATCAACCCCGCGGGAGAGAGGATTACCGGTTGGAACCGGGGGGACTGCAAAGGTAGATATCTGGTTGAAGTTTTTCAGACCCGGGATGAAATGGGAAACCGGCCTGAAAGAAATATCGTTGAACTCTGCCTGGATAAATTAAAAGTCATACGCGAAACCAGTTATTTTATTCTTACCAACCGCCGCGGCGAAGAATTGTATATCGAAAAGGTGGCGACACCGCTGTTGAAGCGCGAGGGTGCCTGTCTTGGCTCGGTGCTGGTGTTTCGGGACATCACCGCCAAGCGGGCGATGAACGAACGCCTGCTCTATCAGGCGGCTCACGATTCTTTAACCAACCTGCTCAACCGGGCGGAATTCGAACGGCGTTTACAATCGCTGATGGAGTCGGGAAGAAAGGAGCACGCTGAACACGCGTTGCTGTATATCGACCTGGATCGGTTTAAAGTAGTCAATGATTTCTGCGGTCACACCGCCGGTGATCAGCTTTTGCAGCAACTCGCCAAGCAAATGCAATTGCAAATTCGCGGCGACGATATTCTGGGTCGGCTGGGCGGTGATGAATTTGGTTTGCTGTTAAAACACTGTCCGTTGGGGCCGGCGTATATGATCGCCGAAAAAATCCGCCGGCGCATTCAGGATTATCGTTTTCAGTGGGAGGACAAGGGATACACTGTGGGAGCGTCCATTGGTCTGGTCGACCTGCACCAGGTGCCGGAGTCCGATAACCCTCTGCATCTGGGGGATTCGGCCTGTTATATCGCCAAATATGAAGGGCGCAACCGGGTACATATTTATCAACCTGAGGACCAGCGGCTGGCGCGATACAAAGGTGAGGTGCACTGGGCCACAGAAATTGCCGCGGCGCTGGATCAGGACCGATTCATACTTTATGCCCAGGAAGTCCGTCCCCTGGGATCAACTGAGGGGAGGGCGGCCAGTTCCGATAGCTACTATGAAATTTTACTGCGCATGCAGTCCCGTGGCGGTGAGTTGATTGCCCCCGGGATGTTTTTGCAGGCGGCGGAAAGGTATGGGTTGATTGGCCAGATTGACAAATGGGTGGTCAATCATTTTTTTCATTGGCTGACGGAGCAATGTGAACAGATTCGCAAATACACCCGATTTTCCATCAATTTATCCGGTCATTCACTGGGTGACACCAAAATGCTGTTGTATCTGCTGGACCGGTTTGAGTATTACAGCGTATCCTATAAGCAAATCTGCTTTGAAGTCACGGAAACTGCGGCGGTGCTTAACCTGAACCGGGCCATCGATTTTATAACCGAGATGCGCGATAAAGGTTGCAGCTTTGCCTTGGACGACTTTGGCGTTGGCATGTCTTCTTTTAACTATTTAAAAAATATGCCTATCGACATATTGAAAATAGACGGCAGTTTTGTTCGCAATATTGTCGATCAGCCCCTCGACTGTACCTTTGTGCGGTCAATTAACGAAATCGGCCACGCCATGCAACTGAAAACTGTGGCAGAATTTGTCGAGAATGAAAAAACACTGAAAAAACTCGTTGAAATCGGGGTTGATTTTATTCAGGGCTATGGTATCAGCAAGCCTGTACCCCTGACGGAAGTTGCTGTTTCCCGCGAGATCGAAGCGCTTTCAACTTAGGAACCTCAAAGTGTTCAAGGAGCTGCGTCACCAATGAAAAATTGCGGCATAATAGAAGGTTTTTTTGGTACTCCCTGGAGTTGGCAGGTCAGGGCGGCCTACGCGGAATTTCTCAAAGACAACGGCTATCATTTTTACATTTACGCCCCCAAGGCGGATTCCTGTCTGCGTAAAAAATGGCAGTGTTCCTGGCCTCGGGAAACCGCCGAACACCTCGTTAATCTACAGGCTGAGTTTCACACTCGCAATCTGCAATTCGGAATTGGCTGGAGCCCCTTCGAAGCGTATCTTGGAGACCAAGTGACAGTCTCCGCGCAACTGTCGAGTAAAGTCAGGGAGCTCAATGCGCTGGGTTGCGATATTCTCTGTATTTTGTTCGATGATATGTATGGAGCCATTGCCAATTTGGCTGAACTGCAGATAAATATTGTCAACAAAATCGCGGACACAACGACCGCGAAAAAGTTGATCGTCTGCCCCACCTATTATTCTTTTGATCCGATACTGGATAAAGTTTTTGGTCAACGGCCGCAGGACTATCTCACTACACTCGGGTCGCGGCTCGATTCTGATATCGACATCTTCTGGACCGGTTCAAAAGTGATTTCCGACAGCTATTCGAGTCAACATATTAGCGAGGTTGCCGACATTCTCCAGCGCCCGCCCTTTCTCTGGGATAATGGGCTGGCCAATGACGGAGCCAAAAGCTCGCTGTTCCTTCACCTCAACGGATTCTCAGACAGAGCGCGGGTCGTCAATGAAAATATTTCAGGTCTGGCTATCAACCCCATGAATCAGGCCCACTTATCTCAGATAGCGTTGAAATCACTGACGGAGAGTACTCGCGCCGATATCGATCAACAGGGCACTGACACGCTGTTTGATAGGGTGTGCAGAACCTTGTGCGGCGAACAGCTGGCCAGTCTTATTAGCCAGGACCTGGCTCCTTTTCAAGTAAAGGGTCTGGACAACCTGGAGCGCGATGGCGAGCTTAACCACCTGATTGAAAAATATAAAAACTACCTTCACAACCCCTGTGCCCAGGAAATATATGATTGGTTGAATGGGAAGTACAGATTCGATCCCAACTGCCTAACCGAATGACCTAATTCCCAAACGCTTTGGGTATATACGGAACGTGCACGAAATAACTCCCGGTTTTTGCCTCCGATCCATCCCGCCTGGCGCCGTTGCGAAAACTTGACGTAGGTCCACTATGCCGGCGTTTTCGCAACGACACCAGACGGGCGCCTCGAAACCGAAAACCGGAAGTTATTTCGTGCACGTCCCTACGCAACGCCTTTAGGTTTCAGTCGGGATGCAGCGGACTGGCTCTGAAATTTTCGCTACAATCGGAATTTTATTGAGAGGTGGTTACATGCGTATTGGATTAACCATAGTCGGCGACGAAATACTCAGCGGGCGAAGGGTGGATAAACATCTGCCCGCTGTAGTGGAAATGCTCAAACAGCGTGGCCTGGCGTTGAACTGGTGCCGGATTGTAGGAGACGACAACGAACTCCTGGAAGCAACATTGCGCGACAGTTTCGCCAGTGGGGATCTGGTGTTCAGCACCGGTGGCATCGGTGGCACCCCCGATGATCTTACCCGCGAAGCTGCCGCCCGGGCACTGAACTCCCACACCGAGCGCCATCCGCAGGGTCTGGAAATCCTCAAGGACTTTGCCCGCGAGCGCAACCGTGAACTGAAACCGGTGCATTATCGCATGATAGAATTCCCTCGGGGCAGTGAGTTGATTCCCAACCCGGTCAACCGCATTCCTGGCTTTTCCATTCGCGATCACCACTTTGTTCCCGGTTTTCCAGAAATGGCGGCACCGATGATCGAGTGGGTACTGGACAATCGATATGCACACCTTGCCGATGATCAATACACCGAGCGGGCGATAATGGTATACGGACAGTACGAAAGCGCCATGATACCCATCATGGAAAGTGTGCTGGTCACCTATCCCGGTATCAAAGTGTTTAGTTTACCTGTCATCAGCGAAGAAAAACCCCGTGTGGAACTGGGCGTGAAGGGGGGCTTACAACAAGTGACGGCGGCAATGGCAGATATGGCATCTCAGTTGGAGGCAATAGGGGCGGAGTTTGAGCATATCAGTATCGAAATATAGCGGAGCTTGCAGTTAACGGGCCGAATTCGTCGAAGCATGGTAACCCGGTACGGTGATGTCCCATTTTTTTGCAATTTTCCCGATGGTGCCGTTTGTCACCAATTGCCAGTAGGCACGCTGCCATTGCTCGACGATTGCATCGGGGGTGTTGTGGTGAAACATAATAAACAAACCCTGATCCGCATAGTGATATACGGATTTAAAACGAATTGGGTTTATTCCCTGTTGTTTTGAGTAACCACGAATCGATATGGCATCACCAAACCATAAATCAATACGCTTTCGAAGCAGCATTTTAATATTCTGGTCGTTATTGGATACCCCGACCAGATTGGTAAACCCATGTTGCTGTAAAATGCTGACCCGTACATCCTTTATGACTACGCCAATTTTTGCGACCGCCTTGGCATCTTCCAGCGAGTTGATCTCCAAGTCGGAATCGTCTCTGGCAAAAAAATCCCAGCTTACACTGGCAATCGGGCCGACCCATTTGAACAGGTTGTGCCGCTGTTCGGTATAAGCGCCGGAAAACAAAACAATATTACTTTTTTCCGGTTGCGTAATGTAGCTATAGCCCCTGGCCCAGGGAACTATTTCTATAGGGTCGTTATTGCCGACCATTTTCTGGATAGCCCTTACAATTTCTACGGACGAACCGACAAGCTCACCGTCACTGTTTAAAAAAGAGAGAACGGGTGTTACTTCCGTGTAGATTTTCAGCGCCCCGCTCCGAGTGGTATGTGAAGCGCAAACGCCGGCCAGGATCA